>JBDRNZ010000013.1:0-4685 GCA_043810515.1 Candidatus Peregrinibacteria bacterium
GTAACAGCTTTTGTATCGGTATCGCTTCCGTATGAATTTTTAGCCGTTACGTAAACGGTATAAGCTCCATCATTAACATAGTTTCCGTCATTGTCCTTTCCATTCCATATTAATGAAAAGTCGCTGTTGTCATAAAGAACAGTCCCGTCATAAGTCGAAAATGTTTTTACAACTGTGTTTGAGCTTTTGACAACAACTTCAAGGTAGGCGTCTTTATCAACACTGAATTCGATTTCGGTTGTTTCGCCGTCCTCCGGTGCGAATGCCGCAGGAGTAACCGCTAGAGCTGAAACTTCAGGAGCTTCGCCTAAAACAGGCGGAGGAGTAACGGACGATCCCTGTACATACACACGGGTTGTCTCAGTATCTGTGCCGTATGTATTTATTGCCGTTACGGTTATAGTGTAATATCCCTCAGCTACCGTATTCCCGCTGGAATTTTTACCGTTCCACTGTGTTATATAATAGGTAGTAACGGTAGGAGTGGCTGCCAGAATCTCGCTGGTTTTTCTTACGGTAAGACCGTTTTTAACCAGATTTCCGTTAGCGTCAGTAACCGCGGCTGTGACAGTAGCAGTCGCAGTTTCAGGAGTCTTTACCTGAAAAGTGGCAGTTACTGTTTCGCCTGCTGAAGGTGAAAAACTCTGAGCTGAAGCTACAAGATTGCTTATAACCGGAACAAAAATCCCTAATTTTGTTATCGGCTTAACAATATGTACGCTTTCTATCTCAATATCCTTTGCGGCGGCGGTAAAGGTGAATCCGCCCATAGTCAGATCGACTTTGACGGTATACATTCCGTCAGGCAAAACACGTGCGCCGTTCGCTTCGTTCGGAGATCTACCATACCAGGTGTTTCGTATAGGCATTGGACCTACGGTGGCATCCTCCTCCAGTACGGAAACGATAGTATTGGTGTTTTTGTTTACAACGTAAACTTTAACACCGGCGACCTGTTCAAGCAGATTAAAAGTTACGTTTACGTACTCTCCGCTCGAAGGATCGAAATTTGTCGTACTTACGTTAAATTCGTCCATTGGTGTAGACGTATCCAGCGCTGATGCGCTTGAAGTCATAAGTACTCCGGCAAGTGCCATTACGGCAAGAAATTTTTTCCACATAAGTTTATTGGGTTATACTTTTTTTGGAAATAAAATATATATTTAAGGCTTAGTTAACGTGTTTTAGAGCAATTGACAAAAAGATAAGATGACAATAATACCTATAAAACAAAATTTGTCAAGTCTTTTAACGGCTTTATTCAAAATACGTTACCGGAAATATACTGTGGAAAAAGAAAAAGGCCTTGTTCAAGGCCTTTTTCACGATGTCTATTTGTCCAAAAAACTTTCAAAAAAGTTCCTATAAAAGTCCTGCGTTATGCAATTTGTACAAAATCTCGGCTACCTCGCCGCGTGTGCTTAGGAACGCAGGATTCAAAAATGCTCCTTCGAAAAGTGAATACTGGTTTGAGGCGCACGCATAATTGTAATACCACGCACCAACCGGAATATCACCGTACATGGTTACGCCGCAGGCCGCTGACTGATAAGATCCGACAGTTCGCAGAGTTTCAAAAACAAGTTTCAATTCCTCAACGCGGTTTACTGTTTCATCAGGCCTTGCTGTTGTTTTTCCGGCATCACCCTGGAATATTCCAAGAAATTTTCCGGTTCTTATATAAGGCATATACCATGCGTACATATCAACATCGCTGAATCCAAGACTGGAATAATCCAGAGGAAGGATAGTTATATTCAAAGCCTCAAGAATGACTTTCAGCGCCTCAACGCGGTTTATAGGCTGATAAGGCTTAAAAGTGCCATCACTATAGCCCACAAATATATTTTCGCTCTTTGCCCACGTTACGGCGTCACAATAGGCCGAACTTTCGGAAATATCCGCAAATCCTGCGCAATTACCGGAAGATGTCGTACCTGTCGTGCCGGACGTTCCAACTATATTTCCATCCAGAACCACAACATTTGAGCTTATATTGCCGTCTGAGCTGCTACTGGAAGAACTGCTGGCAACGCTCTCGATATCGCCGACTTCTCCGACCACAAAAAGTCCGATTTCGGTATCGGAACTGCTTAGTTTTGAAACTATTTTGTATGTATAAATGCCTTTTGACAGCTTGCTTCCGCTGCTGTTTCTGCCGTCCCACAAAATAGTGTGGTCGCCCTCGGACTGGTCATTGATCTCCGCGAGATTTATAACGGTGGAGCCGGAGCCGCTTGTGCCTTTATGTATTGAAACTTCCACAAAATCGGCATCATCCTCCAGATTGTAGAAAATTCGCATTTCGCTCTCGCCATCCGTGATAACCGGAGAAATATAGTCGCCGGTCACGTTTGATTTATTGCTGGAAACATCATCCTCGGCAAGATCCACGTCTATGGTGTCAGTATCGTATACATCTTCCATAACAGGATTTTCCGCGGTCAGCTTAAGATCAATGTTGTCACCGTAGTCATAATTTCCACCATCCCATTCCACCGCGTACCATTTATCAGCTTCGACTTCCATATCCTCAATAAGAGTATCGTCGCTGTCCTGATCTTCCAGAACCTCTATGGTTATATTGGCGTCCGCGTTCACACGGAAAAGTATGTTTGTAAATTCGTTCTGATCCGGATCAAATTTATCTTTCGAAAGATACAAATCATCAATTTCAGGCTTTTCGTAGGAGATATTTATTGATTTTACGGCCGTGAGAACAGTCGCGCCAAGCTTTGATTCAAACAAAATTCTCCATGATCCCGGCTCAACATAGTCACCGTCATCATCGGTTCCGTCCCACAAAACTTCGATATTATTCTCCTCATCGACATTGTTTTCATCGTAAATTTCGATTTTGGTGGATCCTTTTTCGGCGAATATTGTAAGGTTGTCGAGATCTTTTTTTACATCAAACTCGATTGAAAGTTCATCATCTTCCGCCGGTTCGAATGTTCCGGAGGGGCTTAATGAAACACCCTCAATATGGGCATTTGACGTTGTTACCGATCCGCCGGAATTATCAACGGTGACACTTTTTTCCTCAAGAGCAACACCATAATCGCTGCTTGCAATCACAGAAACCTTGTAAGTTGTTAATGTAACCTTATTTCCGGACTTGTCTTTCCCATCCCACGCAACGGAATGTGTGTCGTTCGCGCTGTAGGAATCGTACTCATACCCGTCAAAAGAGCGTACTCTGGTTCCGTCGTTCTGGCGGATTTCCACTGTAAGTCTGCTGTCGGTTGTGTTTTTGAATTCAATCACAGCATCCTCAAAATCAGGATCAAAAGAGTCGGGAAGAACTGTAAAATTCGTCACATCTGGGCTGTTTGAATTTGAATATGCCACATTAAAAGTTTTGGTCTCGATCAGATCGCTTTCGCCGGCCAGTTTCGCGGTTAGTTTTACGGAATATTCTCCCGGCTCAACAAGCTTATTCGCGTATATGCCACTCCAGTTGAAAATGCCGGAAGTCAGCTCGGCCTGGGTGGTTGCCAGAAAAGTCTTATATAAGGTTCCATGTGGATTCAATACCTCCGCGGTCACACTGTCCGCTTTTTTATTCAGGGTGTAGTTGATAGACAGAACATCGTCCGCGCCAAGAGGGGACGGATCAAGGGATGTTGTGCTTAATGAGAATGTTGAAAGGTTTAAAGGGTCTTCACCGATAGAAAAAGCCTTGGTTTCTGTATCCAGATAGGTCGTCGTTGAAGATGCGACATATTTGACATAAACCTCGATTTCATAATCTCCGTCCGGACAACTCAGACCCGCGCTGCCGCATACGGAAGCCGGATAAGTACCGGCATTGATCTCCTTACCATCCCAGCTGAGGCTTGACGGAAGCCCGGTGCCCGGTTTCCATTGGTCGAGAGTTTTTATAACCTGTCCGTTATATTTCACCATAACTTCCCCCGAAGACTGATTCAGATCAGCCTGATACTGAGAGGTATTTAAAGTTATATTTACGGCAAGAGTTTCTCCGTCCGCCGGTGAAAATGAAGTCGCGGCTGAGCCATTCACTGCAAGATTGATGCCCTGCACATAATCCCTTGCCACCTCCGCGGCAAATGTGGACATCGGCAGCAGCATGCTAAAAAGCACAGTCAGACTCAAGCCTGATAAAAACCGTTTCAACATAGTTTATTGGTTAGTTGTAGGCGCCCTATATTACATAACAAAACATCAGCTAGTCAATCGATGTCGACTTGTGAAATAGGCAAAATGTTCTCTGCTAACCATTTAAGATGGAATCCAGTAAGTAAAGAGTTCCTTCCGAATGCAAAAGTCTTTGTCCGTTTTTATCCAAAACCGGCTTTGGACAATCCTTTTTTAAGCCCAGATTTCCGACTGTATAAGGCGTGCCGTACCTTCCGTTCAAAAAATAAAAATCATTTCCGCCTTCCTGCGCTCTGTCCCCGAGAACCAGGATTTCCCTTAAGTCTTTGCCAAATTTAAAATCGCGCGAGACCGCAAGCTCATCCGCAAACCGCTTTATGGCGCCGTCTTTGTCCCCCTCGGCCGGTCCGACCACGACTCCGATTCCCGAATCCCCGACATGCAGATATTTTTCAAAATTCTCATCCATGCTTTTTAGCAGCGAAACGCAGATTTTATACATTTTCCTCGAAAGCTCATAAACCTCGTCCATATCAATAACCTCCGCTGGCACATCAAAAAGT
>JBDRNZ010000014.1:0-2172 GCA_043810515.1 Candidatus Peregrinibacteria bacterium
GAACAATCTTATAAATTACCTTGAGAAAGGGGAATCCATCTCTCTTCCGGAAGATCCGCAAGATCCTTTAGTCATGGCTGAAAATATCACACTGCCCCAAAGTCTGACGCTTAGTGTCCCATTCACGGCCCAGGCTCCGAATGGCGACTGGAATATGCCGTATCAGGAAGCCTGCGAGGAAGCCGCCATGATTATGGTTGAATATTATCTTAGAAATACTTATCTGGATGCGGGAACCGCCAATTGGGAAATACTCAACCTTATAGACTATGAAAATGCAAATGGTTACAAGGTCGACGTCGATACGTCCGAAACCGCCACTATCGTTGGAAATTACTATTACCGCAGAAGCTCACCGTATTATGGCGATGTAGTGACTGTGGAAAATATAAAGAGGCTCCTGGCTTCGGGATATCCGGTGATAATTCCGGCAGCGGGAAGAATTCTTGCAAATCCGGGATATACCGGACTCGGCCCCGAGTACCACATGCTCGTTATTATAGGCTACGATGAAAATGGCTTTATTACGCACGATCCGGGGATCTCATCGGGCGACTTTTATCATTATTCATACAGTGTTATAGAAAATGCCATCCATGATTTTACAGGAGAAAAAGCCACTATTCAGAGCGGACGGAAGGCCATGATTGTTTTCTATTAAAAATTGTTATATATAAGGAACATGCAATCCGAAAAGCAGAGATGCAGTGCCTGTAACAAAGATTTTCTGATCCTCCCACAGGAGCGGAAATTTTATGAAAAGAAAGACCTGCCCGATCCGACACAATGTCCGGCCTGCCGGCAGGACGCCCGGCTCGCAATGCGCAACGAGCGCAAACTTTACAAACGCACCTGCGACAAATGCCATGAATCTATTATTTCCCCATACAGCTCCGACAGCCCCTACAAAGTTTATTGCCAGAAATGCTTTTGGGAATATGTTGGCTAGATTTAAAGCCCTTTCAAAATGACTGATTTCTTAACCGAGTACAAAAAATTGCAGATGACATCTCCGCGGCTGTCTTCTTATATTGTGAATTCCATAAACAGCGACTACACGTACAACGTCAAAGGCGCAAAAAATTGTTATCTGATAGCCAACGCCGTTGAGAACGAAAATTGTATGTATGGAAGGGATTTTTATGGCAACAGGGATTGTGTCGATTGCGACCATGTTAAAAGTTGTACTTTATGTTATCAGTGTCTGAATTGCGAAAATTGCTATAATTGCGAATTTTTGCAGGATTCTCTCAATTGCAGTGACTGCAAATACGGATATTTTCTGAAAGGATGCCGGAATTGCGTGGGATGCGTGGGAATCAAACAAAAGAACTTTCACATTTTCAACGAGTCATATTCCGAGGAAGAATATCATCAGAAAATCAGTAAATTGACGCGGGATGAAATTACGCGACAATTTGAAGAACTTAAAAACAAAATCCCGAGAATATGGGCGCTGGAAACTGATAGTGAAAATTTTACCGGAAATGGAGTTTATCATTCCAGAAATATTTTCGAATCTTTTGATGTGAATGAATGCCAGGACGGCGGCTATTTATTGGAATGCAAAAAGGTCACGGATTCCTGGGACATTACTATTCTTGAGGAAGGCGAGCTTTGCTATCAGCTTTCAAGCTGCCACATAATGAGCAATTGCAATTTTTGCTTTCTTTGCGTTGATTGCCACGATGTCGAATATGGAGAATGGCTGATGGCCTGCAAAAATTGTTTCGGCTGCATAAGTCTTCACCGTAAACGGTATTATATTTTGAATGAACCCTACGCCGCGGACGAATATTTTAAAAAAGTCACTGAGTACAAAGACCAGCTGCGCTCACAGGGCCTCTACGGAAAAATGATTATTCCGCCCGCTTTTCCTCGCGAGGACACAGTCGCCGTCTGGGATAGAATGTAAAAATTTTTATGTCCCACTTAAAAGAATTCTAATTCAACAAAATCCCGCTTAAATTTCTCATAAGTTCGGACGCGGACGACTCTGTTTTTAACGAAATTTTTGTTGAACGCGATTACAAAATCCTCGACCCCGCCATAATTTCTGCAAAATCCTGCATAATAGATATCGGCGGCCACAAAGGCATGTTCGCCATATACGCCAGATGTCTGAACGAAAAAGTTCCGATTTTTGTTTACGAACCCGAGGAAGAAAATTTT
>JBDRNZ010000015.1:0-19318 GCA_043810515.1 Candidatus Peregrinibacteria bacterium
GTTTGAACATTAGAATCAACAGCAACCGCAGCATCTGCAACAATAGCATCCTCTTCATCCAACTTCTCTCCAGCCAACTCCTCTTCAAGAGCAGCTCTTTGTGCAGCACGCTCTCTCTTGCGAGCCTCGGCTTCTGCCAGACTTTCCTGATAACGTAAGTATGCTTTTGCCGCTAATTCATCCACACGATCACAACCAGGAGCATATTCAATAGTCATATTTAGATTTATTAAATTATAAAAAGGAGCTTATCCTCGCACCTTTCTCAGGATTTGTCAACCCCAGCTCTATCTTAATTCTCTTTCCGCTGGTAAAATCAAAAACAATGAAAGACCACCCAAAAGTAAAAATAGGTAATGGGGACAAAAACTATAACTGGCTGCCGGATTTTGTATATGCGGGAATAGACGGCTCAGTCACAACATTCGCAGTCGTGGCCGGAGTAGTCGGAGCTTCACTTTCCACGACAGTAATCCTTATCCTTGGTTTTGCGAATATTTTCGCGGACGCATTTTCAATGTCCACAGGCAAATACCTCAGCGACAAATCAAACAAAGAAATTTATAAAAGAATAGAGGAAATTGAATTCAGGCATCTGAAAGAAAAAACCAAAGTTGAAAAAGAGGAAGTGCGGGAAATTCTCAAAAAATACGGATTCAAAGGCAAAAATCTCGAAACCGCAACCGAAACAATCACCTCAAACCCGAAAGCCTGGGTCGATCTCATGATGAGAAACGAATTCAAAATGTGCCGCGAGAGCGTACATCCCATGAAAGGAGCCATAACAACATTCGTGTCATTCGTGGCGGTCGGATTTATCCCGCTAATCGCATACACTTTCAATTCACTCCTGAAACTCTCCCAATCCGCTCTTTTTATAACAACATGCGTCGCGACACTCTCCGCTCTATTCATGGTTGGCGCGATAAAATCAAAATTTTCGCCAAAAAACTGGTTCATCTCCGGCCTTGAAACAGTATTGATCGGAGGACTGGCGGCAAGTATAGCCTACCTTACGGGAGTTTTTCTAAAATACCTGATCGGATAAATTATGATTAAGATGACGCTACGCATAATTGTGGGGACATTTTCCATTGTTCTGGGAATAATAGGATTTCTCATACCTTTTATGCCGGGCTGGCTACTGGTGTTTTTTGGAATAATATTAATAAGCCCGCATCACGGAAAAAGAGTAATATCGTGGGTTAAACAAAAAATCTTCCGCATGAAAACAGTGAAAGAAGTGGAAAATAAATAAAATAACTTTTGTTGCTGCCCTTTTGTTGCTGCTCCACTTTGCCGTTGCGGCCTTTTAAACTGAGCCCCCAGGATAACCAGGTGAGTGCCCTTGTTTTCCCCGCCACGGCAGAGAAAATATATTGGGCTCTCATAAGGCATTTGATAGAGAGAGTTGTAAAGACTCTGACAAACAGAGTAGAGCATGGCCATACTACTCTATCTCAATCGCCATGTAAAGGCTTGTGCAAGCCACTATCGAGGCGTGTCGCGGTACGACATAGCGCGTTATCATTCGCCTGCACACCACTATATCTACGTACCCAACAACAAAACTGTGCTTATCACGTTATGCAGAAAGCCCATCACGTACTGAAAAACTGAGAATCCAAAAATCTGACCCGCAATAAAAACATCAATCAGAATTATCGCAATAAAATATTTTGCCCCATTCGCAAGAAATCTGTCGTATCCGCGATACCATTTTTTTGGAATAACAAGACCGACAATTTTTGAACCATCAAGCGGCGGAAACGGAAAAAGATTAAAAATTCCCAGAAAAATACTCACATGAAAAATATACTGAATAATAGTAAGCAGCACGTCCGGCATGTACTGGCCGAGATATTTCCACGGCAAAACAACCGCAAACGCCAGCAGAAAATTTGACATCGGCCCGGCCAACGCGGTCAAAGCGCTGTCGCGCACCGGATTTTTAAAATTAGCCGGATTTATCGGAACGGGCTTACCCCAGCCTATCCTCTGCGTCAGCAAAAAAACGATACTGCCAACCGGATCCAGATGCGGAATTGGATTTAAAGTCATCCTGCCCCTGAGTTTTGCGGTCGGATCACCAAGGTAATACGCCACAAGAGCATGTGACGCCTCGTGCACCGTCAAAACCACAATAAGCGCAACAATAAAAAACAAAAATGAAATAATATCGCTCATGTTTTTAAAATGCCATAAAGCCCTTTTGATAACAAGAGCCTTTGCCTTCACGGCCTCGCCCATGTTATAAATCAGACACAAAAATGGAGAGATGGCCGAGTGGCTGAAGGCGCACGCTTGGAAAGCGTGTTTACAGGAAACTGTGACGGGGGTTCGAATCCCCCTCTCTCCGCCAGAAAAATTCCATTGCAACTTCGTGAGATCTTTTTATAATGGAAGCCATTCCGTTTTTTTCAGTTTAATAATCTTTCAAAAATGTTAATTCCAAAGAAAATGTTTTTAACCAAAGGAGTCGGCGTAAACAAAGACCGTTTGGCTTCTTTCGAGGCGGCACTTCGTGACGCCGGAGTTGAAAAATGCAACCTCGTTTACGTATCAAGTATTCTTCCTCCGGAATGTAAAATCATTTCAAAAGAAGAAGGATTAAAATATCTGAGCGCGGGCCAGGTAACCTTCTGCGTGATGGCACGAACCGAAGGACAGGAACCGAATCGTCTAATGTCAGCCGCTATCGGCGTTGCGATTCCGACAAACAGACAAAACCAGTACGGCTACCTTTCCGAACATCATTCATTTGGCGAAACCGCAAAAAAATCCGGCGACTATGCCGAAGATCTTGCAGCCACAATGCTCGCGACAACTTTGGGAATTGAATTTGATCCGAACCAGGCATGGGAGGAAAGAGAACAGATCTACAAAACAAGCGGCAATATTTTCAAAACAACAAACATTTGTCAGTCAGCCGAGGGAAATAAAGACGGACTCTGGACAACTGTAATTTCCGCCGCCGTTTTTATCGAGGAATAAAAACTTCAGGACACAAGCCCGCAAAGCCTATACAACGCCCGCATCCCGACATTCGCGTCCCATTCGTCATTTTTACCGGGCGCAACTTCGCAAAGATCGCATCCGATAATTTTCCGTCCACTCTCGACAATTCTTTTCAAAAGATAAAACACCTGCTCAAATTCCAGCCCGCCCGGCACAGGAGTTCCAGTATGCGGACAAAGCGCCGGATTCAAAACATCAATATCAAAACTCACGTAAACTTTTTTCGAGAGAGTTTTCAAAATTTCACGGCAGGTTTTTTCGAACGACACTCCCCTATATTCGCGCCGCTTAAGCTCGCGGTCGGTAAAAGCGGTCATACGCCCGCGATGCCGTGCAATCATAGCAGCTTCTTTTTGTGAATAATCACGCAAACCAACCGCAGTCCATTTTTCAACCTGCGGCAGTTTCAAAGCATTAAACTGAATCGATGCGTGAGAAAATTCAAAACCTTCATAAGCCTCGCGCAGATCGGCATGGGCATCAAGATGAAGCATTGAGTATCGCGGATGAATTTCACCAAGCGCCTGCATCAGGCCGAAAGGCACGCTGTGATCCCCCCCGAGAACAATCACAGATTTTCCGGCACTCAGCCATTTTTTGGAATGTGTCCTGACCCACTCATTAAGATCCGCACATGCGGAATTTACTTTTTTGCACAAAGATTTAATCTCCGCACTTTTGCCCGTTCCTCCATTCGCAAAATGCGACATGATTTTTTTCGCCATCTTTCCATATTTCCGGCTGTCACGAATCACATCGGAAGAACCCGGCTCCATAAAAATTCCCCGTTTCCATACATCCGAAAAATCCTCATCATAAAGGTCAAGCTGAGCAGAAGCTTCAAGAATAGCCGCAGGCCCGTTTTCAGCACCCGAACCGTAAGACGTGGTCACCTCCCACGGCACCGGCACGACAATAACTTCCGATTCCTCAGCCGTAAAAGGCAGCCCGAAAATATTGCCGTTTTGCACGGCGGGCGCTTCCGGATCAAAAGCGGCAATTTTACGTTTCCTGCTTTGTGAGGCAGTTTTTTTCATGAAAGAAAGTATAGCGTTCATTGATTTTTTATGCAAAATCATCCAAAATGCACATTGTTTATTTCACCAAAATTATTCATGCAAAAAGCAAAATTCAATCGCCTTTCCAGTCATCTGAAAGCTCACATCACAAATCCGGAAACAAGCGCAAAAGCCGCCTCCGGCACCCTGAGTTCATCTGTTAAAAAAAGCCGCACACCGCTGACGACTTTCGCGGAGCGTTCATTGACCCACTGCAACGGCGGCTCAACAATGCAGGCCGCTCTCTGGCTCAAAGACCACCTCAAAAAAGGAGGAAAACTTATGGTGACTTTGGCCGGGGCACTCAGCTCTTTTGAAATCGGCGTCATGCTCGCTGACCTGATTCGCAAAGACAAAGTTCATATAATCTCCGCGACCGGCGCGAATCACGAAGAATCCTATTACCGCTACGCGGCACATTCACACTACGCATACATTCCGCGCTACACAGAGCTGACACCCGCAGACGAGGCTGAACTCCGCGACGCGGGACTTCGCCGGATAACAGACACTTTCCTGCCCGAAGACGAAAGCGTGCGCATCATGGAGCCTCATCTTTTGAAAATGTGGAAAGACGCGCAGAAATCAGGCAAACGCTACTTCCCGCACGAATATTTCCGCAGACTTTTTTCGGAAAATCTCATAAAACCGGATAAAGGCACAAACGTTGACGACTGCTGGACATACGCGGCATACAAAAAAAACATCCCGATCATAATCCCAGGTTTCGAAGACTCGACAATGGGAAATATCTTCGCAAGCTATTGCTACAGCGGCAAACATCGCAAGGACAAAAAAGTCGTCCTCGACCAGAACGTCATGAAGACCGGACTGGAATATTTTGCTTACCTCTACGACTGGTACATGGAAACATCCGCAAAACATCCGGTTGCGTTTTTGCAGCTTGGAGGCGGTATTTCCGGAGATTTCCCTATCTGCGTCGTACCTTCGCTGAAACACGATCTCGGCCTGCCGCGCATCCGCGACTGGGCGGGATTTATTGAAATCGGATCTTCGCCGATGTCGTATGGTTCTTATTCCGGCGCCGGTGGAAAAGAAAAAATAACATGGGACAAGCTTTCACCGCAAAGCTATTATCAGATTATTCAGAGCGACGTGACTGTAGCATTTCCCTGGATTGCAGCCGTCCTGCTGGACCTGTAATATATACATGGAGAGATGGCCGAGTGGTTGAAGGCGCCGCTCTCGAAAAGCGGTCCCCGGTTTTCCGGAGCGGGGGTTCGAATCCCCCTCTCTCCGCCAAAAATTAAAAAATCCAACACCCAAATATGTTTCTAACAATTATATTACTCCTCCTCGGCCTGACAATCCTCGTCGGCGGCGCTGAAATTCTGGTGAGAGGTTCGTCTTCCATTTCAAAAAAAGCAGGCATCCCACCTATAGTCATCGGCCTTACAATAGTCGCCTTTGGAACATCCGCTCCGGAATTGATAGTTAACATTTTTTCCGCAATAAAAGGCACCACGGACATCGCGATTGGAAACATAATCGGCAGCAACATCGCAAATATTCTTCTGATTCTTGGAATCTCGGCCATGATTTCCGGCCTTGCAATTCAAAAAAACACAACCTGGAAAGAAATCCCATTTGCCACACTCGCAATGCTCATTCTCTTTGTGATGGTAAATGACAAAATTCTCGACAACGACTCCGCCAACAGCCTGACGCGCACGGACGGGCTGACTCTGCTGGGATTTTTCGCAATTTTTATGTATTACACCATCGAACTCGTCCGCCGAAATCCGTACAAAGAAATGGACGGTATAAAAACATATTCCTATTCCATTTCCATACTTCTGACAATCGGTGGACTGATATTTTTGTTTTTGGGAGGACAGTTATTGGTAAATCAGGCCGTAATCCTCGCAAGACTCGCGGGACTTTCCGAAATCATGATCGGTCTTACGATAGTCGCAGTCGGCACATCACTGCCGGAACTCGCCACCTCAGTTGTCGCGGCAATCAGAGGACAGTCCGACATCGCCGTGGGAAACATAGTCGGCTCAAACATTTTCAATATCCTTTGGGTACTTGGAATAACAAGTATAATCAGACCTTTGCCGGTCGGTTCCAGCGCGGAAATCGACATACTCGTATGCCTTGGGGCCACCATAGTACTATTTTTCGCAATGTTCATCGGCGAACGCCACCGCCTCAAAAGATGGCAGGGCGCCTTATTTGTACTTTCCTACATCGCATATATAATCTACGTAATCCAGAGAGGATAACTCTTATTTTTTAAACCCAATTTATGGAAACACCACAGGAACTCGATAAAAGAGATATAGCCGAACACGGCTTCACGTCCGATTATTTTAACGAACTGCCAGCCACCTACGAACCCGAAGATATTCTGGAATATATGACCAGATGCAAATCCGACAACCCTCCAAAAACGTATTCTGAATATGCAACCCCAGAAATGCTTCAAGCCAGCAATCCGGACACTGTTGCATTGCTGGACGAATTTATGGCACAGCTGATAGAAGCAGCGGAAAGAGACGACGCAAATGAAGTGAAAAGACTGATGCAAGCTATACTGGACATGGGCCGATAAAACTCCACAAAATTCCTAAATGATCAACAAACACTTCCCCGTAAAATTCAAATACTTCATTCTTCCACTCGTATTATGGACGGGATGGATGGCGGGATGGATTTATGCACCGGCTGAGGAATTGGTCTGGGCTCCGCTGAAATGGATATTTATCGCACTCTTCGCTCCAATTGGAGTGATACTTTTTGGAGCACTGGCAGGCTACAAAATAAAAATGGATCAGGATAAGCTAAATGTCGGATTTTTCCCATTCACAAGAACAATTCCACTTTCAAAAATAAAAGAAATAACCCCGCACGGCGAAAACCCGATGACCGTCTGGCAGACAGAGGATTTTTTCACAATCGAAACAACATCCGGCGAAAAAATCACAATCCCCTGCGACAACGCCAAAGAAATAGTAGCAGACCTAAAACAGTTCATCAGATAACAACCACCTCCCCGCCGGACTACCTGTCCTTTTTCCGCAAACGTAAAAAACACATCACCCCCTTCCCCTCGCCACACCCTTAGCCCTGATTACAAACAAAATCACAGCCACGGTCACGACCACGGCAATAATCAGCGCGATCACGTTATGCAGAATCATTGAAACCAGAATCGTCACGGCGCTCAGCGCAACAGACGCGACGAAAGTAATTCCGCCCACAAGCGACCTGCTTATCGAGCCAAAAAATGGCACAACATCAAGCAGAACGCTTATCGGCCCAAACAGGCCTGACAACCCTATCCACATCATCAAAAACCCGAGAATCCTGAAAACCCAGAGCATAAATTTATATTCCCCGTGCAGCTGGCCGACAGCCTGATCTTTGCTTCCGGTAAACATGCGGTACAGATTTTCTCCGGTTTCCTCGTCAACATAAGTCGTGATTTTCAGTCCGTCCAGTTTCCCGATAACAGTCCCTTCCGTGTTGTTTTTCAAAACCTGATAGCTGATTCTCATATCCCCCACTTCGGGACTGCTCAGTGACCCTTTTCCGACGTAAATATAATTTCCGATAAGAACAGGACCGGTTGATTTTTCCGCCACAGGCTCGGCAGAATACTCCTCCGTCAAAAAGAACTCATCCTCCTCGGACTCATCCGAAACACCTAAAGTCGCATCCGCAGCAGTCTCCGTCTCCGGCAGATCCAGAATATCCGCGGACAGACTCAGTTTCTCCTCACCCGGCAAAGACAGATGGTCCATATCAAGATCGTAAACTCCGACTCTCGCCGTACTCACTGTCTTTTCAAAATCATCAATAGTTTTTGCAAGATTTTCATGATCCCCGGGATACCGGAAACTGCTGGTCGGAGTCGGATCGCTGACCCACTCTTTTATGTAGGAATATGTCGTTTCGGTTTCCTCGGAGCCTCCAAGCTTTGTCTCGGACGTGGACTCAGTTTGCTCGGTCCACGCATAAATTTCGACAACTCTGCTCAAAGACAGATAATCGCCGGGTTTTAGATAAAGCCCATCGCCAATTTGCTCCTGACTGTTCACAATTCCGGCAACGGAAACAAGTCCGCCGTCGGGTTCTGTTCCGGCAACTTCCGTGGAGCTGATTTCAACCGCGTTTTGCGCGATTTGTGAAACATCCACTCTACCTTCATTCCAGTAAAGAAGAGCGAACGAGCCTATAAAAAGGATTATTCCGATAAAAACTCCTTTCACAGAACCGATTATTCTCTTTCCATAACCAGTTCTTGTTGTTTCTTTGAATTGATCAGGCATAATGGGTGAGGTTAAATTTTCGAAAACAGTTTAACAAATGGAAAAATTATTAGCAAAAAACAGAAAGGCTTACCACGACTTTGAAATTCTTGAAAAATACGAGGCGGGAATTGTTTTGAACGGAGACGAGGTAAAATCGGTAAAAGCGGGTCAGGCAAACCTGAAAGGATCTTTTGTAGGAATAGTAAACGACGAAGCCTACCTGAACAGCGCTCACGTTTCCAGGTACAAATTTTCATCAAACAGCGATTACGACCCGGTTCGAAAAAGAAAACTTCTGCTCCACAAAAAAGAAGTACTCGCAATCGAGCAAAAAATTTCCCAAAAAGGCGTAACAGCCATTCCTCTCGAACTTCACGCCAAAAAAGGCCGGGTCAAAGCAATCATAGGAATCTGCCGCGGAAAAAAACTTCACGACAAACGCGAAACTCTC
Source organism: Candidatus Peregrinibacteria bacterium (assembly GCA_043810515.1). Lineage (GTDB taxonomy): Bacteria > Patescibacteriota > Gracilibacteria > UBA1369 > LOWO2-01-FULL-3 > WJKQ01. The sequence continues at coordinate 8,808 of JBDRNZ010000015.1, forward strand.
CGCGCCCGCGCCCAAAAAATGGAAATTGCGCGTCAGCTAAAGCGATTCCAGTGATAAAAATTCTAAAAAATTTCCCCTTCCAATATTTCCCGGATCTTTTATAATTCCCTCCTGTCTTTAAAATACAATATGCACAATATCTACACAAAGATAATCGCCTCGATCCACAAATATTTCAAAGAAAATGGCTTTGACAAAGCCGTTATAGGGGTAAGTGGCGGCATCGACTCGGCGCTCTGCCTGAAACTCACCGTGGACTCATTGGGAGCGGACAAAGTCACGGCGCTTTTGATGCCGGAAAAAGGCGTATCGTCTGAGGAAAACCACATGCACGCAAAAATGTTGTGCCAGTTTTTAAAAGTGGAATGTTACAGCCTTCCCATCAACAAATACCTCATGGATTTTCTGTCATTGCCGTGGAAACCAAGCGATCTCGCGCAGATCAATCTTAAAGCAAGAGTCCGAATGATGCTCCTTTACAGCTTTTCAAACACGAGAAACTCCCTTGTCATCGGCACCTCGAATAAAACGGAGCTCGCTTTGGGATACGGCACAAAATACGGCGATCTTGCGGCGGACATTGAAATAATCGGCGATCTGCTGAAAGAAGAGGTTTATCGCCTCGCCGAACACGTCGGACTTCCAAATGAATTTCTAGAAAAAACACCGTCCGCGGAGCTGTACGCAGGCCAGACCGACGAAGAGGAATTGGGAATCACATACAAAGAAATGGACACGATCATAAAACAGATTGAGGAAGGCAAAACCAAAGATGACCTCATAGAAAAAGGTCTTAACCCGAACACTGTTCACAAAATTTTCCGTCTGATGGAAATAAACAGACACAAACTTCTCCCCCCGTATCTCATAAAAGCAAAAAATTAGTAAACTTCCTTGACGCTACCGCCCGCAATTGCATATTCTTAAACCATGCAGTCAGCTTTACTTATCGGGAGATTTCAGCCTTTTCACAAAGGACATCTCGAAATCATAAAAAGAATTCTGAAGAAAAATTCTCGGGTGATCATAGTGATCGGAAGCGCGGAAAAAAATTTCCTGCCGGAAAATCCGCTCACAGCCGGGGAACGTTTTCAGATTATTGATGAATCTTTGAGGGAGGCAAAAATACCGTGTGAAAGATATTGCATTATTCCTGTCCAAAATGTGAACAATTACGCACTCTGGGTTAATCATGTGAATGTTTATGTTCCGCCATACGCAAAACTTTACACCGGCTCAAAAATCGTTAAGGCATGCTATGAGGGAAAATACCACCGTCCGAATGAAACCGGTAAACCAGAACCTGAAATTATTCAGCTGAAAAGACTGCTCGGCATAAGCGCGACAAAAGTCCGCAAAGCGATTTTGAAAGAGGCCGCGTGGGAAAAAATGGTTCCGCCGGCCGCGGCAAAACTTCTCAAAAAATGGGGAATTCCGTTGCGTCTGAAAACAATAAAAGACACAATGGACACTACAAAATACAATAACGGTTATTAAATGAATCCAAATATTTTCAGGGCATACGATATAAGAGGAATTGCGGAATCTTCGCCTCAAACACCGGCCGACCTCACCGAGGAAGTCGCGTATCTCATCGGCAAAGGCACCGGAACCTATCTTTCTCAAAAATACAAAACAACGTCAATGGCGGTCGGCCGCGACAACCGTCTCACCGGAGAAAAACTGCAGGCCGCATACATAAAAGGCCTTCTCGAAACCGGCATAAACGTGACGGACGTGGGCCTTGCGATATCCCCGATGATTTACTGGGCCTCATGCGCCCTTGATTTTGATGCAGGCACAAACATAACCGCGAGCCACAACCCGAAACAGTACAACGGAATAAAAATTGTAATATCGGGCGCACACTCCATCTGCGGCGACGAGCTCCAGGAAGTCCGCAAAATAATAGAATCCGACACCTTCACCTCCCCCGCCAAAAAGGGCACGCTCACACGCCTCGACATCCGCCCAAAATATCTCGCGGACTTGGCATCCCGCGTAAAAATCGGCAGAAAACTCAAAGTCGTCGTCGACACCGGAAACGGCACAGCTGGCATCTTCGCGCCTGAATTTCTCGAAAAAATCGGATACGAAGTCGTTCCCCTTTACTGCAATCTCGACGGCACTTTTCCAAACCACGAAGCCAATCCTGAAGAACTGAAAAACATGGAGGATCTGATAAAAAAAGTGCTTGAAACGCACGCGGACATCGGCATTGGCTTTGACGGCGACGGCGACCGCGTCGGCATCGTCGACGAAAAAGGAAAACTCTATTCCTCCGATTTCATGCTTTACCTTCTGACACTCGACCTCCTGGACAGAATCAAAAATCCAAAAATAGTTTTCGACGTAAAAGTTTCACAGGCAATCATAAATAAAATGAAAGAACTCGGAGCCATCCCCGTGATGAGCCGCACCGGCCACAGTTTCATAGAACAAAAAATGAAGGAAGTCTCGGCCCCGCTTGCCGGAGAAGTTTCCGGACACCTGTTTTTTGCTGAGAATTATTACGGCTTTGACGACGCGCTTTTGGCCGCCGGAAAAATTCTCGAAATTCTCTCAAAAGAAACCCACCCACTTTCACAGATGTTCAATGACCTGCCAAAAACATTCACCACCCCCGAATTCAAAGCCCCATGCCCCGACGACAAGAAATTCGAAATAGTCACCACCCTCGTCGACCATTTTACAAAACTTTACGACTGCATAACAATCGACGGCGTCCGCGTAAACTTCGACAGCAATTCCTGGGGAGCAGTCCGCGCCTCAAATACAAGCCCAAACCTCACCCTTAGATTTGAAGCCAACACAGAGTCCCGCCTCAAAGAAATCCAGACCATAATGGCAGAGCAGTTCAAAAAATATCCCGAGGCAAGCCTCGCCTGGTACAAGCCCTGATCGGCACCGCAACCACCGGCCACCAACCCCCACCTGACCCCAGCCCCTTTAAACAGCCTGCCTGTACTTGCGATAAAGCTGATCAACTTCATCTGTGCCTTTATTAAAATTAAGCGCCCAAAATTCCCGATTATGCTCATTTTCAACCAGTCCATTATGCATAAATTCGTGATGATTTCTGCAAACCGCCACTAGCGATTTATGGCTTTTATTTCCGGCAAAACGCTCATTATGATGAAAAATTTCGTACGGTTTGTTGCAGCCCGGATAACCGCACCTGCCGGATGATTTTTTAAGAACTTTTCTTCGTGTTTGCGCGGGGATGTAGCGGCTTTCGGTAGTAGCGGCAGTTTCTGCGGCAACTTCTGCGGCAACTTTCGAGTCGTCACCGGTGACGACTTTTTCAGGTCGTGGCAAATTGTGACCAGTCACACTTTTGAGGATTTTCCGCATGAGCTCCTTGTTGCTGAGATTTTTGCCAAGCTCGTTTTTCAGTTTCAGGAACATGAAAGTCATTTCCTCATCCAGTTCCAAAACTATTTTTTCGGCTTTGGCCTGGCAAGGCTCAATATTCGTCAACGATTCTTTCATCCGCAGCTCTTTCGAAAGTGTCTGGATCGCGCTTTTGCTCATATTCTTAACCTTATCAGCAAAAATTTCTTCGGTTTCCGGTGTGGCCAGAGTCGCGATCAGTGAAACTTTATGAATTCCGACTTCACAAATTGCCGCCTTCAAAACCGGCTTATTTTCCAAATATTTTTCCAATCTCAATCTTTTCTCCACCGCCGTTTTGGAAATCCCGCCAAATTTTCCCGCATATTCAACGATCGAAGAAGCGTATTTTTTGTAAATCCTGCTCTCGTAAATTTCAGGCAAAATCAAAAGCATCCGATTTGTTAATTTACGTTTCATCATTCCCAATTTCACAAATTCCAGATGTAATTTTTGAGAATCGGTCATATATTTTTTGTTTAAATATTTGTGCTTAAATTTTCTCAAAAGACCAACCGCCAAACAAGACAAAAATGGCTGACAAATACGATTATGACACGTTTTTGCGGGAAAAATTATCAGCTCAAAATCGTACGTTTACAAGCCGCAAATCAAGTTCGCTTTTCGTACCAAAAAAGCGTCAAGCCGAAAATTTCAGCCTTTCCCGCCACCAACCAAAATTCGCAAAAAGTCCTGAATAGCCGCCACGCCATCCGGCCGCCACACGGTCCGACAGTCCGGCCGCCACGCCATCCAACCGCCACGACCGTCCGACCCACCACCCCGCCGGCCCGCCGAACCGCCACGCCATCCGGCCCCATCCGATCTCCCCCGTCCGACCTCTACTGACTCCTTGAAGCTCCCGCTTTTTCAAACACGAACGAATCCGGCGTTTTGTAGAAAATATACAGCGGATCAAAATCCTCATCCGGATCAAGCCCCGCAGCAAGTTTTCCTTCGGAACCAACTGAAACCAAGTCGCCAGTTTCATAAGGAGGATTCCACCTGTTTGTCGGATCAATACCGTCGCACGCCTGCCCATTTTCTCCAATAACCTGATCCACTCCTTCATTTATCGTAATCATGTCATCTATCGTAAGCGCACTACCGCAGCTCTGATCAATCGGCAGTCCGGCCTCGGATTTCTCGATATCAAGTCTAAAAAGTCTCAGATAATTAAGATCATACATCTGCGCGATTTGCCTTTCCTCCGAAGTTACCGGCAGAGGAAGAACTTCACCCGTTCCAAGAAGCAGATAATCTTTCGGACCACTCTCGGCAACGTCCAGATCGGCACCCCCGACAGTATTCCTCGAAGCAATGCTTCCCTCTAAAAGAAGTTGATTTCCCAAAGCATTCACCATTGAAGCAAAGTCACCCCACGCAGGAAATCCCGAAGCTGCAACACCAACCTCGTCATCATACGAAAACAGGGAACAATCCGAAACCATATTCGCCTGAATATTTTTTACGTTCGAATTTATGTAAATATTACTCTGCGCGCAGGTCGCCGCATAAGGCCTCATCTGAACTATAGCAAGCCCGTCCTGATTTCCCGTGCGATAAACATCGCTATCAATATAAAGCCTTCCACCATCAACTATCACAACCCACTTGCCTTCCCATTTCCCCGGAGCAAGACTGAGATGCACTTCGCTGCCTTTGAAGTAAAGAACATGCTCACCATTAATGACATCAGTTGCAAAAAAGCCCGAATCTCCAGGATTGCAAGACACCTTAATTCCCGTCTCAAGCAATCCGGCTACCTCGCATATTCCTCCGCCTTTTACAAGCTTATCCGCAAGATATTTTTTCACATTTTCATTCACAGTATTTCTCACTATATCGATGGCAACATTTCCCGTCGCCTGAGTCTGACTTCCCTCGGATGTCGGACTAAAAGCCTCCGGCGCGTAAATATTTCCATGAATAACGGCAACCGGATTTACGATTGAAGAAGTCACACGCGGAAGTTTGTTGCTGTAATATGAAACCAACCTCGAAGCGCCATCCCCGTCGGCCACATAATTTACAACGCTATAAAGCGTCGGCCCCTGAGCCATACTGCACGGCAAAGCTTCCGACTCCTCGTCATATTCCGGAAGAGTCGCCACCGCCTGAACATCGACTTCGGTTCCAAGTCCATAAGTCGAAATTAGATCAAGAGTACTTTCACCGTTATCCACAAAACTAAAATCAAAATTAACAACTTCAGGACTATCAGCACCTTCGTCCGCGCATTCCACCTCCGTATCCAGCTTCGCATAATCAAGATTCAGATCAACCGAAACTTTAGAAAAGGTCAGATTTCCGTTTGTCTTCGTACCAACCCTAAAATTCACAGGAATTCCACGGAAAGACAAAATCGTGTCCTGCAAATCGTTCGCGTACAAAGAATTAACCTCGACCGCCGGCTGGAATTTAAAATTCAGACCGTCCACGCCGTTTGGATAAATAACCTGCGGCGTAACTGCGGGCTGACCATCGTTTTTTCTGATAAGTTCAAACGCAACATTTTTTAATTTCAGGACATTAGGTTCAACATCGTGAGACCAGATAGTGCCTCCGTCATCAACCAGATCCGTAAAAAACGCCTCATTATAAAAAGCAACCGCCGGCTGAATACTTGTGGTATAGGAAATATTCGCGTTTGTTGTCGGCGCGTAAGAACGAAGACCCTGCTTCAGAATATAATGACCGGGATCCTCCTTAATCTCGTCAAAATCGGCCAGGTCGGCATTTATAGGCTTGTACGCAACCGCCCCTACTCCGCCCGCCCAGGGATTTATCACGTTATTCAGACTTTCCCCGACTTCCGACCCCGCAAGCTGATTTCGCTTCACGGTGTCCTGCCAGTTAAAAGTAATTCTGTTAAGATCGTACTGATCAAGATCCAGGGGACTAACCCCATCCGGCCCTCTCAGATAAAGATTTATCTCGTATTCATCATCGCCGTTTGCAAGCTTTAATTCTCCGGTATCAATCTGCACACAAACCCACGGTTTTCCGTCACACCACTCTTCCCCGGCACCAGCCTCCGCAACTTCCTCGCCCGGAAGCTGAATAGTTACTCCGCCGAAATCAATCCATACTTCTGCCTCGCTCCACGCATATCCGCTCAAAGCTCCGGTCGCCACATTCATTGTGACTTCCCCGCCCACCGCATGTGGACCAAAATCTATATATCCGAAAGCCTCGTTCCATGCATATCCGCTCAGCTGTCGAAACCCTCCTTTATCCGACCCGATATTTACCGCATAATCATAATCCCCGCAATCAACCCCCTCATTTTTCCCATCTCCACTTTCACCGTTACAATAAAAAGAAATAAAACCAAGATTATCATCCCATGCGTAACCTCTCATAATATACTCATCCGTCCCGCGCGGAAAACTGTCGTCATCCTCGGAAACACACGCCGCATATTTCCTGTCGCCAGGCGCAAGCCCAAGCTCCGCAACGCCCTTTATAGACAGATCGACAACTTTATTGGCATCAGGATTCGGGCTTGAATGTGAATCAAAATATATCCGCCCGGCATTTGGATTGGAAACATTTGTAGTTCCCATAATCTTACCACTGCAGACCGTATCGCCTTCCGCAAAAGCGCTCGCGGAAAAAGCAACAACGCATGCGCCACACGCGACAAACAGAGAAATTACCTTCAAAATTCTTGATAACATAGTTTTGTTTTTATTTTTTACTCGTTTATTATAACACACTTCAGTCGCTCTGCCAAGCCCCTATCCACGGCTTTTCGAAATTGAATCCAGCTCCACAACCTCGCCCTCCTTATTTTCAACCATCAACTGACCTGTCTTATCGTCAATTTTTACAGGCTTATACCACGTCGCAAATTTGCATTTCGGAAATTTGCTGCATCCCCAGAATATGCGCCCACCCTTTCGCGTTCGCCTTTCAATAAGCTGGCCGGTCTCACATTTCGGACATTTCACGCCGGAAAAAACCGTTATTGACTTTATATTCTTGCACTCCGGATAATTGCCACAACCAAGAAAAGGTCCGAACCTGCCGACCTTTATCTCCATTGTTCCACCACATTTTTCACATTTTTTTCCTTTGAATTTTTTTCGGAGTTCAATCAACTCCGCGCTCTCTTCCTTGCTTTTTTCTGTATTGCCTTCGAGCGGCCGCGCATTTTTGCATTCCGGATAATTGCTACATGACAAAAACTTCCCGAATCTTCCAAGCTTTATCACCATTTTCGCTCCGCACTTTTCGCAGACCTCATCACTCTTTTCATTCACAATATCCTCCTTCTTCAGAGTCTTGTCTTTTTCCTCAATATTCTTATGGAACGGCCCGTAAAACGCCTTTATCATTGGAACCCAGTCCTCTTTTCCTTCTTCAACCATATCAAGTTTATCCTCCATTTCAGCCGTAAATTTGTAATCAACAATATCACTAAAATTCTCGACAAGAACATCCGTCACGACCATCGCAAGATCAGTCGGCTTAAGCGCGCTACCTTCTTTCTCAATATATCCGCGCGTCATGATCGTACTTATAGTCGGCGCGTACGTACTCGGCCGCCCAATCCCCTCGCTCTCCAGCTTTTTCACAAGCGACGCCTCAGTATATCTTGCCGGCGGTTTCGTAAAATGCTGCGAACTGTCAATGTGATCCAGATCGACTTTTTCACCCTCGGAAAGTTTCGGCAAAAGTTTTTCACCATCGTTCACGGCCTCCTCGTCTATATCGCGACCTTCCATATAAACTTCCATAAAACCCGGAAATTCTATGCTCTGGCCTGTGGCCCTGAAAACATATCCTGTCGGTTCGCCGCTTTTCAAAGCCTCAATATCAACACCCGTCTTATTCAAAATCGCCTCCTTCATCTGGCACGCGACAGCTCTTTTCCAGACGAGCTCATAAAGTCTGGCCTGATCCTTATCCAGATATTTTTTCGCATTATCGGGCCTCAAAAACATATCAACCGGACGAATCGCCTCGTGCGCCTCCTGCGCCCCTTTTCTGCCCTTATATCTGCGCGGCGATTCCAGCGAAAATTTCGCACCGAAATCCTCCTCAATTACTTTTTTCGCGGCCGTCAGCGCAACATTCGACATATTCACGCTGTCTGTTCTCATGTATGTGATAAGACCGACCTCACCCGATCCGATATCAATACCTTCATAAAGCTGCTGCGCGATCATCATTGTTTTTCTGACCGAAAACCCGAGTTTTCTGGACGCCTCCTGCTGCAGCGTTGAGGTAATAAAAGGCGGCGCCGGATTTCTTTTTATCTGCTTCTCCTCGACCTTCGCGACTTTGTAGTCAGCCTTTTCAAGATCTTTGAGAACTTTTTTTGCGTCCTTTCCGTTTTCAATTTTCAGTTTTTTGTCCTGGAATTTTTGAAGCTCGGCTTCGAATTTTCTTTCATGATCTTTCCCTTCATCCTTCTCAAAAGTACCGATAATTTTCCAGAATTCCTCCGGCTTAAATGCCAGAATTTCCCTTTCCCTATCAACGACAAACCTCACAGCCACGCTCTGCACACGCCCCGCCGAAAGTCCGTAACGAACTTTTTTCCATAGCAACGGAGACAACTCATAACCGACAAGTCTGTCCAGCACACGCCTCGCCTGCTGCGCGTCAATCACGTGTTTATCGAGATCCCTCGGATGATCCATCGCGCTTTTTATAGCCCCCTCGGTAATTTCATGAAAAACAATTCTCTTTACCGGAATTTTTTTCTTATCAACTTTTAAAGCTGAAAGCAAATGCCATCCTATCGCCTCCCCTTCGCGATCCTCGTCAGTTGCCAGCCACAGAACCCCCGCCTTTTTTAGCTCATCAGACAGCTGTTTTATAACCTTCTTTTTATCAACGGAGATTAGATAGCTGGGCTTAAAATCATGTTCGGTATCAATTCCCATTTTCGATTTTGGAAGATCACGGACATGCCCCATCGAGGCAAGCACCTTGTAATCCTTTCCCAAAAAACGCGAAATTGTCTTGGCTTTCGCAGGGGACTCTACCACGACCAGATTCTTCGCCATAAAAAAATTCGTTTATTTACAAGTGTTATTCTTATAATATTTACATTTTTTCGTCAACAAAAATCATCCGGAATAATTTTTACCGCTTATTCACGCCGAAACAAGTTCCACTCTCTTGCAAGCAAAAACTCGCACGGCTTGTACAAGCCAAAAACTCGCCGCTTTTAATGAAAAAGGCCAGTTTTTCCCTACAAGTAAAGGTTTCTTTGAAAAATATCTCTTGATTTACCTACCTAAGCCCTTATAATACCCCTGGTTTCTAACAAAACCTATTTATTTACTAACCAACCTACTATGACAAAACAGGACCTAGTAGCTGGTGCAGCGCAATCAGCTGGCGTTACAAAAAAAGCCGCTGGTGAAGTTCTAGAAGCAATTCTAGAGATGGTTACAAAAAGCCTTAAAAAAGGTGAAAATGTAACTATCACAGGATTTGGAACATTCCGTGTTTCAAAGAGAGCTGCAAGAACTGGCGTAAACCCACGAAACCCAAGCCAGAAGATCAAGATCCCAGCAATGAAACTTCCTGCTTTCAAAGCCGGAAAATCTCTAAAAGATGCAGTTAGATAAGCATTTTTAGAAAGTTTCAGACAAACATAAAACCCGCCCTGCGAATGGACGGGTTTTATTTAAAATTTCAGTTTCAATTTCCTATCTTACCGTCAGATAATCATAAAACATATTATAAAGTATGATCACAGCCTCGGCTCTCGATATTTCCCGTCCGGCATCAATACACCATCCGCCTTCACATACGACTCCTCCAACAAATCCCAGCTCCGTGGCCACCGTGACGGTCGGCGTATACCATGCGTCCGCGAGATCTTCGTATCTGTCGGTCATCACTCCGGCTTCAAGCGCATCGATTTCGTCACGCACAGCCTGGTCGGAAATATAATAGTAAACATTCATCGCCAGAGTCAGAAATTCCGCTCTGTTGATGAATTCAGCAGGCTGATAAGTTCCGTCAGGGTTTCCATTCACAAGACTCAGATCTTTCAAATCGTTTATATAACCTGCGTACCACGCGTCCACCGCAACATCCGGAAATGGCTTTGCCATAGGCGCCTCAGGCTCACCGAGCTCAAGCACTCT
>JBDRNZ010000016.1:0-4277 GCA_043810515.1 Candidatus Peregrinibacteria bacterium
CCTTATTAAAGAATCCTCGCTAACTTTTGCTGGCTTCTTTTTAGTTTTTGTGAATGTGTGATAAAATAACTTAAAAGGAAACCGTTCTTTGGACATCGGATGTCCAAGCAAAACGGCCAAAGGACATCCGATGTCTTAAAAATATGCCCAAGGTAATCAAGACGAATCTCCAGGCGGAGGATCTGAAAGAAAAAGAAACACAAAAAGTCCTCACTAAAATGCAGCGCACTTCTGAAGAGGAGCAGGCGTCTGTTTTTGCGGCGGAAATCGGCTTTCCTTATCTGGACACTAACCTGGTTCCCATCAGCAACGACAGTCTGCGCATTCTCAAAGAAGAAGAATCGCGCAAATACAACCTGGCCGTTATCGTAAAAATCGGCAAGAAAGTGCATATTGTTTCGCCCGATCCGACTGCCCCGAAAACTTCTGAATTTATCAAAAACCTGGCCGATGAGAAAGGCTGGGAAATAAAAGTTTTTGTCATTTCCCGGCACAATATGGAAAAAATCTGGGAGAGATACAAGACTATTGTTTTTGTCGACATCCTCACGGAATATAGCGTCAATTTAAGCGCCGAGGAACTGGAAAAATTCGACCAGGAACTCAAAGACTTGATAACCCTCAAACAAAGAATTACCGAACTGCCCATCACCCAAGTGCTGAATGTCATCATGGGCGGAGCTTACAAACTGGGAGCCAGCGATGTCCACATCGAGCCACAAGAAAAAGAATTGCGCTTGCGCTACCGCATCGACGGCGTTTTGCATGACGTGGCCGAGCTTCCACTTACTACTTTTAAGTCCATCGTTTCGCGCATCAAGATGATGTCTGGCATGAAAATCAACTTGCGCGATATCGCCCAGGACGGAACCTTCGAAGTCAATCTGGCTAACAACCCCGCAAAGCCTGATGGCAACGGGGCAAGAAAAATAGACATCCGTGTTTCGCTCATCCCCGGCAATTTCGGAGAGATTATCGTCATGCGACTTTTGGATCCGGATTCTATTAATGTCAGCATCGAGGACTTGGGACTGCGCGGACTGGCTTTTGAAGAATTGCAAAAACAAATGGCTTCGCCTAATGGCATGATCCTTAACACCGGTCCGACTGGCTCGGGAAAAACCACCACGCTTTACGCCATCATCAAAAAACTCAACAATCCAGAAAATAAAATTATTACTATTGAGGACCCGATCGAATATGAAGTGAGAGGTATTTCGCAGACACAGGTGGAAAAAGATCGCGGTTATTCTTTCGCCCAGGGCCTGCGCGCTATCGTGCGACAGGATCCGGATATTATTCTGGTGGGTGAAATCCGCGATGAAGAAACCGCTGACATCGCCGTCAATTCCGCGCTCACTGGCCATCTGGTGCTTTCCACGCTCCACACCAATAACGCCGTTGGTTCCATTCCGCGTCTCATTGAGCTGGGCGTGAAGCCCACGCTCCTTCCGCCATCAGTCAACGCTCTTATCGGCCAGCGCTTGGTGCGCAAACTCTGTGATTGCAAAGAAGAGTATGTCCCAGCCAAAGAATCTATCGAATCGCTCAAAAAAATTCTGTCTATTATTTCACCCAAATCCAAACTCGACATTCCGACCGAAATTACCAAACTTTACCGGCCCAAAGGCTGTTCCAAATGCAACCATCTTGGCTACAAAGGACGGATAGGAATTTTTGAAATTCTCACCATCAATGATGAAATTGAAAAACTGATTATGGAAATGGCCGGCGAAACGGAACTTACAGTCGCGGCGTTGGAATCCGGCATGGTGACTATGCTGCAGGACGGAATTTTGAAAGCCGTCGAGGGCATAACCTCCATTGAAGAAGTGCGGCGCGTCACCGGCGAGGGAGATTTCCTGGAAGATATTTATGAAAAACTGATGGCGCAGACTTTTTCCAGAAAACTGGTGGTCAGTAAAAAATCATTTGAAAAAACTGCCGCAGTTGTCAAAGATTTTAAAAAATTTGAAACCGTGCTACAGGGAGCCAAACTGCCGGAACTCAACGAACTTATTTTCAGCGCCGCCATGCTCACGCGGGTCGGCGATATACATATTGAACCGGGCGCCGACAAAATTCATATCCGTTTTCGCATTGATGGCATTCTGCAGACTGTCGCAAGTTTGCCTCTTAATGAATATCCGAATCTTTTGGGAGAAATAAAACTTTTAAGCGGCGTAAAAACCGAAGTGCGCGAAGGCGTCGTCGACAGCCGGTTTACTGTTAAGTTTGATGATGCTATTAAGGAAATTTCCGAGAAATCCGTTGATATTCGAGTTTCCATAATTTTAGGCGGCTACGGCGAAACAGTCGTGATGCGGCTTTTGAGCAAGGCGGAGGTGGAATTAGATTTAAATAAATTGGGCATCCGTAAACAAAATCTGGATAAAATTCTGACACAAATAAAAAAACCCAATGGCGTGATCTTGAACACCGGCCCGACCGGCTCGGGAAAAACTACTACGCTTTATAGTATTTTAAATATCCTCAATAAACCGGATGTAAAAATTATCACCGTTGAAGATCCGATTGAATATCAAATTGAAGGTATTCTGCAGACGCCGGTCAACGACAAAGAGGGTTATACTTTTGCGACGGCTCTGCGCTCGCTGTTGCGCCAAAATCCGGATATCCTGATGGTCGGTGAAATCCGCGACAACGAAACGGCGCAAGTGGCTTTCCAATCAGCGCTCACCGGCCATCTTGTATTGTCCACTCTCCATACCAACAACGCCGCCGGCGCCGTGCAACGACTTATTAATATGGGCGTGTCCGAAACTGACATGGCCTCGGCCGTCAACGCTTTCATCGCGCAGCGGCTCGTGCGCGTGCTGTGCGACTGCAAAGAAAAAGCAACACCCACTCCCGAAGAAAAAGCTAAAATGGAAAAAGTTTTACAAACAATATCTTCTAAATCTGGCGTAGTTATCCCAAAAATAGACACGGTCTATAAGGCCAAGGGCTGTGCAAAATGCAGTAATATAGGCTTTAAAGGGCGCACTACAATCAGCGAGGTTTTTGAACTTAACCACGAAATCCAGGATTTAGTCCTGCGCAACGCCGTCACGTCAGAACTCAATGAAAAAGCTATGGAGCTCGGCATGATCACAATGGCCCAAGACGGGGTTTTAAAAGTCCTGGAAGGCGAGACGACTTTGGAGGAAGTGGAACGGGTGACGGATCTTTAATTTGGCTCCACTCACCCTCATCCGCCCTTCGGGCACCTTCTCCCTTGAGGGAGAAGGGGAAATTCAAGCGCTTCCTCCCCTCCCTTGAGGGAGAGGATGTCACGAAGTGACAGGTGAGGGTGAAGCGCTGTCAAAACAAAAAAATGAACAACTACGCCCAACGCCTCAAAAACAATTCCCGCAGTTTGCGCCGAAAATCCACTCCTCAAGAGATTAAGCTATGGGCGCATCTCAAAAACAGAACTTTTGGCAATCTGAAGTTCAGGCGACAACACGTCATCGACAAATACATTGTCGATTTTATTTGTCTCAAAAAGAAATTGATTATCGAATTAGATGGCTGTCAGCACAAGCGTGAAAAAGACACAAAATACGACGCCAAAAGAAATGAGTATTTGAAAAATTTAGGCTTTACCATTTTGCGATTCTGGAACAACGAAGTTGATAATAATTTGTCTGGAGTAATTTTAAAGATTGAAGAAAAAATAAAGGAGCAAGAATGATTTTCCTGCTCCCATAATACCTTCCCGCCACTGGAGTCAAGTTTTATTGATAGATTTCAACTTCTCTCAATCGATAGGACATGAAATGACTGTGTTTTTTGCTTTTGATTGTTTGTTTAGTGGAATCAATAGTAAAATCCGCACATTTTTCGGGAAGCTTTTTAAAAGCATCTTCGAGATTTTCTGCTATAACGACGCCGAGTGATGCAGTAATATTCGTATGTTGTGATAGGGCATAAATACTTTCAAGCACATATGCTTTATTTTTACTCATTATACTCTCCTCCTTTTTCAAAAAACTATTTCTATTTTTTCTGCATTAACGTTTCACGCTATGCGTTCCACGTTACGCGATATAACACTAATCTGCAGGCAAATCCGGAAAGTAAGACCCTCCGGGAAGGAACAATGTCGAGGCATAACGCAGCGTTAACCGCATTACCCATATCTGGACAAGAAAGTTCCCGAAATTGAGGACAAAAGATAGAAGCCCCCAATTGCCTACAGTTTACTGCTAATCATCTTGTTTTTCCCCACGCGAATTGCACCTTATTCTTAATCGGCACTGAATTTATTACTT
>JBDRNZ010000017.1:0-41156 GCA_043810515.1 Candidatus Peregrinibacteria bacterium
CCAAAGATTACCAAGATCAGAGGTACAACAATCGCCAGTACAATTTGTTGAGTTTTGGTCATTTGGTATTTTTTAAAAATTGATAACTTGAAGTAAAATTGCACACAATCTTTTGAGACTCTTTCAAGATCTTATTAGCCAACAACCTTTCATTCTCAGACGAGGGATGAAAATGAATTTCCATCTGATACTGCGGCCATTTACCGTGTTGTTTACGGAAAAAATAGACAATTTCCGCTTCTATAGCCTCAACATTTGTGTCATTTTTAAATGTCCATATTATGAGACAATGATCTCCGTCTTCCTTCAGCCATTTATAACCGTGATAACCACTCTTATTATCTGGTTTCACCCCAATCCTGATTCTGGATCGCATCGACTGTCTGGTTATGCCAACATAATGAATAAGCCCATTTTTCGCCACTAAATATATTTTCTTCTCCCTTCGGGTCACGGGAAAAACAAAATGATCCATTGGTTGCGGCTGGACATTTTCGCTATGACTGGATTTTGAGAGATAATACGCCGACTTCTTTTGAATGTGTTGATGTTTTTCGATTCTCAAAAAATGGAAAAATAGATGAAATTACAATAATTTATGACAGTGCGAAAATCAGATCTTCATTCGAAAAAATGAAGAAATAGTTCGTTCTCTAAAAAATCTTTTTAAAAAATATCAAATGACCAAAACTCAACAAATTGTACTGGCGATTGTTGTACCTCTGATCTTGGTAATCTTTGGGTCCTGGTATATAGCTTCTACTATGGGGGAGAAAGTAGATTGGTATGAGATTTTCGTGCCGGAAACTACAGAGGTTGCGGCAGATGATGCGGTTGCGGAAGGAGCGACCCAATGGAATGATTTTGAAAAGACCTGGAAAGTATGGTTGACTGTTCTGGTAATAACAGGTGTTTTTGAAATTGTTATCTTTAGCGCAAAAACGGAAAAATGATGACATTACCCTGAATTTTCGTTAAGATTGCCATAGTTTAACCAAAAACATTATGTCACAGATTGGCAGGATAATTATGGCGGTGGTTTCTATTGCGGTGGTTGCCGGAGGAGGTATTTTTCTATGGAAGGGAGGGCTGGGTGGAAATTCAACGTCTGCGGGTGAGTGGGAACAGATTGTGAAGTATTATTGCGAACAAAGCGGAGGTACGTTTGCGGATAATGCGTGCAATTGTCCTTCGGAATTTGGCGGGGATATGTACAATAGGGCCAATGGTCAGTGTGAGACGACAGCAGGCGGGCCGGGCGGCGAGCTTGGTGTTCAGATGGGTCAGTCTATCGGTCTGCAATTACAGCTGAATAAATGTCAGGAAACACTAAATAATTATCAGGAAGAGCTTGAGCTATGTTGTCCGGACGGTATCAAGGCGTTTTAGATTTTTTGGAAAAGTGTGACTGGTCACACTTTTCAACCCGGGTGGGATTTTTTTAGGAAAATTTTAAGTTTTTTTAATATTTTTTTAATGTTTGTGTGGTAAGAATGTGGCGGATTAAAAATGAAATATGGAGAAAAAACAATTCAAAAAAGGAGAGATAGTTATCTATAAAACCTCTAAAGACGAGGTGGAGTTGAAAGTGCGTTTTAAGAATGAATCAGTATGGCTTAGGCAAAATGAGATAGCTTTGTTATTCGGAAAAGAGAGGTCGGTTGTTACCAAGCACATAAGTAAGATTTTTGATGATAGAGAAGTGGATAAAAAGAGCAATGTGCAAAAAATGCACATTGCAAGTTCCGACAAGCCGGTTGAATTTTATAGTCTGGATGTTATTTTGGCTGTAGGCTACCGAACTAATTCATCCAGAGCTGTACATTTCAGAAGATGGGCGACAAAAATTCTCAAGCAGTATCTTATCAAAGGTTATGCTATCAATGAAAAGCGGCTTCTGGAGGCGAAAAATAAGTTTAATGAGCTTAAGGAGGCGGTTTTGTTTATACAAAGACATTCGAAAAAAGAGCTTTTGAAGGGGCAGGAGACGGAGATTTTAAGTTTGCTTGCGGATTATTCCAAGACGCTTTCGTTGCTTGAGCAGTACGACAAGGGCAAACTCAAAACTGAAAAAGGCAGGAAGGCAACGTTTGTACTGGAATATGAAAATTGTGCGCGGATCGTGGCCGAGCTCAAAAAAGAGCTTACTGCCAAAAGAGAGGCTGGTGATTTGTTTGGTCAAATGCGGGGCGGAAGTTTTGAGGGCGTTGTCAGAGGGCTGTATCAGACTTTTGACAAAAAAGAATTATATTCGACTATTGAGGATAAGGCGGCACATTTGCTTTATCTGGTCATAAAAGATCATCCTTTTGCGGACGGCAACAAAAGGTCGGCGGCGTTTCTGTTTGTGTATTTTCTGGACAAATCAAATTACCTTTTTAAGGAATCCGGAGAGCGTAAAATCAACGACAACGCTTTAGCCGCACTTGCTTTGCTTGTTGCCGAAAGCCGCCCGAAAGAAAAAGAGACGATGATTAATATTATAAAGAATTTGATTGTGTAAGGCCTTCGGATGTTTAGGAATAGAAAATTGACAAAAATACAGTCCTTGGTATACCTTAATTGTCCTGTTTTTAGTTTTTTTAATTTATGTATGATAAAGGGTCAGAAGTAGGTGGTTCAGGGGTCGATGATACTCGAGCTGTGCGTGGCGGAAATGAATCTGGAGAAAATTGTTCTCGGGGAGCTGTTAGCTCTATTCGTAACTTTGTTAGGAAGCATACTGTTGAAATATGTCTTTGTTCTTTTATAGGTGCGTGTTCCGCATTATGTGCGTGGGGTGTAATGCGTGCGGGAGAAGGTGGTCATTCTACTAAATTTGAGGTGCCGCGAGCCGAGATAAAAAACAGCGAATTGTCTCGCGAGATGGTGAACCGATTTGAAAGGTTCCTTTTGAGTAAATTGCCTAGAGAGAGTTTGTTGAAAGCTAATCCGAGAGCTGCTGTGGCAAATCCTGCTAATAAAGAGAGTGGAAGTGTCGCTTTCTCTCCTGATGTGCCTGAAAGTGAAAAGCGTAGGATGCTTGAAGCTATCGGGCCTGAAGTTGCTGCTGAATTGGAAAAGCGAGGATGGAATTTACGTGTAGTGAGATCGGAATTGAAAACTCTAGGTGCTGATGGTGATGACGATTTTGATGCGTTTATGCTTTTTTATTATTTTGTTTTAAATCCGGCAAGTCCTTTCAGTCCTTTTAATGATGACTATCTATAATCTTTAATTAATTATTAACCTAAAAATAAATGAAAACTCTAGGTGCGATGGCTTTGGGGGCTAGTCTGGCGTTAACAGGTGCGTAGGCATGCAACGATGGTAAAGAAGATCCTCAACGCTATATTGGCGAAATGCAAACGATGGGGTTTGACCAAGGAGTGAGAGAAGTTTTGCTCGTAGGCTGTGCTGTGGAAGAAGGAAGAAGAGATATTGGAAAAAGCGCGATGCAAATTTTAAAAAAATGTGAAGGAGAAACTGGTATTCCCAGGATTGGCGAAAAATAGTCTTATTTATGCCGTGCCGGAGACTATCGGTAAGGCCTTCGGAGGTTTAGGGGATCTGGCTTGCCTCTACGGCCTCTGCGAGGGTTTTGCGTAGGGCGTCCATAGATGTTACGTATTGTGGGTCTTTTTGGACGGTTTTTCCGTCGGGGAGTCTGATGCTTAGCATTCCTTCGGTGGTTATGCTTTTTACTGTGCCTCTTTCGTTTTTTCCGTATATGACTTCAGTTCCTACTGTGAATCCTTTGTCGAAAATCGCCTGTAGCTTGAGGCGGATTGAGGTTTTGTTTCTGGGTGCGAAAAAATTGCCTTTGTCTACGGGGGTTTTTTTCAATTGCCGCATCAAATTACGATATCTTTCGTATTCGAAATCTTTTCTTTTTTCCTGCTCCCATATTTCCAACTGACGCCTTACAATTCTGGATATGTCTGGCTTGGGGATTACGTGTTCCAGGGTATAAGCTATTACTGTTCTTGTTTTTTCAACAACGGCGGTGATTTCCTCTTCAAGTTTTTCCTGAAGATTGGTAGGCAAAACTTCAGGAGCGGTTTTCCTGATTATTTTCTCTATATCATTTGCGGGGTTGTCCTGTGTCATGGGTTTTATATAAGGTGGCATTTTACGTTATTTTTTGAATGTGTCAAAGGGTGGGTTTGGTTTTTTTAGAATAATCTTAAGTTTTTTTAACAATTTCTTAATGTTCGTCTGGTAAGAAGGGGGTAGTATTTCTTAACCCTTATTTTATGAGGAGTCTGAACAAAGTGATGCTGATGGGGCATCTGGCTGCCGATGTGGATTTTCGGCAGACGAAAAACGGGACGAATGTCGCGAATTTCCCCATTGCGATAAACAGAAGTTTTAAGGCTGAGGACGGCGAGAAACGGGAGGCGGTTGATTTTCACAGAGTCGTGGCGTGGAAAGGGCTTGCGGACGTTTGCGCGCAGTATCTTGAAAAAGGTATCGCGGTCTACGTCGAGGGCAGGCTTGTAAACCGTTCTTTCGAGGACAAGGAAGGCAACAAACACTACAGAACCGAAGTTGTCGCGGAAAATATCAATTTCCTGACATGGAAGAAGTCCAAGTCCGGAAGCGGGGAAGTCGGTCTGGAATCTGTGGACAAGGCAAGCGACGAATCAGTTGAAATCGAAGATAGAAGCGCTGTTATGGCGTAAATTGACCGGGGCCGGCGGCTTTTTACAGGAAAGCCAGCCGGCCCTTCTGAAAGATTTTTTGTTTGTCCTATTTGTCCGTTTGGCATATAATCTGGCGTAGTTTTTAGTAGTTCCTATGCCGATTTTTGAATATAAATGCAACGGGTGCCAGTCTGTTTTTGAGCAGATGGATTTTGCTCGCGGAAGCATTTGCTGTCTCCAATGCGGAAGTTCCGATGTTTCCAGGAATTATGACGGGAGATTTTTTCCGAAAAAGATTTTCTGTCCGAAGGAGAACGGAATCGGCTGCGGAAATCATTCCTAATTCCAAAAAAAATGTCGTATACAAAAAAAACTGTTTCATTGCTTCTGGTCTTTTCTATTCTGGCTTCTTTTTTCCTTTCGGGCTGCAGAACAAAAGAGCCTGTTGCAGCTTTGAAAAATTATGATGGTATTGAACTGACGTATTACAAAGTGTTTGATGATTCGGATGTGATCGAGCCGATGATCCAGCAATACCAAACTGATCATCCGGGCCTGAAAATTCATTACAAAAAATTCTCGGATTTTGACGAATATCAGCGCACAATTCTCAATGAAATGGCGGAAGGCGAGGGACCTGATATTTTTTCAATGCAAAATACCTGGTTTACCGGCAATTACAAAAAGCTTGTGCCGATGCCTGATACTTTTGGCGGTTCGCAGGCTTTTGAGCCGACTTTTGTTGATGTCGCATACAAGGATCTTGTCCGTACCGACCAAAATGGGATTGAGAGAGTTTATGGCTTGCCGATGACCGTTGACACGCTGGCTCTTTATTATAACAAAGATCAGTTCGAGGACAGAATTCCCGAAAAAGGAAAACCGTCCGCGACATGGGAGGGAATAAAAGAGGACGTTCAGCTTCTAAACAAAGAGGATAACAGTTTTGACCGTTTTGATGTCTCGGGAATTGCGATGGGAAGGGCTGACAATATCGACCGCGGAGTTGATATTCTTTATCTGCTTTTTCTTCAATACGGCGTGAAATTTTATAATGACAATATTTCCGAAGCGATTTTTGCGACACAGCAGGGTGGCGGCGCGTCTGCTTATCCGGGACTTTCCGCCCTGGATTTTTATACGAGTTTTGCGGATAGTTCGCAGAAAAATTATTCTTGGAATGAATTTACGGCTGATGATGATTCCGAATATAAAGAAATCGATACTTTCGCGGCCGGTGATGTTTCGATGATTGTAGGATATGCGTACACTTATGACCTGATTATTGATGCTATTTCGGGGCTTGATGCAAAAGGTCTTAAAACGATAGATAAGGATGCGATACGTATTGCTCCGATTCCTCAGCTTTATGATCCCGCTGTTTCAAGCGAAAAACGCGTTACGTACGCGAGTTATTTTGCGGAAACCGTTTCCAGAAACACGGAATATCCGGATCTTGCGTGGGATTTTCTTGTATTTATGACGTCGAAGGACAATCTGAAATATTATTTTGACAAAACCCACAATCCGACAAGCAGGCGCGACATGATTGATGATCAGAAAAAAGATCCGATTTATGGTGTTTTTGCGTCGCAGGCGGGATACGCGGAAAGTTTTCCGATACTTGAGTATTATGCTTTTAAAGGGATTTTCAGTGATGTAGTTTCAAAGGCAAACACGGAGGGCTCAAATAGAAGCGAGCTTGTGCATGCGCAGGATCAGATAAATCTTATGCTTCCCGATGAGGGGCTTTTGGTGCCGAAGGCTGATGTAACAGAAGAAACACCAGATGAAAGCTAAATATCTGAAAAAGTTTAGTCTGGGGCGACTGCTCAGTCCGGGGCGACTGGCGCAATGGGCGTTTTATTTATTTTTCGCGTTTCTGCCTTTTCAGATCGACGCGATGGTGATGGGCGGTAATCTGAACGCAGGTGTTTTTTTAAATCCTTATCTGAGCCATTTTGTTTACGCGAGCGATATTTTTCTGATTTTGTCTTTGTTTTTTGTCGGGGTGGATGCGGTGGTGACCGGTGGCGGATTTTTGGCGAAATTAAAATTTGGGAAAGCCGGTGGGGCGGCCGGGCGGAGGTGGATTTTTTGGGGAGTTGCTGCAATTTTTTTTATGAACGTCTTTTCGCTGATTTTTTCGGCGGACGTGGCTAACACTCTTTTTTATTGCGTGAGGATTTTGGAATGGGGGATTGTGTATCTGCTTCTGGCCGGAGGTTTTGTGGACGTGAAGAAAATTATTTATGTTTTTGTCGGAGTTGTGAGTTTCACGGCTTTGATAGGAATTTTTCAATATGTTTTTCAGGAGTCTCTGGGCTTGAGATTTTTGGGCGAGCCGATTATTTCTTCGGATAAGGCGGGCGTGGCGAAAGTGGATTTGTTTGACGGTACTGTCCTGCGGGCTTATGGAACTTTTTTTCATCCAAATGTTTTTGCGGCGTATATAACCTTTGCGATATTTTTTGTTATTGATTTCTTTAGGCGGTCGAAGATTTTGTGTGCCTTTGTTTTGGCGATTTTGGTTTTTGCTTTGATTCTAACGTTTTCCAGAAGCGCGCTTTTTGCGTTCGCGCTTGCGATGATGTTTTATTTTGCGTTTTCAAACATGCGGCTTTATGCCAAATACGTAATTGCAGCTTTTTTATTTGTTGTTTTGCTGACGATAGTGTTCGATCTTTTACCCGTTATTATCGAAAGATTTTCGCTTAGCGATTCTTCAAATCTTGCCGAACGCGGAATTTATCTGGCTATAAGTAAACATATGTTTTTTGAAAATATTTTTGGTGTTGGAGCGGGTAATTTTACCGCTGTTATGCGCAGTTATGCTGATGTAAGTCTTGAGCCGTGGATGTATCAGCCGGTGCACAATATGTTTTTGCTTCTTTTGAATGAGATAGGAATTCAGGGGCTTTTGTTTTTTTTGGCATGGTTTTTGTATCTGCCTTATGCGGCTTTTCGGCGGATGAAAAAAATGACTGTCGAATCTGACAAAAAGTTTGTGATTGTTTTGATGGCGTTGTGGGTTTTTATTTTGGCGGTTGGCCAAATGGACCATTATTTTATTTCGCTTTATCAGGGGCAGGCGCTTTTGTGGTTTTGGGGCGGGCTTACAGCATATTCCTGTAGCCGTTTATGAAGCTTTTTGCATCTACCTCTTTTTTGCCTTCCATCTGAAGTTTTTTAGGAAGGAGAGTTCCTTTTTTTGTTGAAATTTTCAAAATTCCGTTATCGAGGAAAAAGGTTCCGGGTGATTTGTCCGCTTGTTCGGGCGAGAAATCCGCTTCGGTCAATTTTATCTTTTTTCCTTTGAATGTTGTAAAAACGGAAGGCCAGGGAGTGTAGGCTTTTGTCATGTTTGCTATTTCTTCAGCGGTTTTTGCGCTGAAATCTATTTTGCCGTTCTCCTTTTTTATTTTTCTGCAGTAGGTTGCTTTGTCTTCATTCTGCGGAATTGGCTGCAAATCTGCCTGAACAATTTCTTCAAGTGCGACCGCAAGCGTTGCGGCTGCCAGACGTGAGAGTGATTTTGTTAGAGATTGCGCGTTGTCGTTTGTGATTTTTATTCTTTTTATCATGTAAATCGGTCCGTGATCGAGTTTTTCGTCCATTTTCATTATGGAAACGCCGGTTTCTTTGTCGCCGTTCAAAAGACATTCCTGAATGGGGGAGGCGCCGCGGTATTTCGGAAGCAGCGATCCATGAACATTTATCGCTCCGTATTTTGGAATTTTTAGAATTTCTTTAGGCAGGATCATTCCGTATGAAACCACAATAAAAAAGTCGGCAGAAGTGTTTTTTAGATTTTCTTTAAGTTCGGTTTTGTCTTTCGGCTGGAGAATTTTAAGGCCGAATTTTTTTGCGGTTGTCTTTACCGGAGGTTCGGTGAGCAGTTTTCCGCGGCCGGCAGGTTTGTCCGGCTGTGTTACTACAGCCAAAATTTCCATATGCGGAAGGTTTTCAAGTATTTCCAGAGTCGGAACCGCAAACTGTGATGTTCCAAAAAATATGATTTTCATTTTTTGAATTGTATCATCTTTTTGTTTTGTTTTTAACTTGGGCTTGCTAAAACCGGGCTTTTTGTTATAATTCGGGGCTTTTAAAGCGGAAGTTGATGAAAAAATTGTATGAAAAAGTAAGGCTCGCGGTAAATAAGGCTGAAAAAATCCTTATCATCTCGCACAGAAAACCGGATTCGGATACTCTGGGCAGTGCTCTTTGTTTAAAAATCTGGCTTGAAAAAGAGGGGAAAGATGTGACTTTGGCCTGCTGCGACAAGCCGTCTGGCGCTTTTTCTTTTATGCCGGGAATTGATTCTTTTACAGATGAATTTTCTCCGGCGGATTTTGATCTTATGATTATCGTTGATGTGGGAGCTTCGCATATGACAAATTTTCATCTTAAGTATGCGGATATTTTTGAATGCGGTGTGCCGGTTGTAAATATCGACCATCATGCATCGAATGATAATTATGGAAATATAAATATTGTCGATCCGACGGCTTCGTCAACCACGCTGATTCTTTACCGGATGCTGAAGTATTTTGGTGTTAATTTTGACTCAAAAATGGCGACATGCCTTCTTACCGGAATTTATGGTGATACCGGAAGCTTCATGCATTCAAATACAAACAAAGAGGTTTTTGAAGCTGCTGCGGAACTTATGAAAAGCGGAGCCTGCGTTGCAAAAATTTCCGGAGCTCTTTTTAATACAAATACTGTTCCTGCTTTGAGACTTTGGGGAAGAGTTTTTGAAAATTCTTATATCACCGCGGATGATGTGGTGATGTCTGTTATAAAAGATGCGGATTATGATGAAGTTGGGGCCGGTCCCGAAAATCTGTCCGGAGTGGTCGATTACTTAAGCATGGTTCCCGGCGTAAAGTTTGCCGCTTTGATTAATGAGGACAGAAAAGGAAATCTTAAAGGTTCTCTGAGGACAAGACATGCGGGAGTTGATGTCTCGCGCATCGCGTCTGTTTTTGGAGGCGGGGGACATTCAAAAGCTTCCGGATTTATAGTCAAAGGTAAACTTAGTCTTTAAAAAGTGTGAAAATCTGGTAGAATCTTTCTGTTTTAATCTGAATTTATGATTGTAAGAAAGATACTTGCCGGCATTTTGGCTTTTTTGTTTGTTGTTCTGCTTCTTCCTCTGGCCATGGCGTTCGGGTTTTACAAAACTTTTTCCGACAGCAATTTTTATAAAGGTGATTTAGTTGATCTTGCTTATGAATTCATAGTCGAAAAACTTCCGGAAAACATTGATCTTAAGGAGTTTCCATATCTGACGACGGAAGACGTTAAAGAAATTTTTGGAACGGTTTTTGATAAGGATGATCTTGGAGACGTTTTGGCCGATATGGTTTCCCAATTTAAAAACGCGACGGTTGAGGATAATATGGTGACTTTTACCATTTCGCTTGAGGCCTTTGTTTCAAAAGGTGACCTTATCGGCAAGGAGATAGCGGGGCACATGTATGACAATCTTGATCCCTGCGAATCGGGGGTTGTGCTTAATCTTGATGAAGTTAAATGTATTCCGGATGGCATGGCGCGTGCTGATTTTGAAAATGCGATTAAGACTGTTTTTGAAAGGGAAGTCGTGAGTACTCTGCCGGATAAGGTTGTTTTGAATCTGGCGGTTCCTGACTTTTTCAAAGGGGATGTGGTTGGTTTTCTTGAATCCTCGATTAATCTTATTTTTCTTACGTGCGCGGCCGTGGCGCTTTTCCTTTTGTTTTTGATAGGTCTTATTATATTCCGTCCGTGGACGAAAGTTGTAAAATGGGTTTTTGGAACTCTTTTTGTGGCTTCGCTGCTTTTTCTGCTGTTGCTTCTGGCCCTAAGGTTTTTGCCGGAAATTATCGTAACCATGAAGGAGTATGAAATTTACGTGAGTTTTTATTCTTTCATTATAAGTGAGGTTATGGATAATGTTTTGTTTATCGTTCTGCCTATTTTTGGAGTTGGTTTCGTAATGTGGATTATCGGAATGGTTTTTGACAGAGGTAAAATTAAAAAAATCGCATGAATCTTGAACAGCTGGCAAAGGATATATCCGTATGCACGAAATGTCCTCTTCATAAAGGCCGTAAAAATGCGGTTCCGGGAGAGGGGTCTGAAAATGCGGAGGTGCTGTTTATTGGAGAAGGGCCTGGGCGAGAGGAGGATTTGCAGGGAAGGCCGTTTGTGGGGGCGGCCGGTCGTTTGCTTACCGAACTTATCGAAAGTATAGAGCTTAAGCGTGAGGATGTTTTTATTGTCAATGTCGTGAAATGCCGGCCGCCCAACAATCGTGATCCTTTTCCTGAAGAAATAAAAACCTGCTGGCCGTATCTTGAGGCCCAGATCAAAACAATCAAACCTAAACTTATTGTTACTCTCGGAAGACATTCGATGGGACGTTTTTTGCCGGGTCTTAAAATTTCCGAAGTTCATGGTCGGCCCAAGCGCGCAAATGGAATCTGGCAGGAGCGTCAGGTTTATCTTCCGCTTTTTCATCCCGCGGTTGCTCTTTATGATCCCAAAAAGAAAGAGGTTTTGTTGGAGGATTTTAAAAAAATCCCCTTAATATTAAAAAAACTCGAACAACAGGAAAAATGACACATCACAGATACATTTCGATAATTGCGTTTTCGGGAACTGTCGCGTGGGTAGCGTGGGTTCTGACTGTTTTCAAGCTGAATCCGTATGATTCCATGGGAATGAGTCTTACTTTTTTCTTCGCGACTCTTCTTATCGCGCTTGCGTGTACTTTTACAGTGGTTGGTTTTTATTTCAGGGTATGGCTTTTTAAAAACGAAATATTTTACAAGCATATAAATATTTCTCTGCGCCAGGGGATATTTCTTGGTCTTATAACTGTTTTTTGCCTCGTATTTCAAATGATGAGAGTTCTGACCTGGTGGTCGGGACTTTTACTTGTTTTTATCGTGGTGCTTCTGGAGTTTTATTTTTCATCCAGGGATTCGGAAACGACCTGATCCGCGGTGTATCCCGGAGCTCCAACAATTCTTATGTTTGACAAAGGCCACCAGACAATCCATGCTTTTCCCCTTATCAAATCTCTGCTTACAAAAGCGTTGACAGGGTTTTCTTTGCAGATCTTGTTTATCGAACTCAAAAAGCAGCTTCTGGAATCCGTGCTTGAATTTCTGTTGTCGCCAAGCACGAAATAATGATTTTCCGGTACTTCAAATACGGATAGCCCGCTTATCAGAGCAAGCGTTCTGTTCTGATTTTCAGGACTAATGTAATCTTCCTCAAGTTTGAAATTTTCTTTCTCGCCAGACTTTGTTATATATACGTTTCCGTTTTTTACTTCCACGGTTTCGCCGGGCAGTCCTATTATTCTTTTTATGAAATATTTTTCATTATCATCTGGAACTCTGAAAACAACAACATCGCCTCTTTGCGGCTCGTTGAATATGTAAGTAGCTTCATTTATTATGATTTTCTCGCCATATCCCGTCTGGCATTCTCCGTTTACAACGTTAAAAGTGTCGCACATCGACATTCCCGAAATATCAAAAGGTGCCATGAACCATGTCTGAATTATCAGCACCAGGCTAACTATCACGGCGACGTTTATTCCAAGGTCAAGAAACCAGAGTAAGATTTTTTTTGTTGAACTCTTCATGTTTAAATCTTATATTTTTTGTTTAGGATTTACAATGCTTTGTCATTAATAATATAATGTTCCCATGAGACAGAAAAAGCACCGACTTTTCAAATCTTTTCTGGATGATGGGGAGAAAATTGTGAATGTGGCACACCGTCATATTATTATTTTGAAGATTGATTCCGCCAAGACATTGTTTTTTGGGATAATTCTGCCAATTGTCGGATACTTTATTTTTCCCGAATTCCTGTTGGCGTTTGTGATATGGGGCGCGGTCGGTGTTTTTGGACTTTTTTATCATTTTGTAGACTGGTATTACGACGCGTGGCTTTTGACCAATCTTGGGGTTGTTGATATTGAAAGGAATGGATTTTTTGATGTTACGACGACCCGTATCGAATACCATATGATGGAAGGTTCTTCGTATACCGTTAAAGGCTTTCTTCAGACCCTTTTTAATTATGGCGATATTACAATCGATAAGCTTGGATCGCAGACAAAGGTTATTTTGAAGGATGCTGCCAGTCCGAAAAAGCTTGAACGTCTTGTGATGCGATGTCAGGAAAAATATGTTTATGATCGTAGTATCCGCGACCATAATGCGCTTAAAAATATGCTTTCGGACATGATTGCGTATCATGTTCAGAATAAAAAAGTAGAAAATAAACGAAAAGATTAAATGCAGACCTATTTTCCAATGACGCTTGTTGTGCTTCTGATCATAGTTTTTTTGTTGGTTGTTTTTGTTTTTGTGAAAATTTCGCGGAGAAGGAGATTTGGGCCTAAAGAACTACAATACATAAAATCCCATTGGATCCGAATTATTGATGAATTCAGCAGCCATCCTGCAGCTGCTGTTATGGATGCGGATAAAATTCTGGACTACGCTCTTTTACGAAAAGGATTTGAAGGCAGTCTTGGTGAAAAATTAAGAACTGCCGGGCCGAGGTTTACCGATCTGGACGGAGTGTGGCGTGCTCATAAGCTCCGCAACCGTATCGCTCATGAATTGAGCGACGTAGACAGGGATGAGGCAAAAAGGGCTTTAAAACAGTTTAAAACCGCGTTAAACGACCTTGGGGCGGAGCTGTAATAGGGAAGTGTGATGTGTAATTGCCCGACCCGGGACGGGTAATCCGATTGATTGTGGTTTAAATAAGCCAAATAATTTTTAATTTATCCTTGGGGATTAAAATTTTCTTTTGGAATTTCACGTTCTGTTGTATGATTTTTTGTATGGAATTTGAAGCTGTTATAGGTCTGGAGATTCACGCGCAGATTTCGACAAAGTCGAAGATGTTTTGTCGTTGTGATAACGATTCGTTTGAGGCTTCGCCGAATATAAACACATGTCCTGTATGTATGGGATTTCCCGGGCAGCTTCCGGTTACGAATGAGGAGGCTGTTAAAAAAGGGATCAAGGCCGCGCTGGCTTTGAATTGTGAGATTCCGGAGTCGTGCAAGTTTGACCGAAAAAATTATTTTTATCCGGACAGTCCGAAAGGTTTTCAGATTTCGCAGTTTGATGAGCCGTTGTCAAAAGGTGGGGAGGTTGATGTTGAGGGAAAATTCAAAGTTGGCATCACACGTCTTCATCTGGAGGATGATGCCGGAAAACTTACTCATGTGAAAAATGGCTCATTGGTCGATTTTAACCGTGCAGGAACTCCTTTGATGGAGATTGTTTCCGAGCCCGATATGCACACTTCAGCGGAGGCCGGAGCTTATGCGCGTGAAATTCAAAAAATTCTGAGATATGTCGGAAGCAGTGAGGCGGATATGGAAAAAGGCATGATGCGTTTTGACGCCAGCGTTTCAATTCGCCCAAAAGGAGAGAAAAAACTGTATCCGCGCGCCGAGATAAAAAATCTGAATTCTTTTAAATCTCTCGAGAGCGCGATCGATTACGAAATAAAAAGGCAGATCGGGCTGTGGGAGGAAGGAAAATCTTTAAAAGTTCTTACAACTGTGGGCTGGGATGATGAGAAGCAGCAGACTTATTTCATGCGTGAAAAAGAGGAGAGTAACGATTACCGTTATTTTCCGGAGCCTGACATTCCGCCTCTACACGCGGATCGTGGCATGGTCGAGAAATTAAGAAAAGAAATTCCCGAACTGCCGGATGTAAAAAAGAAAAGATATATTTCCGAATTGGGCCTGAGTGAAGAAGATGCCAGGATTTTGTCCGATAATCTTAAAATCGCGCAGTATTTTGAGGCTGTGGTCAGCAAATACGGTGACGCGAAAAGAGCGGTTTCATTCATAAATACGATTCTGATGAAACATCTGAAAGACGAACTTATTGATATTGATGAGCAAAAAGTTACTCCTGAGATGATGGCTGAACTTATTTCTCTGGTGACCAGCGGCGAAATTTCCAATAATCTTGCGAAGGGTGAAATTTTTGAGGAAATGTATAAAACCGGTAAAAGTCCGA
Organism: Candidatus Peregrinibacteria bacterium; assembly: GCA_043810515.1. Classification (GTDB taxonomy): domain Bacteria; phylum Patescibacteriota; class Gracilibacteria; order UBA1369; family LOWO2-01-FULL-3; genus WJKQ01. Next base: position 14,690 of record JBDRNZ010000017.1, read on the forward strand.
AGAAAATAGTTGAAGAAAAAGGCCATAAACAGGTCAGCGACACCGGAGCGATCGAAAAAGTGTGCAAAAAAGTGATTGAGGAAAATCCGGGGCCGGTCGGGGATTTCAAAAATGGTAAGGAGAAGGCTATCGGTTTTCTTGTCGGACAGGTGATAAAGGAGATGAAAGGGCAGGCAAACCCCGCAATTGTTAATGAAATTTTAAGAAAATTGTTGTAGAGTAGCGGGTTTTGCGTTAGTATTCTTTTTGAATTTAACCTTATTTCTATGTTTGCAACTTCTGGAGATATTCTGCGTATGTCGCTGGCTATCGGCTTTATCGTTTTTATTATTTTTATTTCGATCCTGATTTTCTACGCGATTTTGATTTTGCGCGATATGTCGAAACTTATGTATGAGGTCGAAGAAGTCGTGAGCAGGATTCACAAGACAATTGTAGAGCCTCTCAAGGCGGTCGATTATATTATCGAGCGCGCGAAACCTTATGTTGAAACTGTTCTGGAGAGCCGCAAAAAGGCAAAAAAGAAGAAATAATCAGAAGCTTTTTTTGAGAACTTTTAGTGAGAATTTTATCGTTGCATTGTAAATGCGGCGGATTCTTGATGGTTGCTGAATCAGTCTGTAGAGCCATTCCATGCCGATGCGCTGCATGAAGCGGGGTGCTCTTTTCCTTTTTCCGGCGATGAAATCAAAAGCTCCGCCAATGCCGATTGCGAGCGAAACGGTTTTTAGTTTTTTTAAGTTCCGGTGGATCCAGATTTCCTGGGCGGGTGCTCCGTATGCGACAAAAAGAATGTCAGGCTGGGTGCGGGAGATTATTTCCTGTATTTTTTTTTCATCTTTAATGCTTGGTGTTCCCGCGTGGGTTCCCGTTATTTTCAGGCCTTCATATTTGTCCTGCAGAATTTCTTTTGTTTTTTCAGCTATGCCTTCGTCCGCGCCGAGTAGAAATATTTTTAAATTTTCTTTTGCGGAAAGACGGCAGATTTCCTGCATCAGATCCGTGCCGGTGACTCTCTGTGGCAGAGGTTTTCTGATGTATGGCGGGTAAAAAAGAATTGAGGCTATGGAAATCAGCCATTTTAGAATTTTGATGCTTTTTGAGACGGTGTTTTTTACGCTTTCGAGGTATTTTGCGGCCCAAAGTATTCCTGTTCCGTCGGGAATGTTAAGATCGGATTTATTGAGAATATCGTGGAATTTGTGATTTTTTTGGGCCTCGAGCAGGATCTCCGGATTTGGAGTTGTGATATATCTTTTTTTGTCTTGTTTTGCCCAAGCTACAGCCGTTTCGGCGGCCTCTTTTAAGGTTGTTTTGTCGAACCGGACTTTTAAGATTTTTATTTTTTCCTGCATATAAAGACCAGATTATTTCCTTTGATTTCTTTTATTATTTTAAATTTTTTCTCCAACAAATTCTTTAATTCTTTTTCTTTGAACGCGTAATAGTATCTTTTTATTCCGCTTTTTCCCCATGGGATAAACGTGTCTCGTGAATCGTATTTGCCGAGAGATAGTATATGTTTCAGGCGGGATTTCCAAATATATTTTTTGTATTTTGGCTGGAAAAGGTTCCAGACTGTGAGCATCAGAGTGCTGTTTTTTCTGAGAATCCTGTGCATTTCTTCTATGGTGGCGGCTCTTAATTTTTTTGATGGGATGTGATGAAGTGCCGCGATTGATATGACTATATCGGCTTTTTTATCTTCAACCGGAATGTTCAGCATGTCACCTTCTATAAAAGTCGCGTTTTTATATGTTTTCTGGGCTTTTTTGATGAACGGGGGATTATTGTCGATTCCGAGGTATTTTATTTTTTTGTGCTTGTGGATGAATTGGAAAAATCGGCCGTTTCCGCATCCAAGATCCACGAGAAAGTCGTTGTTTTTTATGTACGGCAGAAAAAATTCGAATTCTTTCCAGTCGTATTTTCTGGTGGTGTCGAATTCGTCGGAAAGTTTTTTGTAGTCCTCTGCGACTTTTTTCAAAAGTTCGTTTGCCGTTTTTTCGTTCATGGATTTTTTGTCTATTTTTAGTATTTTACCTTATTTAAATGGAATTTAGGTATTGACAAATTGAGAAAAATAAGGTTTAATATTCATTCTTTTGTAATTTTTATGGTTCAATCAGTCAGAGAAACAGCAGGTTGTGAGTATGAAAATCTCCGTGGCGCGGAGGGGAATGATGATGCGCGTTTTGCGCAGTCTGTTGCTGATCTTTATCAGATTTTAGCGGAATTGAGAATGGAGTTAAAAGGAAGTGGCAAGAAATGTTTTCTTTCGAGGGAATGGTTTATCAGAAATCCATTCAGGCTAAAAACAATAACGGATAGCAAATTGTTGCTTGTTGTTCGCGGGATCCAAGATTTAGTTGGGAAATATGCTGGAATGGATGAATTAATAGCTGTTCTTGACGGTTTAAAGAGGGATTTGGATTTAATAAAATCTGACGATTTAATGGTTGATAGTGTGTGTAATGATGTAAATTTTGATGTTGTCGCATGTATTGCCAATATGGCTAGGCAGATTAGTAAGCTGGAAGCCAGGGTGGACGGGTTAAATTCGTGTCGATTAGTTCTTGAAGAAGAGCGTCGTGTGTTTGAATACGATAATCGTAGACTTAACTTGAGAAATTATAGGCTCGAACAAGAAAATAAGGGACTGAAACGTAAACTTGCTAGTCATGCGGCAGGCTATGACGAAGCGGTTGAGGCTTATGGTTTGACATTGCTCGAAGGTCCTTTGTCGCTGCTTGGGCTGACTTGCGAAGAGGTCTCTCAGGTGTTTGATGAAAATAGTGGCGATGTTTCTGCAACCGTGAAAATCCTTAGAAAGCGTTCTGTTTCTAGAATTCATCCTGATAAATTCTCTTGTCTTGTGGCACAGATTTCCGATCCTGCTTTGAAGGAGCAGGTTGAATTATTGGTAGTTAGAAGAACGCAGCAGGGTCCTATGGCACTTAGCGAGCTTAAAGATCAGCTGGAAAGAGCAGGTACTGTGGAAAATAAATGGGTTTATAACAGGTTATCTTAGATAGCAAACTTTTTTCCTGTATGTTAAAATCCTCATGTTAATCAATAAAACATGGATTTTTCAAAGATTAATCTTGCAGACAATCAGGTGCTGGCACGGGAGATTATTGAGAGGGCTGCCGGGAAAAATTTTAAAAACAGAAGCCAGTTTGAGAAGTTTAGAAATGGTATTATCAAGCAGCACAGAGGCAGGATTTTTCATAATCTTTATTTCATCAAAGCTTACAATGATCTGGTGAAAGAGGGTAGGATTGTGCTTAATGACTCACTTCTGGGTTTGATTCAGAAAAGAAGTGTGCGAACCATGAGTGGAGTCGCGCCTGTGACGGTGCTGACAAAGCCTTATCCGTGTCCCGGGAGGTGTATTTATTGTCCCACAGATGCGCGAATGCCCAAGAGCTATCTTCCGAGCCAGCCGGCGGCGCAGAGGGCTTTTAGGCAGGGATTTGACCCTTATACGCAGGTTTTTGTGAGGTTAAAGGCTCTTGTGATGACCGGACATGAGATTTCAAAGGTTGAGCTGCGCGTGATAGGCGGGTCCTGGAGCGCTTATCCGAAAAAATATCAGATCTGGTTTTTGAAACGATGCCTTATGGCGATGAACGAATTTCATTATCAGATAGGGCAGGGGAGAGCTGATGATATGGCGAAAATTACGAAAAAACGAAAAATTGAGAGTAAATATGGAACCGATATTGTAAATACAGTTTTTATTAAAAGTCTTTCCAAAAATGTAAGTTTTGGCGAGGCAGTAAGTAAAAATGAAATGGCGAAAGTCCGTTGTATCGGGATAAATGTAGAAACCCGGCCGGATCTTATTGACGAAAAAGAGGTAAAAAGAATGCGACAGCTCGGAGTTACAAAAGTCGAAATGGGCGTGCAGACGACCTCGGACAGGATTTATGCGTTGACCCGGAGAGGGCATAAAATTTCGGATGTTCGCAATGCTACGTGTTTGCTTAAAGACGCGGGTTTCAAGGTTGGTTATCATATGATGCCAAATTTGCCTGGTTCGACTGTAAAATTCGACAAAAAAATGGTGGGGGAACTTTTCGGGAATCCGGATTTTCAGCCCGATTATCTGAAAATTTATCCATGTGTAGTGATGCCGCGGACGGTGCTTTCGCAGATGTACAGAAGAGGGGAGTACAAATCGTATGATGAAGCTGAGCTTGAGGAGGTTTTGATGGAGGAAATGAAGGCTGTGCCAGAGTGGTGCAGGATTGACCGTATCGCGCGGGATATTCCCTCAAATGAGGTGGAATCCGGATTCAGGGTTTCAAATATCCGGCAGATCCTGGAGGAGCGGCTGAGAAAAGAGGGGAGTGCCTGCCGAGATATTCGTTCGAGGGAGGTGAGGGGCGCGGTTGTTGATCCTGAAAATGTTAGGCTTGTCACGCGGGAATATGAGGCCAGTGGCGGGAAAGAGGTGTTTTTATCCTATGAAGATGTTAAAAATGACAGGCTTGTGGCTCTTTTGCGACTGCGTTTTCCGGGTCGGATTTTTATTTCCGAACTTAAGAATTCCGCTTTAGTAAGGGAAATTCACGTGTACGGCAGGCAGATTCCGGTTGGTGGAAGCGTTGAAAAAGGCTCAAGACAGCACATGGGGTGGGGGAGCAGGCTTATGGCTGAGGCGGAAAGGCTGGCAAAAGCAGGTGGATATAAGCGACTTGCCGTGATTTCCGGAATCGGGACTCGGGAATATTATTCAAAAAAAGGCTATGAGCTTGAAGGAACTTATATGGTGAAGGGCTTGTGAATGACTTTTTAAAGGCTTAGCGGCTTGACTAATTTTATAACCACTAGTATAACTCAATTTGTTTAATCTGTGATTCTGGATTTATGAGGCGTGGTCCTGAAACATTCGAGTATTCTGGCAAACATTCTTGTTCGGCTGACGAGAGAAGGGCATGCAAGATGGGCATTTTAGTGACTGCGGCCGTTCTTGCCTTAGCTCTTGTTCCTGAAATAAGAGTTATGTGTGGTTCCGTGAGGGATTCTGTTCGGGCCTGTCTTGATAAGGATGGAGGGCGCAGCTATTGTGATCCTGATAACTTTTACTCCGGACTCACAGGGGTAAAGGAATGTATTGATGATGTTGGAGGAGGAAGTGCTAGTAGTACGGAAGTGTGGCGTATATATGGGGAAGAGGTTGGTATACGCTGTATGGACGTAAGTAAGTAAATAAGTTAGTTTGCACAATGTATCTTGTGCGAAGTATTTTAGGAGTAAGGTTGACTTTTGATGGTTTTTGTATTTTTGAGGGTTTTTTGTTTTTGCGGAAGAGTCGTTACCTTTTGTGAATTAACACCCTGATGATTCCAAAGGATGTGATTTTTCAAAACCGAGGTCTGGTTTTCGGCTTAGGCAGGGGCTATACTCAAAACTCTCGATTTAAGGCGTTTTTAAAAAAAAGACGGGGTTTTGGTCATCTTTTTATTTTTTTGGAAAGTGTTTTTTGTGAAAAGTTGGGTTTTGCGGTGTTTTGAGAAATTTTCAGTCGTTCACAAAAATTTCATCGATGTTTGTAATTTTTTCCGCAAGTTTTGAAAAGTTTTTTAGCATCGGATCAAGGTCGATTATTTTTTGCGCGCTGAGTCTTGCTTTTTCAATGGTTTTAAAATCTGTCAAGCTGGCCATTTTTAAATCAGGGATTCCGCTCTGCCGGATTCCATATATTTCGCCGGGACCGCGAAGTTCCAGATCGATTTCGGCAAGTTTAAAACCGCTTGAGTGCTTTTCCATTGATTTCATGCGCTTTGTCCCCTCTTGCGATAGGTTTCCTGTGAAGAGGAAACAGTATGACTGGTGCTCTCCCCTGCCGACTCTTCCTCTGAACTGGTGGAGCTGTGCCAGTCCGAAACGTTGAGCGCCTTCTATAAGCATTATCGTGGCGTTCGGGATGTCTATTCCTACTTCTATCACTGAGGTTGAAACCAAAAGGTTTATTTTATTGTCCTTAAAATCGGCCATTATCTGATCTTTGTTCTCCTGTTTGAGTTTTCCGTGAAGCAGGCCGAGTTTTAGATTCGGAAAAATATGTTCGGAAAGAAAAGCATATTCCTTTATAACGGATTTTACTTCCAAAACGTCTGATTCATCTATAAGCGGGCAGATTATAAAAGCCTGTCTTCCTTTGTTTATCTGATCCTCAATCCATCGGTAGGCTTCGATGCGTTTTTTTTCGGGAACGACTCTTGTGATTATTTTCTGTCTTCCTGGCGGCATTTCGTCAATGATGGAAAGGTCCTGATCGCCGTACACCGTGATTGCAAGCGTTCTCGGAATCGGGGTTGCGGTTATGCTGAGTAGGTGTGGTGAGCCGTGTTTAAAGAGAATTTCTCTTTGTTTTACGCCAAATCTGTGTTGTTCGTCGATTATCGCGAGACCGAGATTTCTGAATTTGATCCCCTCCTGGATCAGCGAGTGTGTTCCTATTATTATATCCACTGTGCCGGATGCCATTTGTCTCAGGACTTCGTCTTTTTGCTTTTTTGTCGTGCTTCCGGCAATGAACTGGATGTTCAGGCCGTATTTTGCGAGGACGTCGACGAATGTTTTGTAATGTTGTTTTGCGAGAATTTCAGTCGGGGCCATAATGGCGGTCTGATAACCGTTTTTAACTATGTTTAGCGCGGCGAGCGCCGCGACTATTGTTTTTCCCGAGCCGACATCTCCCTGTATAAGCCGGCTCATCGGGAAGGGTTTTTGGAGGTCGTCAAGGATTTCTTTTGTCACTCTTTTTTGGGCGTTTGTGAGTGTGAATGGGAGCGCTTGGATGCAGGATTGCAATATTTTAGTTTTTACCTCGATCTGGCGGGTTTTGAAGTGGGGCGAAGCCCCATGCTGCCAGTGCCATTTTTTCTGGAGAACTTTGAGCTGCAGCAGAAACAATTCGTCAAAAGCCAGCCGTTTTCTTGCTTCATCAAGGGTTTTCTGGTCCTGCGGAAAATGAATGTTTTTTATTGCCGTTTTGTAATCCGTGAGGTTGTGCTGTTTTATTATTTCATCCGGCATATATTCCTCGAAAAGATCCGCCCAATAATCTATAAGCGGTTTGAGTTTTTCCCTTATCCATTTGGAGGAGAGGCCGTCTGTTTCGTGATAAACCGGAACGATTCTGCCGTGATGAATCTGCTCCTCCTCATGTCGGAGCATTTCATAAGCCGGGGAAATCAGTGTGATTTTTGAAAAAGAAAACTTTGCTTTTCCCGAAAGTATTATATCTTTTTTTCGGGGAAGCATGCGGACAATGTGTGGCTGGTTGAACCAGACGACTTCTATTGATCCTGTGTCGTCTGTGAAGATGCCGCGTGTCATTTTTTTGCCGGTGCGTGTGCGGATGTTGAATAGGTTTGTGAGCTGGCCTTTTATCGTGCTTACTTCGTCTGTTCTTATGTCCGCGATTTTTGTGAACTTGGTTGTATCATTGTAGCCGCGTGGAAAATAAAGGAGAAAATCTCTCACTGTTTTTATACCGAGCATGTCTAATCTTGAGAGATGCTTTTTTGTTGTTCTCAATGCTGTACTTAGGTCTTTATGAAGCATTATTTTCCGGTCACTTTTAGAAATTTGCGTTTTCCAACCTGCAATAATTTTTCCTTTGCGATATCAATTTCTTCCTCGATTGAAGTTACTTTTTCGCCATCAATCTTCACTCCCCCACTCTCTATCATTCTTCTGGCTTCGCTTTTTGACTCCAGCAGGCCGGATTCTGCTATCAGATCTACGACGTTGTGTTTTGTTCCTTTTAGCTTTTTTGTTGGAATGTCTTCCGGAAGTCCTTTGTTGCTGAAAATTTCGATGAATTCTTTTTCGGACTGATCCGCTGCTGCGATGTTGTGGTAAAGAGTGACGATTTCTTTTGCGAGACGGATTTTCAAGTTTCTTGGGTTTTCGCCTTCTTTCAGGGCGGTGGTCATTTTTTCTATTTCCTCAATCGGGACGTAGGTTGCCAGTTCAAAATATTGAATAATGAGATCGTCCGGGATCGACATTGTTTTTCCGAACATATCTTTTGGAGATTCGTCGACACCGATGTAATTATTGAGACTTTTTCCCATCTTGTCTTTTCCGTCAGTTCCAACCAGAAGCGGAACGGTCAGGACGCATTGCGGAGTCTGGCCGTATGCTTTTTGAATGGTTCTGCCGGCAAGAAGGTTGAAAGTTTGATCGGTGCCTCCCAATTCAAGGTCGGATTTCAAAGCCACGGAATCGTAGCCCTGCATGAGCGGATAAAGAAATTCGTGCATGTAAATAGGATGCTGTTTTTTTATTCTTTCCTGATACATGTCGCGTTCCAGCATCTGGTGGACTGTGAATGACTGGGCAAGTTTAATGACGTCCGCGAAGCTTAATTTTGAAAGCCAGTCCGCATTCCAGACTACCTCTACTTTTTTTGTGTCCAGAATTTTTCCGGCCTGATTCAGGTATTTTTCCGCGTTTTTTTCAAGTTCTTTCTGGGTTTTTACCGGACGTGAGTTGAGTTTGTCAGTCGGATCCCCTATCTGACCGGTGAAATTCCCAAAAAGGAGTTGTATAGTGTGTCCCGCTTCAAGAAATTCCTGAAGTTTTTTTATCACGACCATGTGCCCGAGGTGCAGATCGGCTCCGGACGGGTCGATTCCAAGTTTTACTTTGATGGGTTTGCCGCTTTTTAGCTTTGTTTCCAGTTCTTCCCTTATGATTACATCGGCTGTTCCCCTACCTAAAAGTGTTTTTATATCTGGTTTCATTTTCGAAAGATTATCTTTTGTTTAGCGTAAGGTTATCAAATGGGTGCCTAAAAGGCAATTACTTGACAGGAACTCCTCTTTATGATTTAATTCGTGACTTATTAAAGCTATCAGATGCACGAGAAGTTAAAAGATTTATTGCTTAAAGCAGGGCTTACCGAGCCGGAGGTAATGATTTATCTTGAGCTTTTAAAAAACCCTTCTGCCAGCAAGTGGGATATGGTTTTGCGCACAGGTATTGAGAAAAACAAGGTTTATCGTGCTTTTGATCATCTTTGTGAGCTTAAAATGGCCAAAAAAACCGATGATGGGATTGAGGCCATGTCGCTCGACAATCTGGTTTCGGTTCTGGATGAGTCCCATTTTAATACCAGAATTCTTGCCAATAAATTGCGGGATTTTTCGTCTTTCATTAAAATTCCACAAGAGGCGGTGAGCGAGTTTGAAATTGCCGATACCCAAGAGAAAATTGTTGATAAATATATTATGATGTCGCAGGTGCCGTACGGCACTAATCTTGATTTTGGTGATCTTGAGGGATTTGTTCCGGTGCTTGGTGGTCTTGATCCTGTTTTTAAGTTCAGAGAGAACAGATATAACCAACGTGCGAAGAATGTCGCGATATGCACTACTCTTGGACCTTTTACGTCCTGCATGATGCGAAAACAGGACATGAGTACGTTTAAAAGTAATATTGATCTTCTTAAGGTTGATTTTAAGGGAAAATGGGTCATTTTTTCGGATACGAACGATTATGTTATGTTCAACCATTTCTCAGAAAACGAGGAACCAACCTCGGTCGTTATAAAGTCCAAAATTGTGGCTGATACACAGCGAATGCAATTCCATCAGTTCAATAAAAATCTGGAAAAATTTTAAGGTTTTCCCAAAGTTTTGAGAAAAAACGGGGAAATGTCTTTGACAAATTTTTCATTAATTTTATATTTTTGAGTTCCTTTTTATTTTTTTTAAAATTTGGGCCTATGTATATGTTTGAGGAAAAACTGCAGGAAATAGGTTTTAACGGAAGTGAATCCAGGGTTTATATGGAACTTTTGCGAATAGGTCCCCAGGCTGTAAGTATAATTTCGATGAGGCTTAATATGAACAGAACAACGACGTACTCGGTTTTGAAGTCGCTTGAGCATAAAGGAGTCGTGGCTTCATATAAGAACGGAAATATGAAGTATTTTGCCGCCAACGATCCCAATTCTCTTATAGGTTATATCGATATGCAATGCAGGACTTTTGATTATCATCGTTCGGAGCTTTTAAGTGAGATTCCGCGCTTTCGTGATACTTTTAAGGGGTATGCTATCAAAAAGCCTGTTGTGAGTTATTTTGAGGGGGTTGAAGGCGTGAAGCGCGTTATGAATGATGTCGTTGACGACGGGAGCAGGCTCAGGTGCTGTATCTCGTTTCATAAGTGGCTTGAGTCGGGGTTGCGGGATTTTTTGAATGATTTTAAGAAGTGTTTTTTTGGGCGCAGGGCACGTTTTAGCGCGATAGTTCCGGACATTACGGAGGCGCGGACGTTTTTTGAAGGGTTTGAGAATATTCTTTATGTCCCTGCTAAGGATTTTTCTGCGATTTTTGAGAATGGAATGAATATTTCTGAAGACAAGGTTTCCATAGTTCATCTGGACAGTGGCGATGAATATGGTGTTTCTATTCAAAGCAAAGAAATTGCTGGTATGCACAAAGTTATGTTTGATATGGCCTGGAACGGATTTAAGGTTAAAATTAATGAAAAGGTCTGATATCCTTGTGTTATGAATTTTCGCGCTGCTGAAAATCTTGCCGGAATAAGACTTGATAAAGCTGTTGTCATGAAAAACAACGGACTTTCACGTTCGAAAATACAGAACATGATAAAAGCCGGCCGTATTACTGTGAACGGAAAGTCTTCAAAAGCAAATTATATTCTTGCGAATGGTGATGCTGTTTCGATGAAGGAGGTTCCTGCCACAAAAGCTGTTCTTAAAAAAGAAAAATTCGATCTTCCGATTATGATTGAGAAAAAGGATTATTTTGTTATCGATAAGCCTGCGGGAATTGTTGTCCATCCTGGTGAAAATGGTGAATGGAAGGGAACTCTTGCCAATAGACTGCTCGGGAAGGTTAAGGCGGGAGCGGGAGCCGATTCAAGGCCGGGTATTGTTCACAGGCTTGATAAAAATACTTCCGGACTTCTTATAATCGCCAAAACGGCCAAGGGTTATAACTATTTTGTTGAACAGTTCAAAAAACGTGCCGTGCAAAAAGTCTATCTTGCTTTGGTAAAAGGGGTTTTGAAGCATAAAGAAGGAATTATTGATTCCCCCATTGGTCGGGATCCGCGAAATCGCAAGAGAATGGCCATCGTGACCGGCCGTAGAGCTAAAGAAGCCGTAACGCATTTTAAAGTTCTGGATGAATTTCAGGTTGATAAGAAATCTTTCGTGAGTCTCGTTGAGGTCGAAATAAAAACCGGTCGCACACATCAAATACGCGTGCATATGGCAGCCATAGGTCACGCGGTGATAGGAGACGACACTTATGGAGTCGGAAGCTTCAATAGAAGGTTTCGCGAGGTATATGGGCTTAAACGGCAGTTTTTACATGCCGGATTTTTGAAGTTTAAAGATCCCGCAACGAAAAAATATGTCGAAGTAAAATCGCATTTGCCTGAGGATCTGGATGCGGTAATTAAAGAGCTTGAGGGGCTTTAGGTGAAGTTTTTTTTGGAGTCTTTTTTACTGCAGGTTTTTTAACTGTTGCCTTTTTCGCAACGGGTTTTTCGGCTGTTGCCGGTTTTTCTTTAGGTTTCGTTGCCGGTTTTTCGATTTTTTCGGGTTTTTTACCGCCTGAAGCTGCAATGTTTGTTATTTCAATGGTTGTCAGTTCCTGTCTGTGTCCTTTTGTGACTTTGTATCTCTTCTTTGCTTTCATTTTGAATATAATTACCTTCTTGTCTTTCTTGTGGGATAGAATTTTTGCTGTGACGTATGCACCTTCAATAAAAGGTGTTCCGATTTTTATGTCGGACGCTTCCCCGATCATTATAACTTTATCGAAATTTACGGATTTTTCCGCTTCTGTTTCGAGTTTTTCGATGTCGAGAGTTAATCCTTTCTCAACTTTGTACTGTTTTCCGCCTGTTTCGATTATTGCGAACATAACTGTTTATTTGAAATTTGCTTACCTACTCTATGGAAAAACGTTTTACAGGTCAAGTCAAATTGTTTTTGAGAGCTTCTATGGCTTCTTCAATGGATGATTTTAGCGGGGAGATCTCTTCATTCGTGAAGTCCGAAAGGACGAAATCCGAGATATCCAGATGTGGTGATGTTGTTTCTCCCCTGCTTTCTGTTCCGATGCGTATTCTTTTGAAATTTTCTGTTCCGAGCTCCCGAATCACTGATCTCATGCCGTTATGAGTTCCGGCACTCCCTTTTTCCCGTATTCTTATATTTCCGAGGGGCAGATCAATATCGTCGTATATTACGATCAGATTGGCGGTTGATTCCTTGAAGAAATTCAAAATATGCGAAATTGCCTGGCCTGAATTATTCATCAATGTTGTGGGCTTTACCAGCAGAAGGATTTGGTCTTTGTATGGTATTTTTGCCGTCATTGCGTTTAATTTGGAATCCTCTTTCCATTTTATTTTTGTATCCGTGTCTTTTTCGACCTGTCTTACAAATTCATCCAAAAACATAAAGCCGCAGTTGTGCCGCGTTTTCGCATATTTCTCGCCTATGTTTCCAAGTCCAACAATTATTTTCAAATTATTTTCGATATGGAATAACTCTGTCCTTTATTTTTATTGTATCACCAAATGTTGCTCCATGTTTTTCGATTGCTTTTTTGATTCCGGTTTTTTCCATGTAGCGATATATTCTCTCAAGTCCTTCAGGATTTTTAGTGTCTGTCATTATCACGAGCTGTTCCAGTCTTTTTCCTGTGATGCGGAAAATTTTGCGGTCGGGTTTTTTTATGATTTTTTCTATTTCAAATGTGGGATTTTCGAGATGAGGTTTAAGTATAGGAATTTCGATCTTTTTTTGAGGTTTTGATGCCTGTTTTTTCTTTATTTCAATGAGTTTTCTGGAAATTTCGAAAAGAAGTGGGGGCAGCTCTTTGTGTGCTACGGCCGATATTGCGAATAATTTCCTTTTTTTTGTGAAACGTTTAAGTTCTGCGATTTTTTCTTTGAGTTCGGCCTTTTTTATTATGTCAATTTTGTTTATAACTACGATCTGTTCCGTTTTCGCGAGAGATTTGTCGAATGCTTTGAGTTCTTTGTTAACAGTTTCATAATCACCGGTCAGATCGTCCATTGATCCGTCAAGGATGTGAACAAGAAGTTTTGTTCTGGAAATGTGTTTCAAAAACCGATGACCGAGTCCACGACCTTTGCTCGCGCCCTCAATCAGACCGGGGATATCTGCGACTACGAAAGAATCATTTGCGGAGCCGCCGAATCCTGCCATATTCACAACTCCGAGGTTTGGAATCAGTGTCGTGAAATGATATGCCGCGATTTTTGGTTTAGCGTTGCTTATGACCGATATTAATGTGGATTTTCCGGCTGACGGAAGGCCGATAATTCCAACGTCCGCAACGAGTTTGAGTTCCAGAAGAATTTCTTTTTCCTCGCCTGGTTCTCCTGTTTCAGCGAGTTTTGGAGCCTGATGTGTTGAAGATACGAATCTTGTGTTTCCCATGCCGCCTTTTCCTCCTTTTGCTATTATGAGCTGCTGTTCAGCACTGCTCAAATCGGCAAATGTGTGGGATTTGTCGGTGTTAAAAATTATCGTGCCCTGCGGGACCTCGATAATCAGGTCTTCTGCGTTTTTTCCGTGCATTTTTTTGCTTCTTCCGGCGACTCCTTCTTCTGCCTTGTATGTTTTTCTGCCTGCCAGATGGCTAAGGGTATTTAGATGCGTATTGACCCTTATGATTATGTCTCCGCCAATTCCTCCGTCTCCGCCATCCGGGCCTCCTCTGGGTACAAATTTTTCGCGTCTGAAGCTTACGCAGCCGTTTCCGCCTTTTCCAGCGATTACCTTAATTTTTAATTCATCACAAAACATAACGCCAGTATACAAGATCTTTTAATTATTGAGAAAGTTTGTTAATTTCTTTTCGTACTTTAGTACTTTTTGCCCAGGTGGCGGAACTGGTAGACGCGCGGGACTCAAAATCCCGTCTTAGCAATAGGGTGAGGGTTCAAGTCCCTCCCTGGGCACCAAAAAATTTATAGATTATGGTAGACGCGTTGCTGGGAATTACAGGTGGACTGGGATATCTGGGTGTGTTCTTGCTGATGGTTGTGGAGAGTTCTTTTGTGCCTTTTCCTTCTGAAATTGTGATCCCGCCAGCCGCGTATCTGGCTTTTGGAGGTGAAATGAATGTGTATCTGGTTGTTGTTTTTGGGGTTTTTGGAAGCATGGTCGGGGCGTGTATCAATTATTTTCTGGCGAGATGGCTTGGCAGGCCTCTGATTTATGCTCTGGCCGAACGAAAATGGGCGAAATTTTTTCTTGTGAGTCCGGGAAAAGTGGAAAAATCCGAGGAGTATTTTTTGAAATATGGAGGGTTGTCGACTTTTCTTGGAAGGCTTGTGCCGGCCGTAAGGCAATTAATTTCTTTGCCGGCAGGATTTGTGAAAATGAATTTTTTGAGGTTTTTGTTTTTTACTTTTCTGGGCGCTGGGCTTTGGGTTTCAGTGCTGGCTATTCTTGGATATTATTTTGGTGCGAATGAGGAGATTTTAAAAGCTAATGCGCTTTTGGCGAGCATTGTGCTGGTTGTTGTCGTCCTTTTGGCTGTTGTTGGGATTTATTTGTGGAGAAGGAAAAGAAGAGGGTTACTTAAGAAAGTGGAGGATATAATTTCATAAGTCTGGCTGTTTTTTTCCCGACGATACCGTTGTTGATTTTCGTGTTGTTGATTTTTGTGATCGGAACGATGCCTTTTGTCGTCTGGGTGAGGAATATTTCCTGTTTTTCGAGAAGAGACAGGAGCGAGATAGTTTTAAATTTCGTTTTGAAAGGCGAAATTTCCATCACGGTTTCGGCGGTTATGCCTTTTAATACTTTGTCTTTACGAGTGCAGAGAGTTTCGTTCTCAAACCAGAAAATATTTGAATAAGCGCCTTCGTATATGGAGGATTTTTCGTCTATGAGAATGGCTTCATAAAATCCTTCTTTTTCGGCTGCTTCATGGCTCAAATATGAACTCAAATAAGATAAGGTTTTTGCCTGTGGAATGGGGCGGAGGAGCTTTACCGTTTTGCAGGTTACGCCTTTGTAAACTTGCGGAGTTTCGCGAAGTGGTGTCGATATTATTATCAAAGTGTCTTTTGTTGCGATGATTTTGATTTTTTGAAGGGCGTGGCGTGATGCTTTTGCTGTTTTTTCCAGTTGTTGCATGATTTGAAGTTTTGGGTATCTGATTTTCAGATCAAGGCTTTTGGCGGAATTGAAGAGTCTGTCGATGTGTTCCTTCGATTTGAAGATTTTTTGTTATTATAAGTTCTCAAGGTTTCAAAAACTCCATATCCGAACATAAAAGCTTCCGATAATACTGGTATTTTTGCGTCTTTGGGAGCTACTAATTTGTTGTTTATAAGTATTTTCATAAGATCTTATTGAAGGATGTAGCTTTCGACAGGGTTTCTTCGTATTCCGCTTTATTTTTCGAATCAATTACTATTCCTCCGCCGACCTGCAGATAGAGTTTATCATCTTTTTTTATTACTGTGCGGATCGCTATGCTGAAGTCCATGTTTTGATCCGGATCTATGCATCCTATTATTCCCGTATATATGCCGCGGGAGACAGGTTCCAGTTCATCAATAATTTCCATGGCGCGTTTTTTCGGGCAGCCCGTTATTGATCCGCCCGGCAGCATTGAGAGCATGGCGTGGATCGGGGAAATATTTTGGAAAATTTCTCCTGTTATTTTGCTGTATGTGTGCCAAACCGTTTTGCAGGCGCTTATGAGCCTTTGTCCTTCGACTTTTACGGATCCGGGGTGGCAGATTTTCCCAAGATCATTTCTGAGCAGATCCGTGATCATATTGAGTTCAGCGGCTTCTTTTTCACTGTTCATTAGCTCAGTCTTTAATTTTTTGTCTTTGTATACGTTTTTTCCGCGCGGACGTGTGCCTTTTACGGGGCATGTTTCTATTTTTCGGTTTGTGACTTTTATGAATCTTTCCGGTGACGCGCTTAAAACTTCAAAACCGTCCCCTTCAATGTACGCGAGAAAATCGACAGGGTTTGTTTTCAGTATTCTCAAAAATAATTCTCTTGGAGGGAGAGTGGTTTTCGCCTGCAGGCAATGCGTGAGATTTATCTGATATATATCCCCTTCTTTGATGTGGTGTTTTATTTTTTTGTAGGCTTTGTCGTATGCCGACTGTGTCATTGACGATTTCCAGGGCGACACTTTTGGTTTCCAGTCGTATGGTATTTTTTTACGGATGTCAGTTTTGCAATTGAAGGTTTTCCATTTATCGAAAGCCAAAAAGTAAATATCTGGAAGGTTGAGGGAAGGCTTTTTTGCTGTTTTTATTTCGTGAAGGTTTATTCCGAGATCGTATGAAATGTAACCTATGATTTTTCTGCCGTGAGCTGTGTTTTTTTGGATGAATTTTTCGAGTTGAGTGCGGAAACCGGAGTTTGAACTCGATGATTTATAGATGAATTTGTCTGCGGGATTGTAAGCTATCAAGGTTTTAAAGCCGTTGTTCGTTTTTCCACACATAAAGCAGATGTTTTTCTCCTTTGAAGTGAGATTTTTGAAATAATCTATCGGATGTATGGCTTTATGCTGCATAAAGGAAATTTTTCATAAGTTTGTTGCCTTCTTTTGTCATAAAAGATTCCGGGTGGAATTGTATTCCAAACAGCGGGTATTTGTTGTGGCGTATTGCCATTATTTCATCAATTTCGTCCCAGGCGGTCAAGGTAAAGTCTTTTGGAACCTTGTCTATTACCAGAGAATGATAACGGGCGGCCGTGAAAGGACTTCTTAGGTTTTTGAAAAGCGTGTCTGCGTTGTGATAAATCTTTGACGTTTTTCCGTGACGAATTTCTTTGGCGTGAATTACTCTTGAACCAAAAATTTGTCCAATGCATTGATGGCCTAAACACACTCCCAGAATCGGAATTTGCGAATAAAACTTTTGTACAACTTGCATGGAAATTCCTGCGTTTTCGGGTCGGCCCGGACCGGGGGAAATTATTATTTTTGAAGGTTTGAGTTTTGAGATTCCGTCTATCGCGACTTTATCATGCTCAAAAACCTTTGTTCGGCATCCAAGTGATTCTATCTGCTGATATAGGTTGTATGTGAATGAATCGTAATTATCGATTATCAGTATCATCCGATAAGTCTTAAAAATTCACTGCGTGTTTTTGCGTTATTTTTGAAAAGTCCGCGAAATGATGAGGTTGTCATTACTGTGTTTTGTTTTTCAACTCCCCTTGCCATCATGCACAGATGTTTTGCCTCGATTACGACTCCGACCCCGCGTGGTTTTATGATTTTGTTTAGAGTATCTGCAATCTGAACGGTGAGGCGTTCCTGATTCTGCAGTCTTCTTGAAAATATTTCTGCGATTCGGGGAAGTTTTGATATTCCCACTATTCTTTTTTCCGGAATGTAGCCGATATGTATTTTTCCAAAAAACGGTTGCATGTGATGCTCGCATGTGGAATAAAAGTCGATGTCTTTGCAGATGATCATTTCATCATAGTTTTCCACATCGAATTCGGTTATAACTTTTGCCGGATCTTTTTCGTATCCGCCAAAAAGTTTTTCGAATGCTTTCGCCATGCGGCGTGGTGTTTCTTTCAGGCCTTCCCTTTCAGGATCCTCCCCTATTTCGATTATGAGTTCTTTTGCAAGTTTTTCAAGTTTTTTTTGATCCACTGTGTTCTTTTAAGAGTGTTTTTATCGTTTTTTCGAGTTTTGGATGAATTTTTCCTGGTGATATTTCGTATAGAGGCTTCAGCGTAAAATCTCTTTCGTGCAGGCGTGGGTGAGGGATTTTCAGATTTTTTTCTGCGACTATTTCTTTTCCGTAGAAGAGAATGTCGAGATCTATTATCCGCGGGCCGTTTTTTACCGTTTTTGTTCTTCCCATCTTTTTTTCCGTTTCTTTCAGTTTTTTGAGCAGATTTTGCGGGGAGAGGGAAGTTTTTATTTTTATAACCATGTTTAAGAACGGCCGTTGTTTCTTATACCCCACGGGAGGGGTTTCGTAAACCGATGATTTTTTAGTGATCTTTGCGAATATGGAAATTTCTTTTAGCGCGTGTGCAAGGTTTTCCTTGCGATTTCCGAGATTTGTTCCCAGTCCTATAAATGAATTTTTATTCGCCTTCATATTCGCAATAATAATCTTCTGTTTCGTACAGAATTGTTTTTGCCAGCGGCAGTTTGTCTTTCAGATTTTCCCAGATCCAAACAGATATGCGTTCGGCCGAGGGATTTTCCATAATATCATTGAGATGAGCATGGTCAAGACGATCGATGACGGCTTTATTCACAATTTCTTTTATTTTTTTAAAATCCATAACCATGTCGTCATCTTTTATATCGTCTTTTATGATAATTATGAGTTTGTAGTTGTGGCCATGCAGATTTTCGCATTTTCCGTGATATTTTGTGAGGAAA
This sequence comes from Candidatus Peregrinibacteria bacterium, assembly GCA_043810515.1. Taxonomy (GTDB): domain Bacteria; phylum Patescibacteriota; class Gracilibacteria; order UBA1369; family LOWO2-01-FULL-3; genus WJKQ01. The sequence goes on from JBDRNZ010000017.1 coordinate 33,133, forward strand.
TGCGATGCAGCAAACTGAAATGTTGTTCCGAGCGAAAGGGAGGGCATTTTTAGAGGCTAAAATTTTTAAAAAATTCTTTTGTTGCGCTGACGTTGTGGGTTCTTATAATACTTGCTCCGTTCAAATAAGCAATACCGGCAATGGCTACTGAGGCTGTATCACGGTCTTTAAATGTTCCTCCGAGAAATGATTTTCGGGAAGCGCCCAGGAGTATCGGGAGTTTTAGTTTTTGGAGTTCTGACATGCGTGAGATTATCTCATAGCTGTATTTCGGGATGGCGCTGATGAAATTTCCCATTCCCGGATCAATGATGATCTGGCTTTTTTTTATTCCTTTTTTCTGCGCGTAGCGGATGCGTGCAAGAAGAAAACTTTTTATTGTTTTAATAACGTCTTTGTAATGCTTTTTTTGAACGGTTGTGCGCGGAGTTTTATCTTTTGAGTACATAAGGATTATCGGGCACTTGTATTTTGCGACTATTTTTGCCATTGAGGTGTCGCCTCTCAGTGCTGTTACGTCATTTATTATGTCGGCTCCGTTTTCCAGCGCTTCGCGCGCAATCTGCGATTTATAAGTGTCTATTGAGATTGGAATGGATGTTTTTTTTCTGAGTGCTTTTAATACGGGAATTACGCGTTTCAATTCTTCATTCGGCGGGACGTATTTTGAATTCGGGCCGGTTGATTCGCCTCCTATGTCGATTATGTCTGCTCCTTCACTTTCCATTTCTTCTGCGCGTTTTAAAGCCTTTTTTACCGTGTCGTGCTGTCCTCCATCGCTGAAAGAATCCGGCGTTACGTTAAGGATTCCCATTGTTAACGGGGAGGAACTGTCCAGAAGTTGTTTTATGTTTCGCATTTGCGATTCTTATGAAAAACAGAGAGATTTTAGCAGTCTTTTTTGTTTTATAAAAATAGACATGTATAATTGGTTTCCCATGAAACGCTATATAATCGTACATTACGGTGAAATCGGACTTAAGAAATCCAACACGGATTATTTTGTCGGTAAGCTTAAGGAACGCATAAAATCCGTTCTTCAGAAAAATTTCCGGAAAACTTTTCCGATTAGGTATACGCTCGGAAGGCTTCTAGTGGATATTCCGGATGATTTTGATTCTGAGAAGGACGAGAAAAAATATGCGGATATTCTTTTTAAAGTTTTTGGCATCAAGAATTTTAAGTTTGTTTATGCGGGATCCGTTGATCTTGATAAACTGGGGAAGCAGGTGTTTGAAAATATGCCGAAGGAAATTTTTGATCCTAAAACTAAGCCAGCCAGTTTTCGCGTGAAGGCAAAACGTTCAATGGATCTTCCGTTTAAATCGGTTGAGGCAGAACGTGACATTGGCGCTACTTTGATAGATAAAGGTATTGATATAAAGGTAAAAATGAAAGATCCGGAGCTTGTAGTGGATGTGGAATTTTTTAATGACAAAGCATATTTTTCATTCAAGAAATATGTAGGAGCCGGCGGGCTGTCTCCTTCAACGCAGGGCAAGCTTATCTGTCTTATGTCGTCCGGTATTGATTCTCCCGTGGCTTCATACATGATGATGAAACGCGGGGCCAAAGTGATTTTTGTTCATTTTCACGGCTATCCCTACACCGGAAAGGATGAGATGGAGCAGGCGAAGGAGATTGTCGGTATTTTGAGAGGTTATCAGCCCGATACGAAACTTTATCTTGTTCCATTCGGAAAAATTCAAAAATCCATCGCGACAAATCTTGATGTTCCCGGAAAAGTAAGAACTTTGCTTTACAGAAGGATGATGGTGAGAATTGCCGAGGATATTTCCAGGAGGGAGCATGCGAAAGGGATTGTTACCGGGGATAATTTCGGGCAGGTCGCGTCGCAGACGCCGCAGAATCTTTTTGCGGTGCATGCGGTATCTTCCATTCCGCTTTTCCAGCCGCTGATTGGTTTTGATAAGGAGGAAATTATCAGGATATCTGAGAAAATCGGTACTTTTGAAATTTCAAAACTTCCGTGCAAAGAAAGCTGCACTATGTTTATGCCTAAGAGTCCCGAGCTTAAAGGAAATGCGCATGATCTTGAGGAATTCGAAAAGAGCCTTCCGGTGGATGAATGGATCCGGCAGGCTCTTGCTGAATGTGAAATAGTGACTTCCTGAAAATTATTGGGCGGGCGTGAATGCGGAGAGAACTCTATAAATCATTTCCGCAACCTCTTTTCGCGTCATATTTCCGCTGCCGTTATAATTGTAGCTTGATGTCAGATAGTGGGTTATGTGCTGAAGGTCCACGAGATCATTGGTAATTGCGAATTCCAAAAAGTTGTAATACCATGCCATTGGATCTGCATCAAGCGGCATATTAATTGTTCCTTCGCTTTGTGGAATGTTTTCTTCTCCGTCAAAGTATGCGTTTAAAATTATTTTTATAGCCTCGACACGGTTTGTGTTGCTTGCCGGTTTAAAAGTGCCGTCAGGATATCCGTTAACCCATCCGGCTGCCTGTGCGTAGCAGATGTATGGAGCGAACCATTCAGTTTTGACGTCCGAAAAACAACTGTTATATGTGGGGCTTGGTGTTCCTGCTATCATTTCAACGACCATTTTTGTTAGTTCTGCTCTGTTGATTTCTCCCTCAGCTTTGAATGTCCCATCTGGATATCCGTTAATCACGCCGATGCTTTTGAGGGAATCTATTGCTATAAAATTTGGATGATAAACATCAATATCCGAAAAAATTTCACGATTTACGAGGTCTACATTATTATCACTGTAATCGCTGTAATAGCTGTCGAAATCGTTACTGAATACCTGTTCCACGAATGTCTGATTCAAAGCTCCCTGTTCTACCAGATCCCAAAACCAAAGGTAAATTATGTCGTTCGAAATAATGTATCCGTAATTTCCACCCATGCCTTCCGTAGATATTGCCTGGACCACACCAACTACTCTTTCGTCTTCGTTGTAAGCCGGACCTCCTGAATTTCCCGGATTTATTGTGGCGTCAGTTTCGATTGTCCATAGCCACCCTTCTTCTATTTCCGGAATTATGGTTGATAATGGGGTAAAGCCGCTTACTATTCCTTTTGTTAATGTAATCGTGGAACTCAGACTTGAAGCCGGAAATCCGATTATGCTTAATTCGTCACCGATGGCCGGGTTGTAATCAGCCAGATCGACGTACGGCAAACCGAAATCTTCTGTAGTTCCAAGATAATCGCCTGTTCTGTTCCCCAATTCGTCCAGCGCATATGCCGGAGCTATCAAAGCCAGATCCCAGTACGAATCATATGTCCATATTTCACCTTCGTAATTGCATGACGGCACGCTGTATTCATTTTCTATGAGACATATCCAGATTTTACTATTAGGCTCACCTGTATAAGGATCTGTTACGACGTGTGCGTTTGTCAGAATGAGACCGTCTTTGCTTATAAAAAATCCTGATCCTGTTATTTCGTACCCTTCCGTGTCTACTGATGAAATGAGAACAACACTGTTTATCGTTTCAGGATAAGTGATGGCTGCTTTTACTGATGGAGCTGTGCCGAAGAGAAGAAAAAGGGAAAGTGCGGGTAGCAAAAACTTTTTCATTGGGTGAGGGGTTAATTTAACCTTAGTTTAAGTTATTTTTGAAATTTTGACAAAGTCCTTTTTTTGCGTTGATAACTTATCGCGAACCGGTGGGCTTCGTCGCGGGCTCTTTTAAGAAGATTTAGGGCGGGGCTGTTTGAGGGAAGAATTATTGGGGCGGCGGACTGAACGGTAAATATTTCCTCGAGTCTTTTGGCGAGCGCGATGTGAGCGATTTTTAATTTGAGTTCTTTGAGTACTTTGTCCGCCGCCGACAGCTGTCCTTTTCCGCCGTCTATTATCACGAGATCAGGTGTTTTAGTGAAGGATTTGTCCGGTTTGTGTTTTTTTGTGTCGTACGCCAGCAATTCGATCTGTTTTAGTTTCTTTTTTTGCTGAGCGTATGTTTTTTTAAGTTCGGGCGGCACGGATTTTATTTCCTCAAAGCCCGCCATCTGATAGTACTCTTTGAGCTCTTCTCCGCATATTATGTAGATTCTTTTAGATTTTGTTCTTAAAATTGCGTTTTTTATTAATTTATGGCCGAGGCGATGACCTCTCTCGCTTTTTTTCAACCAGAGATTAGTCAATTCCGCTGCAGCAACGGAATATTCTTTCAAGGCTATAAATCCTATTTGAAGATTATTTTTTTTGAGGATGAAGAGGGTCCTGTCTGTTTTCTGCATATCTATGTCGCTGTGTTTTTCTATGAATTCCCGGTCTTTTTTGCGCGCGAGAGAAAAAACATAATCTTTATGCTGCAGACTGAATGCCAGTTTTGTGAACCTTCGCGTGAGAACTTCTCTCATTGATTTGTAGTCATCCGGCTTATTTCCGATCGTGCGTAGATGAAATTTTCTGTACATTGCTTTGTCTGGTACGCCATTCGTAAATACCACCATTGATCCGACTGTCTCGGTTCCGCTTAAATGTGAAATGTCATAGCACTCTATTCTTTTGAGCGGATGAGGAATTTTTAATATTTTTTGCAGGTTGGTCGCTGCTTCTTTCGTAAGACGATTTTCTGTTCGCCAGTCGAAGACGTTTCTGTCAGCGAAAATTTTCGCATTTTTCAGGCTTAGTTCCAGCAGTTTGTTTTTTGTGCCGATTTTCGGGACTATGAGTTTTGTTTTAAACGGGATTTTATTTTCGGTCTCGTGAGGGATCAGTATTTCTTTTGGAATATTTGTAGCTATCTCGTAATACTGATTTAAAAACGCTTCCAGAACCTCACGCTTTTGTTCCGTCGAATTTTCCTCCACGTTTCTGGCGTTGAGGATAAAATTTTCCTGACCTATGAGTTTTCCATCGCGTACCTGAAACAGATTGAAATACGCGTGATCATGAATTGTAATGTAATTTATTATGTCACGGTTCTCATGACTTGTGTCGGAAATTTTTTGTTTTTCGATAATATTTTTGACCTTTTTGATTTTGTCACGGATGCGGGCCGCTTCCTCAAATTCTTTGTTTTGCGCTTTTTTACGCATTCTGCTGTTGAGTTCTTTCAAAGCGTCCTCCCCTTTTCCCTCAAAAAAGTTTTCTATGTTTTTTATGATTTTTCCATATTCCTCCGGAGTGCATTTCCCTATACACGGTCCCGGGCAGGATTTTATGTAATAATCCAGGCATGGGTATTTTATTGTTTTTTTTGTTATTTTTACCTCATTTTTGCCGGTGAATTCCATATTCAGGCCGCATTGCCGATATGGAAATACTTTTTTTAAAACCCGCAGTGTTTCGATTACTTTGTGAGCGGCTGTTTTTGGGCCGATGTATTTCGCGTTGTCTTTTTCCATTTTTCTTACAATCTGTATTCTTGGAAAATTCTCCTTTGTTATTTTGATATAAACGTAATTCTTTCCGTCTTTCATGAGGATGTTGTAGCGCGGTTGAAATTGCTTTATTAAGTTTGTTTCAAGAATGATTGCTTCGAGTTCGCTGTCTACGACTGTAAATTTGATGTCGGCTACTTTTTCCAGAAGTTTCTGGGTTCTCATTGGCTTTTCAGTGCTTTTTTGAAAATACTGACTCAGGCGTTTTCTCAAGTCTTTGGCTTTTCCTATATAAATAACAGCGCCTGATTTATCCAGCATTCTGTAAACGCCGGGCGCGTGCGGGGATAAATCCAGTATGTTTTTTATTTCTTTTGCTGTAAGCATGGTTTGAGGAATTTTCCTAGTGTTTGTAGTATACTCGAAATATGGTGGAATTAGAAAACAAGTTGTGGAAAAAAACGGTTTGTTATGTGCGAATTCTGCAGATTGTGCCTTTTGTGAAAATGGTATCTGTTTGCAATAATCTCGCGTTTGGAACGGTAAACGCAAAAAGCGATATTGATCTTTTTGTGATTGCGAAAAAAAACCGTATGTTTATCGCAAGGACTTTTATAACTTTTTTGCTGCATATTTTTGGCGCGCGGCGGCATGGAAATAAAATTGCAGGTAGATTTTGCCTGAGTTTTTTCGTTGATGAAGAAGCAATGGATATGTCGTCCATAGCGATAAAAAATGATATTTATCTCGCGTATTGGATGAAAAGCATGATTGTTTTGATTGATGACGGTGTGTCCGCGGATTTTTTGAATAAAAACAGATGGGCTGAGCGGTATTTTGAAGATAAAACCGATTTTGCGGTTCGAAACGATCAGGTTATTCCCGACTTTTTTATTTTCAAAGCATTAAGAAGGATGTTTTTTTGGATGCTTAAGGGAAAGTTTGGTAATGCCATAGAGAACAGATTAAGAAGCTGGCAGATTTTGCGCGCTTCAAAGAAATCTGAGAACGCCGGGGATGCGTCCAGTATAATCATTTCCGATCACGTTCTTAAATTTCACAATATCGACAGAAGGCGGTATTATCGCGGTCTTTGGCGCAAAAAATACAACGATGCATTGATCACCGAGGAGCGCTTCTCCCGACTTTCTCCTTAAATTTTAAATATATTGCAGTTCCGTCAAAGCCGTATTCTTTTCGTAATTCATTTTCCATATATCTCGGATATGTGAAATGAAGATTTTTTAAGTTTTTAAAAAACAGAACAAATTTTGGAGGTGACGTGTCCACCTGGCTGGCGTACAGAAATTTTGGTTTTATGGCTTTTGCGCTTGAAGGCATGTGTTTCTGTGTGATTTTTTGGAGGAAGCTGTTAAGCTGTGCGGTTTTTATTCTTTTATTTCTTTCCTCCATTATTTTGTCGGCAAGATTGAAAATATCTTTTACATTTGTTTTATTTTTTGCGGATACGAAAATTACCGGTGCCCATGGGATGAATGGAAATTTTTTCATGAGTTTTGATGCCATTATATCGCGAAATTCCTGCTGTTCTTTAAAAATATCTATTTTGTTTATCGCTATTATTATTCCTTTTTCGCTTTCGAGTGCCAGCTGTGCTATATGCGTGTCCTGATTTGATACGGCTTCTTCCCCGTCAATCAGCAATACGACTATATCCGATCTCTCTATGGCGTTTATGCATCTTAAAGAACTGAATTTTTCTATTCCACGGCTTCTTTTTCCGGCTTTTCTTAATCCTGCCGTGTCTGTGAGGTTATATCTCTTTTTTTTGTAAGTGACCTCCGTGTCGACTGCGTCTCTTGTTGTGCCCGGGCGGCTTGATACAATTACTTTTTCCGCGCTTAAGAGCGCATTGACCAGGGATGATTTTCCTGCGTTCGGGCGCCCCAATATGCAGATGTTTGTCATATCCCCTTCTATTTGTTTTTTTCTTTTTTTAAATTTTAATTTTTCCAAAGTTTCCTCGATATTTCTTTTCAGATTTTCCATTCCCAATTTATGAATTGCGGAAATAGCTATCGGTTCGCCGAATCCGAGTTCATAAATATTAAAAATATTTTTCTCCATTTCTTCATTGTCCGATTTGTTTGCAATAAGAATTACGGTTTTTTTTGATTTTCTCAAAATATTCGCTGCAGTGTAGTCGTCTACTGTTAAATTCTGGGTTATGTCCGTGACGAAAACTATTATGTCCGCTTCCTCGATCGCAACTTTTGCCTGAGCCTGAACGTCGGATTCAATATCGTCTTTTTTTCCGTATTCAATTCCTCCTGTATCGACAAGAGATATCTCGTATCCGCCGATATCTATCTTCTGGTATATTCTGTCGCGCGTTGTTCCGGCTTCCCTTGCGATTACAGCGTGGCGTTTTCCTATAAGCCTGTTGAACAGTGTTGATTTTCCGACGTTTGGTTTACCAACTATGGCAACCGTCGGCGAAGGATCCATTTAAAGGATTTTTTAAAGATTAATGGTGATTGTTATTATATATGACCTGTCTAATTGGGCAAGGTCTTGTGGCCTGTGGGTGAAACAGGTATATTTATGTCATGAAATTTATGAAGTCTTTTTTGCTCGCGTCTTTGATTCTTTTCAATTTTGCCGTTTTCTCGCCGGTGGGTTTTGCGCAGGGCACGGTTTTGCCTAATACACAGTTTGACCAGATGTCGGACTGTGAGAA
>JBDRNZ010000018.1:0-2637 GCA_043810515.1 Candidatus Peregrinibacteria bacterium
AGTCAGCCACGGCCTCCTCTTCCTAACTCCTATTTTTATAGGAATACGCACTTTGAAAGAAAAGAAAAATCATAGCCCGTCAAGTTTTTAGCCAGTAAACTGATCGGAAAAAGTTTCTTGTTAGTTTATTGAATGAAATAATAAGGAGGTGTAAAAAATATGACATGGCCATGGGAAAAGACTGAATCCGTGGATGTAACAACTCCACGGGACAATTAAACGATTTTTCTTTTCTTTCTTTTTTCAAACTCGCCTTTTGAAAAGACGGGTTCAAAGGAGGAAAAATTTGTTCTTTTCAAAAATAGCAGGGAGAAAAGTGATCTGGAAAAAATATGTTGGTTCCATAGTGGCAATAGCCCTGTGGAACCGTAATGCAAAATATATGAGCCATTGATGCTAATAACATCTTGCATTCAGGCTCCACGGCCCTAACGGGACTATGGAGCCAGCGATTAATTTCCAATCAGTTTTTTCCCTGCTATGAGACGAGATTGAGATGCAGGGGAGGAGAAGATTAGAAATGAGTAAAAAATTATTTGTAGGTCATGGCGACTTCGACGGTGTCGCCAGTGTAGCGCTTTTGGCAAAACAGCATGGCATTTCTGCCGATCAGATCAGGGTAATTTTTACCCAGCCATTCTTGGTTGATAAGGTAAAAATACCTGACGACATAGAAGAGATTTATGTCGTAGATATCGCGGTAAATAACCGCGATGTGGATATGACCAGGAGATTCTACGAATCGCTTGGCGACCGGCTGAAAGTCTGGTATGACCATCACGAAGGATGGCATACCGAGGAGATGAACAACCTAACTACCGCTCAAGGTGGAAAGGTCATCGCGCAGACGGCTCGCGCTTGTGCCGCCATGTTGGCATCAAGCTTGGATCAGCTGGTCCAAGACGCAATTGCCGCCGACACCCGCAAAGGCGAGTTGTCCTCTCGTGGCCAGCTCATTGAGCAGGCTACAAAAGCCAATATAAAAGACGACACAATTCGTGTCGCAGCTGCAAAATGGCTTTTGGGGGACGAGTCGCAGAAGGCGATTCTGGATAAAGCCGCGGAAAAGTACGCAGCGATCCAGAAGAAGACCGAACGGCTTGCTACCACTTTTGCCATAACAGGCAATGTGGCAGTAATAGATACTCGTAATCAGAGTGTCTATGGGTCATTCGACATGACCCAGTTGTTATTAGCCGGCCAGAAGAAAGCCTCTTTTGCGGTGGCATTATTCACGGATCCTAAAAAGAAAGAGGATCGGGTAATAATTGCCACGCAAAGTGGAAAAAATCTGGTGGAGCTATTCGGACTTCCCAGCGGCGCGCCGTTCCGTGTTGATTTGGAGGTTGCAAGACTTCCAGAAGCCATGGAAAAGTTGAATGAAGAGGAAGGACGGCCTTAATCCGTCCAAAATTAGAGGTGACTGAAATGAACAAAAGACTGATAGAGGCTATCAGACGCCTAAAAAAGGCGACAGATGACCTCGAGTCATTAATCTCCGACCTGGAAACCAGAGAGGAGAAGCCAGCGTATAAGCTGGCAGTACAGCTATATGAACAAGGTTGGCGAGTAACCGGTTGGGGAGCTGCCCTAACCGATACCACCAACGAAACCCGTCTCTGGAAAATCGGAGGCGGGGAAAAGGACCACGGCTATTGGGCCGATGGCTCCGGGAGAAATACTGATGAGGCGTATGCCATCATCGGTGTTTCAGATGATATAGAGGGCGAAGATCCTCTATATTTCCTTAGTGATCTCACTGAGGAAAGAGGCGAGGAATAACCCTCGCCCAAGCACACCAGCCGTTGGGTTAACGGCAAAGAGTGGTAGTTGTTGAATGATAGAGAGAAAGAAATTTCTCAATATCTGTCTTCAAAGAAGACCGCAATTACCCTCTTACTTTTTCCAAGTCCGCAATAATTATAGGAATGAAGATTTTCATTCCCTACAATGACAACATTGCGGGTTTAGAAAAGCCCCGAAACGCGAAGTTTCAAGGCCGTAAAAATGTTCTTTAAAAAAATTATAATTTCCTGAAACGATTGATAAATTGCCTTGGCGCGACAATGGGAATATCTTGAAAAGATTTAAGTTTCAACAAATGCTTGTCGCCGGAAACGATAAAGTCGGCGCCGGAAGCGATGGCGCAAGCGAGAAATTTATCGTCCGACGGATCGTCTTTGATTATATGGATATTTGATTTACGGGAATAAATCTTTACCAATTCAAATATTTGTCCAAAAACATATTCCGGCTCAGTCGCTGCTTCTTCATAAAATTTGCCGAATTTATCTCTTTTAAGCGCTCCGAACAATTCTTCAATAATTTCCAATGTAGCGCAAATTTCCACTTTTTCTTCTTCGGCAAGCCTGATAATTTCATTTGAAGCGCCTTTCCAAAAAATTCCGGAAATAAAAATATTGCTGTCTATGACGATTTTCATTTATTTTTTCTGTAATTTTTTATTTCTTTTTCGATTTCTCTCGGAGTCATTTTAGCCGATGAGATTCTTGAAGCGATTTCAGAAAGCTTGGAAACCGGCTCTTCTGCTCTTTTTATCACAATTGTGTCGCCGAATCTTCTGGCGGAAACCTTGCCCATTTTCCATTCTTTCGGCAAAACAACCGCTTGGTTTTT
>JBDRNZ010000019.1:0-90463 GCA_043810515.1 Candidatus Peregrinibacteria bacterium
CGTCGCGGATGGAAAACAGCTTCTTATAAACACTGCCAGCCAGATAAACGACATGTTAAATCCGAGATACGAGGAGCACATCATGAAAATCGCAAAACGCTTCAAAGACGTGGAATCCATGTACATAATCGGCCGCGGCGCAAACTATCCCATGGCTCTTGAGTCCGCGATAAAACTCCAGGAAGTTTCGTACATACACGCGGAAGGTTTTGCCGGAGGCGAACTCAAACACGGCCCGATAGCCCTGATTTCAAAAAACACCCCCGTAATCGCGCTTGTCGCAAATGATGACACAAAAAACGAAATAATCTCAAACGCCACGGAAGTAAAAGCCCGCGGCGGATATATCATAGGAGTCTCCCCATTTCCGCATGAAGTTTTCGACTTCTGGATCCGCGTCCCCGACACCGGCTACACCTCCCCTATTGTAAATATCATTCCAATCCAGATCCTGGCCTACCAGCTCGCCGTCCTCCGCGAAAACGACCCCGACATGCCGCGCAACCTCGCAAAAAGCGTGACAGTGAAGTAAAAGAATCACTAAAAAAACCTGGCCTCAGAACTGCTTTTATCGCTGCAATGCCCGAACGCATTCATAATCCTATCTATCCTGTAATGACCCGTATTCTCTCGAACTGCAAGAACAACAAGATTACATCCGTCAATTCTAACATCAATCACGAGCTCCTCCCCGTCTCTAATCCTCAAAACATCCTGAATAACAAGATCCCCATAACGAAACCCTTCCGCAACGACCACAGGCACAGGTCTGCGCACAGCCTCAGTTGAAGCACAGCCACTACCAACGGCTGAGATACCCAACGCAGCCGCGACAACCCATGAGTTAATTCTTGAGCGTATTGAAGATAATATTCCTCTTCCACTACCTTCGCGTGATTCCACACTCCGGGAAGTATCCATATCCGCTGACGGGACTAACGACAGTTTCATATTTAACAGTTTAAGCACCAAAAGAAGACGATTCTACGCGAATAATTGGTTTTGTCAATCCCCCATTCTCCACGCCGCCATTTTCTGCTATAGTTCACTCAACAAAATTCCTCTCTCATTCCAGCATGCACAATAAAAATACAAAGATTGTTTGCACACTCGGACCTTCGAGTGATTCGACAAGCGAAATAGCGGCTCTGATAAGAGCCGGAATGAATGTCGCGAGACTGAATTTTTCGCACGGAACATATCCGCATCACGCGAAAATGATAAAAAATCTGCACAAAGCCGAGAAAGAAACAGGCAGAGTTATAGGAATTCTTCAGGATCTTCAGGGACCGAAAATAAGAATCGGCGAAATGCCCGAAGACGGCATAAAGGTTAAAAAATCCGACACCATCATTCTAACCTCGAGAAATATTATCGGTAATCAGACAAATGGAAAAACGGAAATTCCGGTTCAGTATAAAAATATTACAAAAGATATAAAAAAAGGCGATGTTCTTCTGATAAATGACGGACTGATCGAAACATACGTCCTTAAAGTCACAAAAACAGACATTTTCTGCAAAGTAAAATTTGGCGAAATAATAAAAAGCCATCAGGGAATCAATTCCCCCACCGCATCAATTTCCGCAGCAACAATAACAGAAAAGGACAAACGAGACCTGAAATTCGGACTTAAACATAACGTGGATTTCGTAGCGTTGTCTTTCGTTAAATCACAAAAAGATATCGAAAACCTAAGAAGTCTTATTCAAAAACAGAAAAAAAACACGCCGATAATCGCAAAAATCGAAAGACACGAAGCCGTCAAAAATCTTAAAGCAATCATCAAGTCCGCAGACGGAGTAATGGTTGCGAGAGGAGATCTTGGCTCAGACATGCCGCCGGAACAGGTTCCAATTATTCAAAAAAGAATAATCAGCCTCGCAAACCGATATGGAAAACCCGTAATCACTGCCACGCAGGTGCTCCAGTCAATGGTCACGGAGCCACGGGCAACCCGTGCGGAAATTTCGGACGCGGCAAACGCAGTATTTGATCACACGGACTCAATCATGCTTTCGAACGAATCAGCCGTCGGAAAATTCCCGGCAAAAGCCGCGCTCACCCTCACAAAAGTCGCCTCTACAGTTGAGAAAGAACTCCAGAAACATGAGGAATTACTTGAGCAGATCGCTCCGCCAAAATTGCTGTCATCACTCAATGCGACATGTACAAATGCGTGCAAAATCGCGGCCGATACCGGATCTTCTATGATAGTCGTCTACACCCAGGACGGATACACCGCGCGACAGATAGCAAAAAACAGGCTTTATATTCCAATAATAACAATCACTCCGAGCGAAAAAACCAGAAGAGAACTGACGCTGGTATGGGGAATAAATAAAGTTTTTATAAAAAAATTCTCCCAGAAAGATCATAGAATAATGGAAAAAATAATTTCATTTCTGAAAAAAGCAAAAGTCGCAAAAAAAGGCAACAAAATAGTAATCGTTATAAACGCGAGCAAAAAGGAGGGCCGTATATCAACAACAAAAATATAGCATGAGAATAATTGGCATAGATCCGGGCACAGCAACGACAGGATTCGCTATAATCGACATAGAAAAAGGTCGTCTGACTTTGTGCGACTACGGCTGTATCCGCACGCAATGCGGACTTCCGCAAAACATAAGACTCACTCAAATCGCGGAGGACGTAAATATTCTCATAAAAAAATGGCAGCCGCAAAAAGCCGCCGTAGAAAAGTTGTTTTTCCAGAAAAATGTAAAAACGGCAATGAAAGTGGCTGAAGCCAGAGGCGTGATATTGAAGGAGCTTACAGAAAAAGGAATCACGGCAAGCGAATATACTCCGCTGGAAATAAAATCATCCGTTTGCGGAAACGGAAAAGCTGATAAAAAATCCGTCCAGCAAATGGTAAAATTGATAATGGGAATGTTCTCGGAACCGAAATCGGACGATGCCGCAGACGCCATAGCCGCAGCAATCTGCCTAGCACACTCAATGCCTTTACAAGAACAAATAACGCAATTATGAAAAAAGTCCTAGCATTACTTTGGGTAATAATAATAACCAGCGCGATATTTGTCGCGATACAACTGACGGGACCAAAATCCACAGAAAACGGACCGCCGGAGGAAAACAAGCCTACAGAAGGAACAGAGGAAACGGTTACGGAAATACAAAATAACTATGAGCCCGCCGCCGCGGAGCCGACTCTGACGTTCACGCAGTATATGTCGGCGGGCGACAAATCTTTCAGCGAAGGAGAAATCTATGACGCAATAGACAATTATCAGCTCGCGATAAAACTGAATCCAAATTCCTTAAGCGCACTCATGAAGCTCGGCAATGCCGCATTGCTGGCAAACGACCCTAAAAAAGCGGAAGAAACATTTTCGCAGGCGGAAAAAATCGATTCAGAATCCATCGAAATAAAAATAGGAATAACCAGATCACTCTTGAATCAGCGCAATATAGAAGGTGCGAAAACTTTCGTATGGACGCTTTCCGATTCGGACTACGGAGTAAAATACTATACCGGAATTATTCTTGTTCTTTACAAAGATTTCGAGGGCGCCAAAAATATTTTCACTCAGCTCGCACAAGCCCCGACTGAACAAACCGAGGAAGTGTCGACACCGATAGATCCCGCGCTCAAGGCAAAAGCACAAATTTTCGCAGATACATATACGAATTTTTCATATTTCACGGAAGCCGAAAACATATTTCTTGAAACCCTGCTTGCCAAAGCTTTAACAGACACCGGCGAATATGAATCCGCAATTCCGCTGCTCTACGACGTCCTTAATCAGAAAAATAATTACCGTGACGCATGGATTGTGCTTGGCTACGCTTACCTCAACACCGATAAAATTCCCGACGCAATTGACGCGTTGACGCAGGCAAAAAGCCTCGATGAAGACAAACCGGAAACGTTATTTTTCCTCGGACTTGCGTACTTTGCGAACGACGACATAGACAGGGCAATCAGCTTTTTGGAACAGGCGGAGAAAAAAGGATTTGAACCGCGCGATGAAATAGAGCTCAGGCTCGGAGATCTGTACCTGATAAAAGAAAAATATTCGCAGGCCTCGTTGAAATATGAAAATGTTCTTGCGTTAAACACGAACAGCATGGACGTTTTTGTCCGTGCAATCTGGCTCAACATCGAAAAGCTAAATAATCCAACAAAAGCTCTTACTCTTGCCGACACGGCTTTAAAAACACACCCAGACGAAGCAATGAGCTATAATCTGGCAGGCTGGGCACTCACGGCCGCCGGAAAATACGACGACGCAAAATCATACCTCGCGAAATCCCTCGAATTAAATCCCTCATTTGACGCAGCCTACCTCAATTTCGGCTGGCTCTACGAAAAGAAAGGAATGGACACTCTCGCAAAAGAATATTACAAAAAAGCCTACACACTCGGGTCCGGAAATTCAATCGCCAGCCTCGCCGCCACAAGATTTAACAATTTACAAATTAACATTTCACAACCATGACGCCACTTTTCGCCACACTCACCTTCGCGCTCGGAGCAATAATCGGAAGTTTTTTGAGCGTTGCAATCTACCGCATTCACATGCGCAAAAAAGGCATCTTGATAAGCAGATCCTTCTGCCCCGCCTGCAAGAAAAAAATCAAATTCAGACATCTCATTCCGATTTTCAGCTGGCTCTTCCTGCGCGGAAAATGCGCTTACTGCGGCAAAAAAATCTCAGCACATTACATCATGCTGGAAATCGTAACCGGCCTCCTTTTTCTTGCAACTTTTTTCATGTGGAATTTCATCGAAACCGTCCCCTCCATAATAAATCCATCAGTCGTGGACTACACGATAAACTGGCAGACTTTCGAAATCTTTATTTTTTATATAATCGAATTCAGCATGCTGTCGGGAATTTTCTTTTACGACCTCATGTATAAAATTATTCCGGACAGATTTTCACTGCCGGCAATCGCGGTAGCCCTAACCGGCGGACTTGTGATAGGAACACTGCCTCCGCTCGACATGCTCATCGGCGGAGCCGCTATTCTCGCATTTTTCGCCCTGCAGTTTTTTGCTTCAAAAGGAAAGTGGATCGGCGGCGGAGATTTGAGACTCGGACTTCTGATCGGAGTTCTTCTCGGCTGGAAACTTGGAATTGTCGCGCTCGTCGTGGCATATATTTTGGGCGCAATAATAAGCGGAATTCTCCTGATAATGAAAAAAGTCGGAAGAAGATCGGCGATACCTTTCGGACCTTTTTTGGTTACGGGAATGATAGCCGCAATATTTTTTGGCGACAAACTGCTGGAGTGGTATATGAATTCATTTTCAATATAAATCATGAAAAAACACGTTCTCCTGATTGTGCTTGACGGCTACGGCGAGGGAAAAGATTACAAATACAATGCCGTAACCAGAAGCGACACGCCTTTTTTAAAAAGTTTAAGAAAAAATTATCCATCGACACTTTTACGCGCGGATAGCGAATATGTCGGCCTCCCGCCTCACACGATGGGAGGAAGCGAAGTCGGACATTTCACGATGGGAGCAGGCAGAATTGTTTATCAATCTCTTGAAGAAATAAACCGTTCAATAAAAAGCGGTAAATTTTTCCGTCTTAAAGCCTTAAAAGCCGCAGCAGAAAATTGCCGGAAGAATAATTCCAAATTTCATATTCTCGGAATGATTTCCGACGAAGGCGTTCATTCGCATCTTGACCACCTTTTCACGCTTCTTGAATTCGCAAAAAAAGAAAAACTTAAAAAGGTCTACATCCACGCGATAACCGACGGCCGCGATGTGCCGGAAAGATCGGCGGACAAATTCATCAAAAAAATAAATTCCAAAATAAAACAACTTGGAATTGGGACGCTCGCAACGATAATCGGCCGATATTATGCGATGGACCGCGATAAAAATTTAGACAGAACTGCAAAAGCCTATGATCTATACGCTTCAGGAAAAGGTAAAAAAGAATCCTCGGCTCTGGAGGCAATAAAAAACGAATATGCCGCAGGAACAGATACCGATTATTACATAAAACCAATTCTGCTCGACAAAGAAGGACTGATGGAAAAAGACGACTCAATAGTTTTTTTCAACTACAGAACAGACCGCGCCAAACAAATAACCGAAGCCTTCACAAAAAAAGGCTTCAGGCATTTTGTGTGCTTCGGACCTTATTCAAAAACTGCACCAGTACTTTTTTCGGCAAACAAAGTAAAAAACAACCTCGGAGAAACCCTTTCAAAATCACATCTCAGTCAGCTCCGCATCGCGGAAACCGAAAAATTCGCGCACGTAACGTTTTTCTTCAACTCACAGATAAAAGAGCCATACAAAGGCGAAAAACGCATGCTTGTTCCTTCCCCGAAAGTCCCGTCTTACGCGCAAAAACCTAAAATGAGCGCACAACGCCTGGCCTCGGTGCTTTTGGAAGAATTAAACTCAAATAAAAAATTTGACTTCATACTACTGAATTTCGCTAACTGCGACCTCGTGGGCCACAGCGGAGAATTTGAAGCAGTCAAAAAAGGAATAGAAGAAATAGACAAAGAACTCAAAAAAATCATTCCGAGAGCTCTCTCAAAAGGCTACGCGGTGCTTTTAACAGCCGATCATGGAAACGCGGAATTCATGAAATATCCTAATGGCGAGGACTGTCCCGCTCACACTTTAAATCCGGTAATTTTTATCTACATTTCAGAAGAAAACAAAGTCCGGAGCTTAAGAAAAGGAAAAAATCTCGGGCTGAAAGACGTTGCCCCGACCGTACTAAAAATCCTTAGGCTAAAGAAACCCAAAGAAATGACCGGTAGTAGCCTGGTCTAGCCCAAAAAATCAATATCTGCTAAAATCTCCGCCATGAAAGCAGTAATACTTGCCGGCGGAGGAGGAACAAGGCTTTGGCCCCTTTCAACTCCCGAAAAACCAAAGCAGTTCCAGCGACTCATCACAGACAAAACAATACTGGAGGAAACAGTCGAAAGACTGGATTTTCTCGCGCCCGAAGATATTTACATCGCAATCAACGAAAAACACCTCGATCTAATAAAGCATCTCTGCCCGCAAATTCCTGAAAAAAACATAATCATAGAACCGGCTCTGCGCGACACAGCTTCATGTATCGGATTCGCCGCAGCAATAATTGAAAAAAGACACCCGGATGAAATAATGGCAGTGATTTACGCCGACCACCTCATAAAAAACAAAGAGGGATTTCAGCAAAACCTAAAAATTGCCGAAGTTGTCGCGAAAGAAAAAAACACTCTTAATATCATAGAAGTCCCGGCAACATCCCCAAACATAAACTACGGCTACGTAAAGCTCGGAAAGCTCGACGAAAAAATTGAGGAGACAGAAATCTACAACCTCGATTCATTCACGGAAAAACCTGATCTGGCGCACGCTATTGAATTTGTGGACTGTGGAAAATATCTGTGGAATACAGGAATCTACGTATGGAAAGCCAAGACCATCCTTGACCAATACGCGACCCTTCAGCCGGAAACATTCACAAAACTCCAAAAAATCTCTCAGGCACTGGACACGCCGGACGAAAAAGAGGTAATTTCGGCCCTCTACCCCACGCTCGAAAAAATCTCGATAGATTACGCAATAATGGAAAAAACCGACCCTAAACAAATAAGAATTTTAAAAGCCGACCTTGGCTGGTCCGACATTGGAAACTGGGAAGCGATCTGGAAAGAACTCTCGAAAAATTCAAACGACAACATAGAAAGAGGTCCCGCGGAGCTCCTGAACTGCAAAGGATGCCTTGTCTATGCGTACAACGACAAAAAGGTCGCGGCAATCGGTCTGAAAGACCTCATAATAGTAGACACTCCGGACGGCACACTCGTCTGCCCGAAAAAAGAATCCAAAACCGTTAAAGATATCAAGTAAAACCCACCAAAAAATGCCCGAAGACCACAAAATCGAAATAAAAGAAAAGCCTTGGGGAAGAGAAATCTGGTTCGCCCTCACCGACAAATACGCCGGAAAAATTCTCTCGGTCAAAAAAGGCCACCGCTACAGCCTGCAATACCATGAAAAAAAATCGGAAACTCAGTATATATACAAAGGAAAGGTCAAATTTACTTACGGCACAGACAAATCAAACCTGCAAGAGAAAATATTAAATTCCGGTGACAAAATAGATGTATATCCATATACTATCCACCGCCTGGAGGCGCTGGAGGACAGTGAGATATTCGAGGTATCCACGCCCGAGCTCGATGACGTGGTAAAACTCGAAGACGATTACGGAAGAAGCGGACGAGGCAATGACGAAAAAACCGACAAACTCTTACATAATAAACTTAAATAAAACTAACAACCGATATATGAAGAAATATCTATCCTGGAAAATTCTTGCAATTATAATTGTTGCACTGTTTCTCAGCTTCTTTGACCTACCGGCAAACACACAAAGCGCGATAGTCCCTTTCACTCCGGAGGCAATCACGAAATCAAAAATATACCTCGGACTGGATCTGCAGGGAGGATCACAGCTGGATTATAAAATAGACCTTCGAAAAGTTCCCGAGGCCGATCAGGAAAGCGTAGTTGAGGGAGTAAAAGAGGTAATAGAAAAAAGAGTGAACTCTCTCGGCGTTGCCGAACCGAACATTTACATTTCAGACATCGGCGGCGAACAGCACATAATAGTGGAACTTGCAGAAACTGCCACTATCACACAGGAGGATATAGATATGTATCTCGGCGAAAACAAAACCGTTGACGAACTGACAGATGATGAAAAAAAACTTGTCGGACTGGAAAAAGCAAAAGCTACAGTAGGAAAAACGATCCAGCTTGAATTCAAAGAAGAAAAAGGATCCCTTGATCCGCAGGAAAAAGACAAAATTCACACAAACGCACTTGACGCGCTGAACAAAATAAAAGGCGGAGAGGATTTCTCGATTGTCGGACAGGAAGAGGAGCAGGCGTATCCCGGAAAAGTAACATACGAAAAATCAGGCTATGTTTTTGAGAATGAAATCACACCGGAAAGAACAGCACAGACGGTAAAATCTCTTAAACCCGGCGAATTTACACAGGATCTTATTGAAACAGGAGGATCATTCACGGTCAACAAATCAGGCGAGGCAGTCGAAGCAACAGGCCTGGCAATAGTAAAACTGACAGGAACAAAAGAAGCGGTAAAAAACGAAAAAGAAATAGACGCAAGCCATATCCTAATATCATGGAGTGGCCTTGCAAGCGCAACCGCGGAAATTACAAGAACCGAGGACGAAGCATACGCACTGGCAAAAGAAATCAAACAAAAACTCGACAACAGCGCGGACTTTGCCGCCCTTGCGAAAGAATATTCCGATGATGCATCAAATAAAGACATGGGAGGAAAACTCAACACCCCCGTAACCGGCGAGGGAACATATGTATATGATTTTGAACAGACAGCACTTGCCCTTCAGCAGGGCCAGATAAGCGACATAATCAAAACAGAATTCGGATACCATATAATAAAAGCAAACAAAGTAAGCGAAAATGTTTCCTACCCGCAATACCAATACGAAACAATCACCTACTCAACAACTCCGGATCCATGGAAAGAAACAGGATTGACCGGAAAACAGTTTGTACATGCGGACGTTGAGCTCGATAAATTTTATCAACCGTACGTTCTGATACAGTTTAACGACGAAGGCGCAAAGCTTTTTGAGGAACTCACGACCAGAAATATTAACAAAAAAATAGCAATATTTGTCGGCGGTGATCTCATATCCGCACCTGTTGTAAATGAAAAAATATCAGGCGGAGTAGCCCAGATCACGGGACAATTCACAAACGAGGAAGCCCAGAACCTGGCACGCGATCTAAACACGGGAGCGATTCCGGCACCGATAGTTTTGACCGGTGAATACACAATAGGCGCAACACTCGGACATGAAGCACTTTCAACAAGTCTGTTCGCAGGCTTGCTTGGCCTTCTGCTCATAATGATTTTCATGGTCTGGAATTACCGCGTCGCGGGACTTATAGCAAACGCCGCACTGGCAATATACGCAGTAATATTAATATTCTTAATAAAATCCCACCTGAACATCGGCGTCGCGCTGGTAATATCGCTGGGAATTTTCATATTCCTCGTCTCCAAAATAGTAAACAATAAGGATTCGGGATGGGAAAAAGTTCTCTCCTTCCTGCTTAGCTGTATTGCATTCTTTTTCCTTACGTTTCTGCTAAAAACAGGAGTTGTTCTGACTCTCGCAGGCGTAGCCGGAATCATACTTTCATTGGGAATGGCCGTCGACGCGAACATTCTTATTTTTGAGAGATTCAAAGAAGAGATCAGGGAAGGAAAAAGCTTCGGCGCAGCACTTGACGCCGGATTTGCAAGAGCCTGGAGCGCTATACGAGATTCAAACTTTTCTACGCTGATAACGTGCGCGATCCTCTTTTATTTCGGCAGCTCAATAATAAGAGGTTTTGCTTTTAACCTGGCAGCCGGAATTTTAGTCTCAATGTTCACGGCAATCACGATCACCAAAACACTTCTGCAGGGATTTGTCGGAAAGAAAATCGCAGAAAACCTATCGAAATTCGGTATTTCTCAAAAAAGCATCCCCCGCATCGGTTTTATAAAAAAATCAAAAACCTGGATGACAATATCAGCAAGCATGGTAGGAATTTCGCTTATCGCGATAATAGTTTTTGGCCTTAATCTTGGAATAGATTTCAAAGGAGGAACACTCATGGAATTTGATTTCAAAGAACCCGTCACAAAAGAACAGCTTACGGATAATCTTAAGACAATAGGAGACGAAATTCAGAGTGAGACTTCAGCCGCTTCTGCAATCGATACAGCATCCGAACCGTCATCACCTGCTCCCTCTGAAACTGCGGCACCACTCGCAACTTCAGTTGAAGACCAAGTAATTTCAATGGATGGAACAGAACCGGTTGATCTCAGCAAAATTCAGATAATTCAATCAGGAGACACAGACTTTATTGTAAAAACGAAATACATATCGGAAGATACTCATAACCTCATATTGCAAAAAATGAAAGAACGCCTTCCGGAATTCACCGAAGCCAGATTCACAACAATCGGTCCGACGATAGGAAACACACTTCTTCAGAAAGCAATTTTTGCAATAATAATAGCCATAATCACGATAATCATCTACATCGGTCTGGCATTCAGAAAAATCCCGCGCGAAGTCAGCCCGTGGAGATTCGGATTCTGCGCAATCATAGCGCTCGTTCATGACATTATTATAGTTACCGGAATATTCGTCATACTTGGAAAATTTCTGAATGTTGAAATCGACGCACTCTTCATCACGGCAATGCTCACGGTATTTGGTTATTCCGTAAATGACACAATCATAATTTTCGACAGAATAAGGGAAAACCTCATAAGACATTCCGGAGAACAAAGCCTGACGGAAATAACAGACAACTCGCTAAACGAAACTCTGAGGAGATCGATAAATACGTCATTATCAACAATAATAGCACTTGTAGCCGTATTGATCTGGGGAAGTCCGTCAATATTCTACTTTGTTCTTGCCCTGACCCTCGGCACAGTTGTCGGTACATACTCCTCCATATTCACCGCAAGTCCGATTGCCGTAATGTGGAATAAATGGGCGGATAAGAAGAAGGCAAACAGCTGATTTATTACTTGTCATGCCTGGGTTTGCTGAGAATAAGTCCGACTTCCGAAGGACCTATCTTCTGCAACCGCTGGAAGGAATCAACAATAAAACTAGTCGCCTCTATATCATCCCGCCAGGCATTCTGGCATGCCGTAAGCTCATTTTCTTCCTGCTCAACGCGTTTCATTCCAGCAACTATAGCCTCACACGCCCCGGCCTCTCCGGTAAATTCACGATCAATACATGGTCGGGTCAAAGCATTAAAAGCTCCACTCTCCGCGCTCGTGACAGTATTGACCATACACCGCACAAAACGATCATTTCCGCGAGCACCATCCAGACATTTCTTAACCCTTAAATCAAATCCACTTGCAATCCCATGCGGATCCACACGTCTCATGAAATTCACAACCCCGGCCATTGCCAATCTTTCGCTTGTGCAAACTCTCCTTGGATCCGTATGACACGCATTGGTATCAGCATGACCGGAGAGTCCCAAAAGACCGATAATTCTCAAACGTACTTCGGAAGAAGTTTCGGCCAACTGTAATCGTTCCAACCTGCACTCGGAAATAGGATCAAGCAGCGCCTGCGGCTTCCCACCATCCGCCTTCACATCCGACACCTGTCCCAATCCCATAACCATCGCAGCTACAGCCAGTCCTTTTCGAAACTTCATAAAAATATTTTAGGCGGTAAAATACATTCAAAACGCAATTTTTGTCAAACACATATACACATATTCAAATATTTTCCCTATAATAGGAAAGACTTATCCATGCGCCCGTAGCTCAACTGGATAGAGCACTGGTCTTCGGAACCAGTGGTTACAGGTTCGAATCCTGTCGGGCGTACCAATTCTAGCACTTGGAATATAGAACACTGGTCTTCGGCCCGTCCTTGCCGGGCGAATCCTGTCGGGCGTACCATTTTAAAGAATTCCCCATTTATTCAAAGCTCTCTGGGGACGGACACGGTTCATGATTTTTGAGAATGCCCTCAGTCCGTGTTCAAAAGTCTGCTCGGAAAAAATCCCGTTACAAACCGCATGAAGCAGAAAATCAAGCACTCTGGCCCAGGTTTCCTCATATTTGTCATTCCATATACACAAAACCTTTCTCACAAAATCCCCGCCACGCGCTCGCATCGCAGCCATATAAGTATTCCTGTGCTCAATAACATGGTAATAAAGGCCATCTTTTGAAATAGCCACAAAGTCAAAAACAATCTCAAAAGCTCTGTCATACTTCGAATCCGCAATATCAAGAATTTCTCTCAGGCCCGCAGCGCCGTGCTTCACGTATTCATCCACAAAAAAATCTGCACTTCTGGTCACGCATTTATAAAGAAGATTGTGTTCAAAAACCAGATAATCAAAAACATCCAGCCACTGTTCTTCAGTCAATTTAAGACTTTCCCTGAGAGTTTTTGGCCCTTCGGAAATATATCTGTCAACAAGCTTATCCTCCTGCCCTCTGGCAACAAGATCCACTATCATATTTTTGTCCTGCAAATTCATAATAAATTTTAAAAGCCAGTGATTATAACAAATATTCAGCTTTTGTCAATATTACATTGACAAATCGTAAAAAAATAGTAATATCTATAGCTAAATTTTAAAATATGAAAAGACTAATACTATTTTTGGTAATAATAGGACTGGCCCTGACAGGCTACTATTATAGAAGCGAAATTGTGGATTTCTTCACAAAAACCGGTGTCGATAAAACAGACAACACGGTTGTCCAAAAAATCCCGCGCGAACTTCCCGCAAAAGAAGTCGAGGTATTTGACCTGAAAACCGACAAAGCCGAGCTCACGTTCACAAAAAGCGGCGTATCATACGCAAAGACAAGAGTTTCCGTCATATCGCAGACAAGCGGAAAAATTACCGAAATAATGGTAAAAGTCGGTGACAAGGTAAGTTCAGGCGATACACTTGCAAAACTTTCCGACTCTCTCAGTACAAACATAGCAGAAATACAGCTGGAAAGCGCAAAACAGGGCCTCAAAGTACTAAGATCCACGGAGAACCTGACTGCTCAATCGGTAAATAATACCATTGCCTCAGCCCAGTTAGGTACAGAATTGGCCGCACAGGCCTACGAGAACGCGCAAAAATCAAGAAACAACACAGAAAACCTTTTCAACGGACAGCTTAAAGCAGCGGAATTGGGAGTGGAAACCACCGAAAAAGCTTATAAAAGCGCGAAGAAAAATTACGATAAAGCCCGCGATGAACTTGACGAAATAGAAGACGAGATAAATGACCTGGAAGACCTCCCGGACGAAGACGGAAACAATTCCGATATTATTTCCCAGCTTGAAAATGCAAAATCTGCGGCAAAAGCCCAGGTGGACGCAGCAAAATTCGCAAAAGAAAACGCCAGCTTAGCACTTGACCAAGCAGAAAACAGTCTAAGCCAGCTCAAGAAAAGCCTTGCCTCCCAAAAAGACTCTTTGGATTATGCGGTAAACGCAGCGCTCCTTCAATACCAGTCAGCGCTTAAGCAGCTTCAAAGCGCACAAACAGGCGGAGAACTTCAGCTTACAGGCCTGCAGGGACAGATAGTCCAGTCACAGTCGGCAGTCCAGACAGCCGAACTCAACGCGGATTCAAGTAGAATAAAAGCACCTATCGCAGGCGTTATTACAGAAATCTCTGCAAAAGAAGGTAATTTTACATCTCCCGGCCAAATATTGGCAAAAATCCAGAATATTAACGGCCTGGAAGTAAAAACAAGCGTAAACGAAAATGAGGTCCAGCTTATTTCAGTAGGAGACAACGTGTACGTAAAGGGAGAAACCAGCGACATTAAAGGCAAAATAACCTCAATAAGCCCTTCCGTTAACGAAACAAGCAGAAAAATCAACGTGGAAATCTCACTACCGGCCTCACCTGACCTCACCGCAGGTTCATTTGTAAAAATCACATTCTCCCCTATTCCCAAAAGCAAGATATTCATCCCGTTAAACAGCATCCACCTCGATAACGGGAAAAAGCTGGTAAAAATAGTAAACCAGCAAAGCCGCATAGAACTAAAAGAAATTCTCACTGGCCAGATAATCGGAGACTATATTGAGGTCACAGGCGGCCTGGACGGAAATGAAAAAATAATAACAACAACATCGCTCTTCCTCGAAGAGGGCGAAAAGGTGACATTTTAAACCAGACCAATGAACAATATTCCCGGAGAAAATAAGCCCGCCTTTACCGCCTCCATCTGGGATTTCTTCATAAGAAGAAGGCCGGTTGCGTGGCTTACAATAATCGGAATAATAATCGCCGGAGTGTTTTCGGTTATGTCACTTCCCAGAGAAATACAGCCCGAAGTCAAAATTCCATACGTCGGAGTATCAGTTGCATTACCAGGTGCAAGCCCTTCGGACACAGAATCTCTGCTTATCGAGCCCCTGGAAAAAGAAATCTCAAACGTAGATAACATAGAGGTAATGTCATCAAGCGCAGGATTCGGATTTGGGTCTGTTTTTATAGAATTCGACGCAGGCGCGGACAGCGAAAAAGTTATCCAGGACGTTAAGGACGCGGTCGACATGGCAAAAACAAACCTGCCGGAAGATGCAACCGATCCGATGGTAACAAAAGCGGAGGCAAATACCTTTTCAGTTGTAACATTTTCGATCATAGGCTCAAGACCTATAAACGAACTCACAAAAATAGCTGATGACATAAAAGCGGAGCTTGAGAAGATATCCGGCGTAGTTTCTGTCGACGTACTTGGTGGACAAAAAAAATATATTGAGATCACATTGGACCAAAAAAAAGTCGAGGGATATGGCCTCGACATCCAGACGATATCAAATATAATCAAGTACGCAAACAACAATCTTCCCATAGGCATCGTAAGTTCGGACAAACTCAACTATTCCGTAAGGATAGACAACAGATTTAAATCCATAGACGAAATCAGAAATCTTCCGCTCATTACCGTACCGGACGAAAACAACACCCCGATCCTCTTACGTGACATCGCGGACATCGAGGAAAAATATCCGCCAAAAGCCGTAATAACACAATTGTCGCTTAACGGAGAGGCTCCGCTCCCGGCAGTTTCCCTGCAGGTATACAAAAAAGACAACGCAGACATATCAACAGTCGCAAAAAATTCAAAAGAAAAAATTGAGGAATTAAAAGAAAGCATAATTCCGCCAGACATAAAAATAGCCATCACAAACGACAATTCCGTATATATTGAAGAGGAACTCGGGAATCTGACAACAAACGGCCTGCAGACAATGCTGGCAATAACCTTAATACTTTTCTTAGCTCTCGGCTTAAGAAAAGGAATAATAGCAGGTCTTTCACTACCGGTAATTTTCCTGATCACATTCGTGGTAATGGATATTATGGGACTAACCCTAAACACGCTCTCACTGTTTTCCCTCGTAATAGCGCTCGGCCTGATGGTTGACACGACAATAGTTATAATGGAGGGAATTCACGAAAATCTCAGAAAAGGTCTCAGCCCCGTAGACTCGGCAATAATGTCCGTCCAGACTTACAAATGGCCACTCGTCGCCGGCACGATGACTACGATTTTCGCATTTTTCCCCATGCTTCTGGTAAGCGGAATACTTGGAGAATTCTTAAAAACACTTCCGATAACAATATCCACAACCCTGTTTGGATCACTTTTTGTGGCATTGACAATAGTTCCGGCTCTATCCACAAAATTCGTAAAATCTACGAAGGAAGGCGAAAAAAACAGTATTCTGGAACCATTTTTTGACAAAGCCGGAGAAAAATTCCACAAAGCAATTGAATACCTTATACAAAGAAAGTCCGCACGGGCCTTTACAGTACTGATAGCCTTGGCTGCTTTTGCGATAAGCCTCAGTCTGCCAATAACAGGACTCCTCAAAGTAGAGCTCTTCCCAAAAACCGACACCACGTATTTCATCGTAAGAATCGAAACTCCAAAAGGAGTGGTCCTTGAAGAAACTGCAAAAGCCGCAGCAGAAGTCGAGAAATACATAGAAAAAATCCCGGAAGTGGAGAATTTTATCACAAACATTGGAACAAACCGCTCCGTAGGACTCTCGGGAGAAGATGAAATTTTTGTTTCAAGCGGATCAACCGAATCAAACCTCGCAAACATAACAGTAAATCTTGTTGACAAAGATAAGCGCGAAAGAAAAAGCTACGAGATAAACTCGGAGCTTCGTGACGAGCTTAAAAATTTCAATGACGCAAAAGTTACAGTAGAGGAACTTTCCGAAGGCCCTCCCAGCGACGCAGCTATAACAGCAAGAATTACAGGAAAAGACATGGACACTTTAAAGGAAATTGCCGATGAAGTTGAAAAAATAATAGCGGACACCCCCGGAACTTTTGACCCCAAACAAAGCCTTACCCCGGGCCTGAACGAATTTAATTTTACCCTGGATAAAGACGCTCTGGCATTTCACGGACTCTCGTCCGGTCAAGTATCTATGGCAATAAGAAACATAATACAGGGACTTAATCCTACAAGTATAACGATTGGAGATGAAGACCTCGAAATCCTGGTCAAATACAACCTGGACAAGGAGAACGAAAAAACAAATATCTCCATACATGACATCGAAAATTTCGAAATTTCGTCACCAAAAGGCTACTCGGTAACACTCGGACAGCTCGGAACATACGAATTCGGACAAAGCCTGTCATCAATAGAAAGAGAGGACGGCAAGAGAATCATAAAAGTAACATCGGAAGTGGAACCCGGCGTAAACTCAGTGGAGGCAATAACCAGTATCAGCGAAAAAACTGATAACCTTGAGATACCGGCCGGATATGAAATCAGTTTCGGAGGAGATCTGGAGCAGATAACAGAGTCATTCACAGATCTTTTCAGATCAATGATTGTGGCGGTAATACTAATCGCATTCACGCTTGTACTCATGTTCAACTCATTCAAGCAGCCGCTGATAATCCTACTCACGCTGCCTCTGGCTATAATAGGAGTATTTCCGGGACTAATGGCAATCGGCCTGTCACTATCATTTCCGGCATTTTTGGGAATAGTCGCCCTTTCAGGAGTAGTTGTGAATGACGCGATAGTTCTGATGGACCGCATTAACACAAACAGAAAAAACGGCATGCTTTTCTCAACATCAATAGCCGAAGCCACAAACGCCAGGCTTCAGCCGATAATCATGACAAGTATCACTACGATCGTGGGAATACTACCTCTCGCACTTACAAACGAATTCTGGGCAGGACTCGGGTTCGCTCTAATATTCGGGCTCGTATGCTCAACCATATTCACCCTGACAGTAATCCCGATGCTCTACTACGGTTTTGAAATCAGAAAGGAAAAGAAAAGACTTGCCGCCGCAAATGGCTAATAAATATCCAGAGCCCTGGCAAAAGATCCCATATCGTCTTCAGTTTTTATAAGAGTCTTTCTTCCGCTACCAATAGACCCGGTAAGCTGGTCTTTATCGTCAAGAACAAACAAAACCTGATCGACACCCACCTTTCGCGCGTCAGGAGCTTTCTCGGAAATTAACTTTTTCATAGCCTCAACACGATCCCTTCCATTAAGAATCTTTATCGCAGCCTCTTTTAGTCCTTCCACTGACGCCTCCTTCATATCAAGCGCTTTTTCAAGCTCGCCCAAACGAGCGCTCTCTTCCTTACGATCAACTCTTTCTGCAACATTAATCTCTTTCTGGTTTGCAGCTATACGCTCCTGCGCTTTCGCAGCATTTGCAGCTTCTTTCTGCTCCTTCTCAACCAAAGCTTTCTTATACTCTTCGGGTCTTCCTTTTACACGATAAATAGTCTCCACCTTTGTTCCCCCTCCGGATGGTTGAGCTTCAGGATTACCTGACCTAAAAATCAGACGATTTTCTTTATACATTTTTGTTTTTGTTTAAATGATTTAATTTGATTATAACACAAAATTAGACATACGTCCACCCCAGCCTGGAATCTCAAGACAAAAAATGCGCTATATTCCCAAACACAAACAAACCAAAATGAAATACGCAGAGGTACTGATTCCCCAAAAAATAGGCGAAGCACAGTCAACGCTCACATACTCTATTCCGCCGGACCTGAAACTAAAAACCGGCCAGTCCGTACTTGTTCCGCTTAAAAAAAGGAAAGTCGCGGGAATAGTTTGGGACATAACCGGAACAAAACCTTCCTTCAAAACGCTTCCGGTAGCGGAAATTTTAAGTCCGTCCCCTCTTCTTTCAAAAAATCAGATAAAAATCGCCGAGTGGCTTTCCTTATTTTACTTTTGTCCGCTTTTCAAAATTTTAAAACTCTTCATTCCCAAAAAAATCCTTGAAGGAAAAAAGATAAGAAAAACCGCCAAAACCACTGAGCAAATTATTAGAACAAAAACCCTAAAACTAACGGAAGAACAAGAAAAAACAGTCGCCACGATTCTCTCTCAAAAGAAGAACAAGTTTTTAGTTCACGGCGTCACCGGTTCCGGAAAAACAGAAATATATTCGCGCCTCGCAAAAAGCTTCATAGAAAAAGGCAAACAGGTACTGATCCTGGTTCCGGAAATATCTCTTACCCCACAAATGATCGAATATTTTGAAAAATCGATCGGGATAAGGTCCTCCGTAATTCACAGCAAGCTCTCCGAAGGCGAAAGAATCAATTCCTGGAAAAATATACTTTCCGGAAGCGCAAAACTCATAATTGGCTCAAGATCATCAATATTCGCACCGTTCCAAAATCTCGGACTTATAATAATAGATGAGGAACACGAACTTTCATACAAGCAGGACAATTCACCGCGCTACGAAACTCATCGCGTAGCCGAAAAAATCCAGGAATTCAGCCCCGAAATAAAAATAGTCTGGGGAAGCGCGACTCCAAGCATAGAAACCGCCGAAACTCTGAAAGATTCCACACTCATGATAAAAGAAAGAATAGGCCGCGCAGCCCTTCCCGAAATAGAAATCGTCGACCTGCGGGATGAATTCAAAAAAGGAAACTATTCGATCTTCAGCGACAGATTAAAAGAAGAAATCACACTTTCCCTCAAAAACAAATCACAGACAATCCTTTTCCTGAACAGAAGAGGCTCGGCGTCATCCGTCATCTGCCGCGACTGCGGATTCACCGAAAAATGTGACGCATGCGAGCTTCCGCTTACATATCACGCAAAAACACTCGGCAGCCCCAGCCTGATCTGCCACCATTGCGGAAAAATACAATCCCCGCCTGTCATCTGCAGGAACTGCAAAAGCCCGAATATAAAATTTTTGGGAATAGGAACCCAACGCATAGAAGCCGAGCTTTTAAAGGAGTTTCCGGACGCCCGGGTCCTGCGCGCCGACAAAGACACGACATCCGGCAAACATGCGTTTAAAGAAATATATGAGACCTTCAGGGAACACAAGGCTGACATTCTCATAGGAACACAGATGATCGCAAAAGGCCTGCACCTTCCAAAAGTAAGTCTTGTGGGAATAATTCTCGCTGACATCGGCTTAAACATTCCGGATTTCCGCACAACAGAAAGAAATTTCCAGCTGATGACACAGGTTGCCGGACGCGCCGGCAGATCGAACAGTAAAGGAAAAGTAATAATTCAGACATACAACCCACAAAATACCGCGCTCCTTTTCGCAGCATCAAACGATTATGAAAACTTTTTCAAATACGAAAGAACCCAGCGAAAATTAATGAACAATCCCCCATTCGGCAAAATCGCAAAAATAACAATTGAAAGCGAATCATTTTCCAACAGCGGAAAAAAAGCCGAAACTATCGAAACTCTACTTAAAAATCTCGCAAAAGAACTGAATCCCACAGAAAATCTGGAAATATTAAGCTATCCGGCCCACATCATGAGACTGCGCGGAAAATACCGCCATATCGTCCTCCTCAAAACAACTCATGACTCAATAATTCACAAAATATTAGAAAAACTTCCAAAAAAATATATAATGGACGCGAATGCGAAAATAGACATAAACCCAATATCAACAACATAAAATGAAAAGAATCCTTTCAGGCGTACAGCCAAGCGGAAAAATCCACCTCGGGAATTATCTGGGCGCAATCCGGCAACACATTGAAATGCAGAAAGAATTTGAATGTTTCCTCTTTATCGCAGATCTGCACGCGCTTACAACTGTAAAAAATCCCGAGCTCATGAGGTCTCAGACATACGAACTGGCCGCGTCATACCTCGCACTCGGCCTTGATCCCGAAAAAACAGTATTTTTCAAGCAGTCGGATCTTTCGGAACACGCCGAACTCTGCTGGATCTTTGATTGCATAACAAGCATGCCTTTTCTCGAAAGAGCTCACGCGTGGAAAGACGCCAAAGAAAAAGGAAAAAAAGAAATCACGGTGGGACTCTTCAATTACCCTGTTCTTCAGGCCGCGGATATCCTGCTTTATCAGCCGGATCTCGTTCCGGTGGGTCAGGATCAGAAACAACACATTGAAATGACACGCGATATCGCCACCACCTTTAATCATCTTTTTGGAGAAACTTTCAAAATTCCGGAACCCTTCATAAAAAAAGAGGTTGCGGTCGTCCCAGGAATTGACGGCCAGAAAATGAGCAAATCCTACGGAAACACAATCGACATTTTCGCACCGGAACCGGAACTCAAACGCCAGGTAATGAGCATCGTCACAAGCTCAATATCGCTCGAAGATCCAAAAGATCCTGCCAGCTGCAATGTTTTCCAGATTTACAAACTACTCGCTACCGAGAAAGAAACAGCCGACCTCGAAAAAAAATACATAAAAGGCGGTTTCGGCTACGGCGACGCAAAAAAACTCCTCCTCACACTCGTACTCGAAACCTTCGGCCCCGCCCGAAAAAAATACCAGGAAATATTCAAAGAAAAATCCTACATCTCGGAAATTCTCGAAAAAGGCGCAAAACGCGCCAGAGAAGTCTCCTCAAAAACCCTCTCCGAAGCGAAAAAGAAGGTCGGATACCTATAAACTTTTTAAATCTTGCACTTTCTCCCGCCTTCCGTTAGATTTACACGGTAAGGGCAAAATAATAATTTTAAAGTTTTGTGTAAATACATATTTGTCACCGGAGGTGTCTGTAGTTCATTAGGTAAGGGAATAGCAACTGCCTCAATAGGCGCTCTCCTGAAGGCTTCGGGACTAAAAGTATTCACACAAAAACTAGATCCGTATCTCAACGTCGATCCGGGAACGATGAGCCCTTTTCAGCACGGCGAAGTATTCGTAACTGATGACGGCGGCGAGACCGACCTTGATCTCGGACATTACGAAAGATTCATAGACACAAACCTGAACAAACTTTCCTCTGTAACAACCGGAAAAATCTACAGCGAAGTTCTGGACAAGGAAAGAAAAGGAAGCTTTTTGGGAAGAACGATACAAATAATTCCGCATATAACAAACGCGATACAGGATAAAATAACGGAAGCGGCAAGCGAGGCAAAATGCGACGTCATGATGTGCGAGATCGGCGGAACCGTCGGAGACATAGAAGGACTGCCGTTTTACGAGGCAATAAGACAGATGAGATACAGGCTCGGAGAAAAAAATGTATTGTTCATACACCTCACGCTTCTTCCATACCTTAAAGCATCAAAAGAATTAAAGACAAAACCGACTCAGGCCTCAGTCCGTGAACTCAGATCAATCGGAGTACAGCCGGATTTCATTCTGACAAGAGCGGACATGCCAATAAAAAAAGATCTGCTGAAGAAAGTGGCGCTGTTTTGTGATGTTGACGAAAAATGCGTTATACCGGCGCAAACCGTCGAATCAATATACGAGGTTCCTCAAAATTTTGAAAAATACAAAATGACGGAACTGATCGCAGAAAAGCTTAATCTTGGAAAGCTACATCCGCAACTGGCTGAATGGAAAACTCTTGTCAAAAAGATAAAAGCCAAAAAAACCACGCTCAAAATCGGCATGGTTGGAAAATACACGCACCTTGAGGACGCATATATAAGCGTAATCGAATCACTGAAAATAGCGTGCTATCACCAGAACCGCGACCTTAAAGTTATATGGATTTCATCGGAAGGTCTCGAGGAAAAAGACAAAAAAGTCTGGGCCGACCTAAGAAGCGTAAACGGAATGGTTGTTCCGGGCGGCTTTGGAATTCGCGGAACAGAAGGAAAAATAATGGCCGCAAAATACGCCAGAGAACATCGCATTCCATACCTCGGCCTATGTCTCGGCATGCAGATAATGACAATAGAATTCGCAAGGCACGCCCTCAAAAACGAAAAAATAACTTCTGAAGAATTTGACGAAGATAACAAAATGGGAGAAGAAAACCATATAATCCATTTCCTACCGGGACAATCGTGTGACAGAGCAAAAGGCGGAACATTAAGACTGGGATCATATCCATGCAAAATAAAAAAAGGAACATTAACCCACAAACTTTACGGAAAAGACCTCGTGGAAGAAAGGCACAGGCATAGATATGAATTCAACAACGACTACAAAGATATGCTTGAAAAAGCCGGAATGATTTTTTCCGGAATAAATCCAAAACAAAATCTGGTTGAAATCGCGGAAATCGCAGATCATCCTTTTATGGTAGGTTCGCAATTCCACCCGGAGTTCAAATCAAGACCAAATCGCCCGCATCCTCTATTCAAAGGCTTCATACAAGCGGCAAAAAAATAAGTCACAAAGTCATGGCAATCTTCAATTACACAGTCGCCAACAAAGAAGGTAAAAAGCTCAGCGGCACAGTAGAAGCGCCGGATGAACAGACTGCACGGGCCGAACTTAACAATCTTGGATTTTCGATACTTGTGCTGAAAATGACAGAATCACTACCCACCGTTCCGGAAAATCTTACAAAATTTGAGTTTGAAGCGGTCGACAAAAATTCAAAACTGGTGTCAGGTTCGATCCCGGCAGAAAACGAAGAGGAAGCATACAAAAAACTCACCTCCCAATATGCCCTTACCGTAACTGCGATATGGAAAGACGGCGCGTCAGAAACGGAAATTGAAACTTCACGCAAAGAAGGCACTGCCAGACTTCAACAGGCAATGGCGGAAGAAGTCGAAGTTACAAAAATGAAAAACCTTAAAGAACAAAAAGAGGAACAATTCATAAAAACAAAAATAGAATACATCCTGGGACAGGTAAACGAACTTTTGGTGACATTCGACAAAGAATTTGACATAGAAAAAAAATCGGAAATTAATAAAAGAATAAACAAACTCCTCAGAATCAAGAGCAGTAAAAACACGGGCTACATACTTTCAAGCGCGGAGGATTTGCTGAAATATATTCAGACGCAGGAAAAAGAATTGTTGGCAAAAGATCACCAGGAAGCGCAGTTTGACCTGCAGGTTAAAACACGCAAATTGCTTGATGAACTAAATAAAACCTCAAAACCGCACAGCGTCGCTGAGGATATCGTCGAAAAAATAGACACATGGGAAAGCTCGCACACCTCAAAAGAAAAATCACAAAAACCCACAACAAGATTTCTAAGCAATTTCCTGTTAAGGATAAAAAACATATTCAAAACTCCGGAAGAACTTCAGATAATAAAAGACCAGATAAAAGTATACAATCACCAGCTTTTTGAATTTGCAAAGCTCTATTTCAAAGAACCAACTCCTCAATACCGTGAAAAGGTGAAAAACTCACTAAAAACAATTTGGAATACAAGAAAAAAGGCAATTCACAGCCTTTCCCACGCGAAAAAACTCCTCAAAAAAAGATCCTCGGCGGGAAAAATCGACGAACACGTTTTCATGTCGTTTCTGGAGGAGCTAAATCTGCTCACGGGATGGCTTATCGCTCTATACATCGCCTATTATTTCATCTCACTCTACATTACAACAAAAAACTTCGGTCTTTCCACAATCCCGAAAGTATTTTTCATATACGACAGCCACATTTTTAAATACATTCTCGTAATACTTTTTCTTCTTCATGCAACAACCGCACTAAAAGTAAATTTTTTCAAAAAAAGCATACTCGCAAACATAATTCTTTTTCCGATATTCATTTTCGGAAGTATAATAGTCCTGCTTAATTTCTAAACATGCATCCCGAACTTATACAAACAAAATATTTTACTATAAACACATTGTGGGTGCTTATAGCAGTCGCTATTATCGTGACTGTTTACGTGATTACGAAACTGGCAACACGAAGCGGCCTGAAAATCCAGTTTCTAAGCAGTTATGCCTGGAAAATTATTCTTGTTGCACTCGCGGGCGCGCGCATTTTTACGATAATTGAAAATCCAAAAACATATTTCTATGAATTCAGCGGCAAGGTTTTCCTTCAGCTATTTTATGTATGGGATAAAGGCCTGAATATCTGGGGAGCAGTCATAGCCGGAGCACTTTTCATGTTTTATTTATGCAAAAAACACGAACAGGATTTCTGGAAATGGATGGACACGATAGTTCCTGCAATGATACTTGGGTTTGCGATAGTCCACATAGGTGCATTCTTCGAAGGAATAAATTACGGCAACGAAACGTCTTTGCCGTGGGGTGTAAACTTCGAAAGCCCGGCAATAAAATACACAGTTCCAATTCACCCGACACAAATATACGCTTTTCTTTACTCACTAACGATAGCGATAACGCTCATACTAATCGGCCGCTCCGAAAAAATAACAAACATTTCCCGCTCGGGATTTATAGCCATTCTTGGCACAGGCATCTATGCCTTTTTCCAGTTTTTGGAACAATTTGTGAGAGGAGACGATACACTTATGATCTTTGGGATAAGAGTTCCACAGATAATCGCGCTTTTGATAGCCATATTGTCTGGAATATTTCTCTATCTTCGGTATAATAAGCCGGCAAAAACTTAAAATTAATAAATAAAAATGGGAATATTTACTTACCTTTTTACTCCGTCACCAGGCGCAACACTAAAATTTTACCTGCCAGTCGCAATACTCGCAGCAATCCTCATAGTCGGATCTGTGACTTTTTCAGTCATTTACAAAAAAAGAAGAAAGTACGACTTTGCGTTTAAAAGATTGTTCCGCCACGTAAGTTCCAGAGCAGTCACAATGGGAATTTTACTGGTGGTATCAATAGCCATAAGACATGAAAACATTCCATACTTCTCAATGAGAATATGGACCTACGTAATAGGCCTTATCACGGCTTACCTCGCCTATCGCTACATAAAAGCATACAAAGTAAAATATCCTCTGGAAAAAGAAAACGCACACCTCAGGCACAAAGCCGCATCCCCCTCAAGTCCGGAAGCCAAGTACCTGCCAAACAAAAATAAAAGAAAATAATCAGTCCAGTTTTACTATTTTGTATTCAATCGCACCAGCCGGCACAGCAACTTTTATAAGATCGCCTTTTTGCTTATCTAAAAGAGCATTTCCAACAGGTGATTCATTTGAAATTTTTCCGCCAAAAGGATCAGCCTCGGTAGATCCGACTATAGTGTAGGTTTCGAGTTCCTCGCGGTTTTTTGTAATATTTTTCAGATAAACCGTTGTCCCGAGCTGAACAGTTTTTGTAACTCTATGGACACCTGAAATAATTTTGACATTCTTTACCTTCTCCTC
The DNA here is from genome assembly GCA_043810515.1 of Candidatus Peregrinibacteria bacterium. Lineage (GTDB taxonomy): Bacteria > Patescibacteriota > Gracilibacteria > UBA1369 > LOWO2-01-FULL-3 > WJKQ01. The sequence goes on from JBDRNZ010000019.1 coordinate 26,106, forward strand.
AAGCTCAAGAATACGCCCCTCAACAAAAGCCTGCTCATTTTTCGCCTCTTCATATTCAGAGTTCTCCGAAAGATCACCATACGAAATAGCTTCCTTGATTCTCGCAGCAACCTCACGTCTCCTCACATTTTTCAGATAATCAAGCTCCTCAATAAGTTTGTTCAAACCTTCCCTAGTTATAAGAGTGAGCTTTTTGCCGCTATCATCATAAAAATCCTCTTGTGGAATCTGCTCAGGCGCAGCAACTTTTTTCTTTTTAACTGTTTTTTTTGGACTCATATAAATAATTTTTAAATTAATATCAATGCGGACGAATTTTTGCGCTGGTCGGATGCTCTTTGAGTTTCTGTAAAACTTTGGCCTCAATCTGACGAATACGCTCTCTTGTGACACGGAATTCCTGGCCAACCTCTTCAAGAGTATGACCAACACCATCCCTCAACCCGAAACGCATTTCAATAATTTTTCTCTCACGCGGAGAAAGATACTGAAGCATTTCATGAATATTTTCCTTTAATAATTGACGGTTTGTGGCTTCCGCGGGCGAAAGCGCCTCGTCATCCTCAATAAAATCACCAAGCTTGCTATCCTCCTCGGTACCCACAGGCGCCTCAAGAGAAACGATATCCTGGGAAATTTTCATAATATGACGCACCTTTTTCACCTCCATATCCATCTCGGCAGCAAGCTCCTCGACCAAAGGTTCACGACCAAGCTCCTGCACAAGTCGCCTTTGCGCATGTGTAAGCTTATTTATCGTTTCAACCATATGAACGGGAATACGTATCGTCCTTGCCTGATCCGCAATCGCACGTGTTATAGCCTGACGAATCCACCATGTGGCATATGTTGAAAATTTAAAACCTCTGTTTGGATCAAATTTTTCAACAGCTCTGAAAAGACCGATATTACCTTCCTGGATAAGATCCAGAAAAGACAGGCCTCTTCCTATATATTTTTTTGCAATACTTACAACAAGCCTTAGGTTTGCTTCAGCCAGTTTAGCTTTCGCGGACTGATCACCTCTTGCAATACGACGCGCCAGGTCAACCTCTTCCTTCGCGGTAAGAAGCGAAACTCTTCCAATTTCACACAGATAAAGCCTTATGGAATCATTTGCAATTTCTCTGAATTCGGCCTCCTTTTTAAGTTTTTTCTCTTTTCTGTTAGTAGCCCGTACCTTTGCGCTCGCGGCAGCATCCGCAGTCAGATCAGCACCTCCGGAAATATCCTCAGCCGCCCATTCGTCAGCGTCAACAATCAAAGAATCCTTGGTATCAAGAACCTCGACACCAAGATCCATAAAAAGACTATATATTTCATCAAGCAAAATAAGGTCATCCTCTATATTCGGCATAGCCTTCAACAACTCCTGCTGTGTCACAAACCCCTGCGTCTTGCCTTTTTTGACAAGATCTCTGACTTCTTTTGGGAATTTCTCAAGCTGATCATCAGAGGGTTGCGCTATAAATTTGCTTGTTCTTGCCATAAATTGGAATCTTGTAGTATTAAAACCTAAAATCTCTACCTGGACTGCAGCTCACGTTGCTCTTTCAGCAAACTCATAACTCGTCCCATGTCCTCCAGATCCTCCGCCTCCTTGATTTCACGATGCAGACGGTTCAACCGTTCATTTTTCATGTTTTTCTTTAACCTGTCAACTAATTTTCCAATCTCGACTTCCATCGCTTCCTCGGAAAACTGTCCATACTTCTCCTCGGCATAAAGCATAAGAATATCGATTTTTCCTTTATTTGAAGCGAGAAAGCCTTTATCAAAATCCCACTTCTCCTTACCAGTTCGCACCGCATTATACTGACTAGACAGCTCCTTGTAAACCTCCCCCCACTCAGGTTCCAGGTCCCAATCAGAAACAAGATCCGCTAATTTGCGAAACAGTCCTGGAAATTCCATTACAAGCCCGAAGATAATACTAGCCGGATCAGGACCGGCAGACACGACACTTGATTCCTCTTTTTTAGCAGGATGATCGGCCGGCAGTCTGAAATTCTCAATTTCATCATACAAAAAACCGGAAGCAATATTCATCTTTCCGGCAAGTTCGCGCACATAAAAATCCTTTACCGAAGACGACATCACCTTAAATAAAGGAAGAAGCTCTTTTATTACAACCGTTCTGCCTTCAAGAGCTGAGACATCGTTATCCGTAACAAGTTTATCTATATAAAAACTAACAAAATCCTTCGCACCATCAATAAACTCCTTAAACTTATCCGCACCTCCTGAAAGAACGGCCTCGGCCGGATCTTTTCCTTCAAACCCGCCTATGGTCTTAACAAGCATTCCGGCCTTAGCAAGCATGGAGTAAGACCTTTTTGTGGCCTCAAACCCAGCATCATCAAGATCAAAGCTCGTCACAACATTTTCGGTAATCCTCTTTATAAGCCTGATTTGCTCCTCGGTAAGAGCAGTACCGGAAACCGCCGCAAGATTTTTCGCACCTTCCTGATACGGAAGAATCACATCGAAATATCCCTCAACAAGTACAATTTTACCCTCCTCTTTTACATATTTCTTGGAATGATACAGCCCATAAAGAACCTTGCTCTTGCTGTAAATTGAATTTTCCGGCGAGTTCAGATACTTGGGAGCCTGACCTTCCTTAAGCGCTCTACCACCAAACCCGCAGACTCTTCCAAGATAATCAAAAATAGGAAACATCAGCCTTCCGCGAAATTTATCGTAGACCTTTTCCGAAGCAATATTTTTCGAGGAAATAAAACCACTGTTCCATAAAACCTTCCGGCTTATTCCTTTTTTTAGAAGATATGGATAGAGAATGTCATATCCATCGGGAGCAAATCCGATCCTAAAATCTTTTATAGTAACGTCTTTGAGTCCTCTTTTATATATATAATCAAGAACCTTTTTTCCGTCGTTAGTTTTATGCAACTGCTCCTCAAAAAATTCACACGCAAGATCGTGAGCTTTAAAATATTCATCCTTCTCGCCCTTATCCGCCTTTCCCAAAGATTTTGAAATCTTCTCGACCTTCACACCGGCTCTGTCGGCCAAAATAGTTAGAGCTTCGGGAAATTCAACACCTTCAACTTCCTGAATAAATGTAAAAATATCCCCGCCTTTATTGCATCCGAAGCAATGACAGATCTGCTTTTCAGCACTCACTACAAAACTGGGAGTTTTCTCACTATGAAAAGGACAAAGCCCTTTATAATTCCGTCCGGTTTTCTTAAGCTGAACATATTGCGAAACAACATCATAAATATCAAGACGGGCCTTAATATCGGAAACAACATCAGCCATAAACTTTTTGAATTTGAATTAGCACAAGTCTTATACCTAATATTTCTCCCGAAAACAATACATCGGACAGTGACGATTTTGACTAAAACTATTTTTTGTTGTATAATAATACCAAGTTCATAAAAATATACTCATGTCAAAACTACAGCCGAGCACTCATTTCAATCGCCAGAAGCAAATGTTCTATCCTCAAAAAGGCTTCAAATCTCCACATCTGACTGAAGATGAAACCCTTTCGCAGGAAGCAAAAGAGAAACTTCGCGAAAAAAAATCAGTCCCTCCTTCTTGGAACAAAAACAAGCGCGCTCGCTAAAAGCACCATCAAAATTATAAGTCCGATAATAACGAATAATTTTTGCTGTCCGCTGACAAATGAAACAGCCACAGCCCCCAGAAGCGCGGTTACAAAAACATACATCAAAACAACCTTCCTGGCTGATATTCCAAGATCAAGAAGCCTGTGATGCAGATGTTTCAAATCGCCTTTCCAGAACTTTTGGCCTGAAAAAATTCTCCTCAAAAAAACCCAGAGCATGTCGAGTATCGGGATGCCAAGAACCAAAAAAGCCGTCGCAACTTTTCCGCCTGAAAAAATTGCCAGAGCCGCGATAATAAAACCGAAAAAAGTACTTCCGCTATCCCCCATCAAAATTTTTGGTTTTGGAAAATCAAAAATAAAAAACGCCAGAGCAATCATCGCTATAATCAAAGCCAAAGTCGCAACAGCAACCTGAGACTGCGGATCTTCGTGAACTCCGGGATGAATACTTAAAATGAAAATCGTCAGCGCAGCCACAAAGCTCACACCGCTACCAAGACCTCCAATACCATCAATAAGATTCATGGTATTTAAAATAACAATCACCCACACGATCGTAAAAATAGCGGAAATTATGGGAATTCCGCGCCAGATAATACCGGAAAAATCAAGGGTTCCAAGAAAAGGAATATTTATGGAAAGAATACCTATTCCGCAAACAACAATTATCACACAGGCCGTAAACTGCACAAAAAGCCGGATCCAGGGACTTAAGGAAAACATATCGTCAAAAAAACCAACTCCAACAATCAGCCCTGCGCCAACAATCAGTCCGGCAAGCTCTTTATTAAAAGGAACAAACACCACCGCGCATACAATAAACGCAAGAAAAATCGCCAAACCACCGTAATAAGGTATTGGAGGCCGTTTGAGTCCGTATTTTTCCGGCCTGTCCATCAGCCCCAGTTTTGGGAATATTTTCATCGCGAGAAGAACCAAAACTACAGTGATCGCAAAAGCGAAAACCGCAGGCTGCCAATATTGATTTAAAATATTCAAAAAATTCATATCAGGCAAACTTTATCATAATATTTGTTTTTTGTACTTAATCCCACAACCCGACCCCTCCAAAACACCAACCAGTTTTCCCTTATAAAAAGCCATAACCGCCCTCCCCTGTTCAACTTTTTTATTCTTCAAAATTCTGCCATCTTTCAGCCCCCCAAATCCCTCATCATCAAGTTCCATATGGTCAAATTTCCCAACCACTGTCTCGAGCGGTATTAATTTTGACAAATCCGCGTTTTCCACAGAAAAATCACCAACTTTTGTCCGCCTCAGCCCTTCTACATAAGCCCCGCATCCAAGATTTTCTCCCAGGTCATTAACAAGCGAACGGATATAAGTTCCGCTCCCGCACTTAACCCTAAATGACACTTTTGGCCAGGCAAAATCAATTATTTTAAAATCATAAATCTTTATTTTCCGGGGTTTAAGTTTCACATCTTCACCTTTCCTGGCCATATCATAAGCCCGTCGCCCCTCAATCTTCAGAGCAGAAAACTTCGGAGGCATCTGCGAGATTTCGCCCAAAAACGACTTCTCAATAATCCTCTCGATATCATCTTTTTTAAAAACCGCTTCAGTATCAACTTCTTTAATTTTTCCATCGGCATCATAAGTATCAGATTTGTACCCGAAATGCGCCAAAACTTCGTACTCCTTGTCATTCCCGACAAAAAATTCCAAAAGCTTGGTCCCCTCTCCAATGCCAACAATCAAAAGGCCCGTAGCAAGAGGATCAAGAGTCCCCGCATGACCAACTCTGCGTTCCCCGGTAATCCTCCTGACATTTCTGACAACGTCAAAAGAAGTCGCACCTTTTTCCTTGTCTATAAACAAAAATCCATTCATAAAAACCCGCATTTTTTAAGATTGCATACGTACATTATCCCTTTTTTCCCATTCATCAGGATGAATTTCAACCTCGACTTCGCGTTCCAAAAGATCCTCTATAACCTTTTTATCGTTCCACGGAACTTTTTTGCCGCGCACCATCATAACCTCCTCCGCCCCCTTTCCGGCAACAACAACACAATCCCCTTCCACAGCTTTTGTAAGGGCAAGCCTTATGGCTTCACGCCTGTTTGGAATTTTCCAGAAATCCTTTCCCTCAATTCTCGGAATTCCCTCAGCCACCTGCTCAATTATCACCCACTCATCCTCCTCATACGGATCATCGTCCGTCAGAATAATATAATCCGCAAATTCATTCGCAGCCGCACCCATTTTCGGACGCTTTGCTTTATCACGCCCACCACCGGTCGCGCCAAAAACAGCAAAAAGTTTTCCGGGAGTCAGTTTGCGATAAAGCTTCAACAAACTTTCCAGAGCCTCGGTAGTATGAGCGTAATCAACTATTATGCTGTATTTCTGGCCACAATTTATATGTTCAAAACGTCCGGCAACCGTGGAACTTTCCTCAAGAGCACGTTTTATAGTCTCAACCGGAATCTGTAAAACTAGTCCGACAGAAGCCGCCGCAAGTGCGTTATAAACATTAAATTCACCGGGAAGATTAAGATCAATTGGAACGGAATTATTTGGAACATGAAGAATAAAATGCGAGCCCTCGGGTTTTTTCTCCAGCTTTTCAGCGTAAACAGTAGCCGACTTTAGACCATAACTGATTTTCCTGTCAGCCACAAACTGATTGAAAAAATTAAAATATTTGTCATCGGCATTTGTAACGGTAACTTTCGGAATCCCGAATTTTCTCCTGCCCCTCGAAACGCTTTTAAAAAGCCCTCCCTTCGCATTGAGATATGAATTAAAACTTCCGTGATATTCAACATGATCCAGAGTGACATTTGTAATAACGGCAACGTCAAAATTTATGCCAAAAACCCTGGACTGCGTAATAGCATGAGAGCTGACTTCAATTACCGCATACTTGCAGCCGGTCTTAACCATCCGTTTCAAAAGTTTCTGCAGATGAAAAGGACTCAAGGTAGTCTGTTTTGTGGCATTGGCCCAGCGCTCATCACCAATCTGAAAATTCACAGTCGAAGTCATCCCGGCTTTATAACCGGCGGTATTCAAAATATTTGTAATCAGATTAACGGTTGTGGTCTTGCCGTTCGTGCCCGTAACCCCGACAACAATCAGCTTGTCAGCCGGAAAAAAATAAACCAAAGCAGCCACTATCCCTTTAATTTTGTGATAAAAAAGCCTTAAAGGATGCGTCTCGGGAATAATTTTTCGTAAAAAATTCAACATAAATCCATAAATTTAACCTTGCGAATTATACCAGCCTTTCACAAATTCAACATCATCCGAAATCTGTTTTTTAAGATCGTCTTCATTGTCAAATTTCCGGCTGTTCCGGACTTTTTCAAGAAGCTCAACTTTAATTTCCGTTCCAACATCAACATTTCCGTCAAAAACGACAAGATATGATTCACACATCACAGGTTCATCAGAAAAAGTCGGCTTCCGCCCAACGTGAATTGCCGCTTTTTCAAATTTCCCATTCACAAAAACCCTACCGGCATAAACACCGCTCAGTAAACCTTTATATGGAATATTTAAGGTTGGAAAACCGAGCTTCCGTCCGAACCCCTTTCCCATGACAGTTTTTCCGGTAATTTTTTCAATCATACGGGTATATTACAAACACTTTGCCAAAAATGGAACTTTTATCTACACTTCAGTCACATGAAAATAACAAAAACACTGCTATATATTACGCTTTTTCTCCTCCAGGCATACCTTGTCAGATTTAACATCGGGCCGTATCCGTCAAATCTTTCCGAAATTTTGATCGGACTCACGGCAATTGCCTTTTTTGCTGAAACCATAAAGGAAAAGTCATTCATTCAAAAACTGAAAAACCTGAAAAAACACTGGATAATTTTGAGCCTCGCGGGCCTGACAATTCTTTCGATAATAATAATTCCGGTACATGACAAAACAGCCCTTTTGAGGAATTTGAAGTTTTTGTTTTTTGGAATAATTATCGGGCTGATTTTTCTGGAAACTTTTCGCAAAAATGAAGAAAGAAAAACGGCGTTAAAATTCGCGGGCCTCGGCGCCATCGCATTCGGAATTTTCTCCGTCATCTACAACCTGCTCGGCTACAACGTAGCCCCCGACCTGAGGCTCCTCGGCCCGCTTGATGCTGCGGTTTACCTTGCGTACTACCTGACACCGTTTTTCATCTTTTTCACAATCCAATCCATCGAAAATCGAAAATCCACCGGCCGTTTTATAACGACAGATTTCATATGCGCACTACTGCTTTTAATTTTGATCCTTGCAACAAGATCAATGGGCGCGCTCGGCGGGTCATTTCTGGTTTTGCTGATCTATTCATTCAAAAAAAATCACAAACACATCGCGTCATCCCGCCTCGCGCGCCTAATTCTCGCCTCAATCGCAATTCTTATTTCCCTCGCAACTTTCTACACAAAAATCCTTCCGACAATCCAGACCGATTATTCCAGCCTCGACGAACGAGGCGAAATCTGGGCAACCTCGCTCGACCTGCTTTCCCACCCAAAAAACCTGCTTCTCGGAGTCGGATTCGGTCAGTTTGAAGACACCTACATCAAAACGGTCGACACCGTACTCGGCCATCGCCCTCTCGATTACTACGTCATCCAGCCTCACGACATTTTCCTTCTTTTCGTTTTTAATTACGGAATCCTCGGCCTCGCATTCATCATTTTCTGCATCTACAAAACAATCTCGCGCCTCGCGAAATCACGCACCTCTAAAACCTCTCCCCTTTCCGCCTCGGAAATTTCACTTTTCATTCTTCTGTATTTTTTCATTCACGGCCTGATCGACACGCCATTCTACAAAAACGACCTGATGATTCTTCTGATAATCTTCCTTGAAATGGGACTCACCTCACCGCTCCGACCTCACGCCTTAAGTCCGGAAACCAAATCCAGCAAAGCCGCATAAGGATCAGGAGATCTTATAACCCCCGAAGCCAGAAGCACACCGACGGCTCCGAGCGAAAGCGCGATACGCACGTCCTCGCGATCTTTTATTCCCGCACCGACCAAAACTCTGTTCTCGCCGACAAGCCTGACCGCATTTTCAATAATTTCAGGACCCGCTTTTGAAACAGAAATATCCCCGCCGATAAGCTCCGGCGGCTCCACCGCAACCAGATCCGGCTCAAAGGCAACTATTTTTTCCGCCTGCTCGGCGGTATTTGCACACGCCACCGTAAAAAGTCCAACCTCCCTGCACGCAGTGACAGCCTCTTTCAACGTATCGTATTCAAGCGGATATTCCGCATGATTAAGCAGTGTTCCATAAGCACCGAGATCCTTCACCGAGTAGGGCAAAATATGACCCGTGTGACTGCCATATCTCACAGGATCGACATGCTGGGCAAAAACCGGGATATCAACAGCATTCACTACCCTCTCAAGATCAAGAGCGTTCACGGCAATAGCAATGCTGGCACCTGTCTCTTTCGCTATCTTCTCATGAATTTTCGCAAGTTCGACAGCACTCGCGCCGGTAGCCTGCTCGTAAAGCTTGAAATTGACAATGATAAGCGGTAACTGCATATGTTGAAATATACAAAGATTGTACTCTTAAATAAATTGACGCTCAACGTAAATTTTGATATAATAATAAAACAAAAATAAATATAAACACAAAAAAATGAGCGTATATAAATTTCTATATCTTTTGGGAAATTGCGAACCCGTTTCTTTCAAAGAAAACTTTTTAGTATACAAAGGCGGCACAGAAACCCCTCCGACAGCAGCTGAAAAAAAAGAGACCAAAGCAGAAAAGCCAAAAGTCGATCTGACCGAGCCGGACAAAAAAAACGAGATCCTGAACAATCTCGACCAGGAAAAATTCGCTGTCCTCATGGAGGAAAAAGAGATAGACGGAACAAAAGTGGAATTAAACGCTCTCGATGCCCAGCTCGTAGAAAAGCTGGTTCTTTTTTGCAATGATTCAGGCAAGACAGAAAACTTCGCCAAGCTCATTGAAAAAATAAAAACAGACAAAATAAACGCAGCCCAGCTAAGTCAAACTTCGCTCGAGATCCTTCTTGAATTCAGCTATAAAAACGAAAACGAAGCCATAGTCGGAGCTGAAAATGAAATAATAACCGGCATATTCAAAAGCGAAAGCGCCACAGCCGCAATGAATCTCCTAAAAGCATCAAAAGAAAATTCTGAACTTTCCAAAGCAATCGGAATGGAAACTTTAAATCACGAGGCTCTATGCAAAAATCTGGACACCGAGTCTTTGGGAATTCTCATCAAGGCAGTTGGCTTTGAAAATGTAGCAAAAAGGATTTCTACCACCCAGAAAATAGCACTGCTTGGAACCACGGAAATCATAACTTCGGAGAACAAAAAAACATTTTACGCCGAAATTTCAAAAGACCCTTCTTCGAAAGAACCCGAAACAGCAAAACGTCTCGCATCCTCGCTCGCAAAAGCGGACGAGAACAAAGAACTTTACCAAAATTTTCTTGATTCCTCTCGGTTCTACATAAAAAAAGCTATCGCGGAAGACAACAAGCTGGAGACAAAAATCAGGAAAGATGCTTACGAAGCTTTGAAAGAACGAAAAGACGAAGCAATTGATCCATCTGCACCTGCTGCCGCTCCAAAAAAACCTGAAGAAATGTCAGTTCTGGACAACGCCGGAATTGAAGTTACAGGAACAAGAGTTCAGTTTGACATCAACGGCGTAGAAAGAAGTTTCATAAAAACACCGACATTCGTCAAAAAACTTGAAGCAATGAAAAATCCTGACGAAGCCAAACTTGTGGCATACGAAAGACTTCTCAACATAATCACAAGAGATCACAGCATCGACAAAACCCATGCCGATTACAACAAACACCAGATCGCAACAGCGGAAGCATTCGAAGCTTCAAACACAGCCCTCAAAGCCGAAATCGAAAGACTGAAAGGCGTTGTGCCAAAGGCAGAAAAAGCACCTGCTACAGCAGCAGAAACCGCTGCGGGAGAAGCAGCAAAAGAAGGCTCCCCAACACCAACCCCAACTCCAGCTCCAACCACTGAAGCAAAAGCTCCGGAGACCGCAAAGGCTACTCCGGCTCCGGCCGAAAAAGCAGCCGCTCCGGCTGAAAAAGCCGCAGCTCCGGCCGAAAAAGCAGCCGCTCCGGCCGAAAAGGCAGCCGCTGCCACCGCAGCCGCAAAAACTTCAGCCGACGCACTTTTACCAAAAGCAGAAAAAACAGCCGAGCAGATAGCCAAAGAAAAAGCCTACGACGAAGCCTCACTGCTCCCAAAACTAAAACAGATCTACCCTGACAAAGAAGCAGCCGTAAAAGACCAGTACGTTGAGCTCGAAATGGTAAAAGGAGATTTTCCAAAATTCTACCTCGAACCGCAGCTCGACGAAAAAGGCGAACTCACAAATCTGATTCTCACTTACAAAAGACCGTTCGTCGGAGACACACAGACAAAAAGCCCAGACAACCTTACCGATGCAGGAATAAAACAATTCCTCGAATACGAAAAAGAAGAGGTTATAGAAGACCTCCACGACCGTGACACATTCATAAATTTGGAAGAATCCGACATAAAATCCACCGAAGTAACAGAAGAGACAGCGGCTCTCCTGACACAGCACCCATTCGAAATTCCTGATATCAACAAAACTTTTTCAATAACCGACGAAGGAATTCTCGACCTCATGGGAGACGACCAAGAGTGGAACAAGAATTTTGACGACCTCGAGGGACACGGCGTTTATTACAGCGCATTCAACGATCAGTTTGGAATAAGCAATGCAGAAGTTCCAGCAAGAATGCGAAAAATAATCGGAATAAACCGAAAGGTCGATTTCAACGACATTTTAAGAGAAGTCGCAAACGACCGCGCGCCCGGATATGACGTCGACCAGGTCGATAAATTCAACGATCGCTTCAAAAATCTGCTCGTTGAATCGCGGAAAGAAAATCCTTCCGCCGAAACACTTCTGGAACTCCGAAAAATGTACGACATTTATCTCGGAGGAATGAAAATCCTGAAAACTCTTGAAAAAGACAAATTCAAACCCGCGAAAAAAGAGACTTTTGACCAGAAATACGCATCACAATTCGAGCTTGCGGAAACAACAAACGAGCCTTGCGCATTCGACAAATACTACAGCCTGCCAGACATGGCACTTGAAAGAGTTGCAGTCGCGAATGTAGACCTGCAGATCGGCGTATCTCAAAAAGCCTACGAACAATTTCTCGGAGTCTCAAGCGAATATCTGAAAGTTTCACCAAAATCCCTTAAAGCATCTTTTGAGGGAGGATCATTTGAAACTGGCCAAATCCTGCGGGCAATACTTAGAGGCTACACTTTTGACGAATTGGTTTCTGTCAGAAAAGCCATAAAAGTTTCCTCACGCGAAGGAGCAAAAATAAAATTCCTCCTCACGGAGATTCCAGCAAACTTCAAAGCCGATTCCCCTGCCGTAAAAATGCTGCTGGACAGATTTAAAGATGACTCGCTCGGGGACGAAAAGCCGTCCGGAGAACTCGACCAACCTACAAAAGCACAGTCACACAAATTAAGACTCGCCGAAATACGCGGCGAATTGAGCGTCAGTGAAGAAGCCTACAGACAGAAAGTTCTTGAACTTTTGAGAACCCATCGCGTGGACAGAACCAAAGAAGCGGATCCGACAGAATGGGCAGCTTCACAGGCGGTTGATTTAAGCACAGACATGACATTACGAAACATCGCTTACTACTACGACGTTGAGGGACTGGAAATAAGACGTTTCTCATCCCCCGAAGCGATTGTCGACAATCTTTTCGGAAAACAAAACGTCGAAATAAGAAATGAAAAAGGCGAAAAAGAAACCCTTAAACTTTACGATTTTGAAAACGGCATAAAAGTCATAAACAAAGAAGCCGTTAAAAAATACATCGATCTGCTGATCTATCAGGGCCTCAAAAGAAAACGCATGAAAGAAGTGCACAGAGAAAGAATCTACCGATACGAAGACATGAGAGATCATGAATTTGAAATCGCTGAAAATAAAGATTTGGCGCAGTTTATGCAAAGCGGCGGAACTCCGGAAGCATGGAACAAACTTCCGGGACACGAACCTATCGAAGAAACGCTTGGAAATCCGCCATTTTCTGTAAAATCAGAAGATGTCCCGGCCTACATGCATAACTTTTTGAAAGGAAAAGAAACCGTGACTCTCGGAAATATCGTCACGGAACTTCTGAAGGAAAAACTTGAATACCAAAATCCTATTTCTGAAGATGCGAAAGAAGGAGTAAATTCCTTTGAATCTCTGAAATCTGAATACGAATTTGTCGCGGAAAGAAAGAAACAGCTTAGAGATAACCCCAATCGGGCAAAAGAAAAAGCAGATATAGACAGACGATTTTATGCTTTAAAAGTTTACGTGGACGCTGCCGCAATATTGATTCAAAGACTCGAAAAAGCCGGCACTCACGTCTCAATCGACGAAACTTACACCGAAATGACTTCTACAAATCTTCTCGACCGCAAACCCGGAAAGGAAGCAAACGCTCAAATCGACCTTCTCAATGAAGGTTACATAGCCGAAAGAGAAAGAGGCAAAGAAGCACAGATGCTTGCCGCAAGAGGACTGGATCTCAACGAAATCCCGGAACTTTCCGGCTCATACCTTATTAGAGAAATTCAGCTGAAGGCTCTCAAGGAAGGATACCCCGCTTCAAAAATCGACAAAATAGAAAGCAAACTCCTAATAGCCGCAGGTGCAGAAATAAAAGGAAACAAATTATCCGGCGGAGCTGTTGGCTTCGTGGTACCAATTGAAGAAGGATTCGCAATTGAATTCGGAGCAAGTAATAAAGGCGGAGCCATCGGCCTAAGCGCGGAACTTTACAAAACAGAGCAACGCAGCGGCGGAATAGCTATGGGAACAGGTATTCAGATAATGCCAACAATGTTCATCGGCTATAGTCATTCCGAAAAAATCGGCGAGAGCACATTCTTCACCGTCGCAATCGGCACATTATTTTCAGCCACAAGCGCAAATGGAATGGTTGGAATCGCGCTTTCGCACAGTGATGAAGCAGCTGTCAGAACCGCGGAAACAAACATTTCCGAAAGAACAGGTTTCGACAAAATCGAAGCCGCAGCCACTCCTGAGGAAAAGGTCGCGCTTTTAAGAAAACACGAATACTTCAAAGATTTCGAGAAAGACCTCGCCGACGAAGACATTCTGGCGCTTTACGACACATACAAAAGCCTGAACACAGAAAAAGCACTAAACGAAGCGGACAAAGGACTCCTGGGACCGATCACCGCAATTGGAATAGGTGTCGGCTTCCCTCCCCCTACAGGATTTATCGGACTGAAATTAAAAATCGGCGAAACCATCATAATAAAACCAAAAATCGGCGAACGCGAACGTATTGCACAACTCGTTTCACAGGACAAAATGCAAAAACGCATCCTCGACGAACTTAACCAGAGAGTCAGCGAAACAAATCCTTCAATAGAGTTCAAAACCACCGAAAGTGGCGACCTCTACATGACAAAAGACGGCAACATAGGAACTCTCGAGAGCTCACTGGAAAAACCAATGGAAATTCCTAACGGCACAAACCTAGAGGATATGACAGACCAACTGAAAAAAGCAAACATGACAGCATTCCGAAGAGAAGTAGCCATCAAACCAGGAGAAAATCCAAAATCAGTCATCGAACTCTCTGTTTACGACAATTCCGGCAAAGACATCGCTATATATATAGACGACAGATCACCGGAACTTGAGGCAGCCTTCACGAACAATAAAATCCTCATTCCGGGAAATCTCGACAACGTCATAATCACGAGAGAAACCTTCAGATTCCCATACGCGAAAGCTGAAGGCGGAGCAACCGCAACAGACGTTATCATTATTACAACCAACCCAAAATTCGACAGAAACAATATCATCAGAGAAAGCAATTCAGTCATCGAGAAACACTGGCAGAACGGAGAATCCAAAGCCTGGGATATGGAAATGGGCGCAAATCCTTCGGGAAAAAGCCAGATCCACCGTCTCGAGGAATATAAAGGAGAAGCAGCAAAAGAATGGACAGCCGAAGATTTTGAGGTAAAAGGGATTTCAAGAGCTGAATGGAAAGAAATCAGAGACACTTCGTACCAGATGAAGAAAGGTCCATTTGAAGGCATAACCCAAAAAGAACTTGATGAAATGCCTGTAAGAGCAAACTGGAAAGAGGAAACGGAAGCCGTATACAAAAAGATGGAAAAAGGCATGAAAGAAGGCAGTCCGGCAATAGACGACGCTCCGGGAATCATCGCGAAAGCAAATGAAATTCTTACGGCCTCAAAAAAACCGAAAATCGCAAACGCCCGCGAAGCCGGCCAGCTGCTCACTCTCGTACAACACGGATATTTTATCGATATCTGGAGGAAAAAAAGCCGCGACGGTATACAGAAAGCATTCGAAAAGAACAACGAATCAATAATAAAGAATGTTCTGATTCCACAATTCACAAAACAAATCACCGCACTCGGCATAAAACCGGCAGCAGAAGCAGCGGATTACGCAAAAGCTTTGGCGGAAAAAATGAAATCATACGCGGAAACAAACTTCCTAAAAGCACTGGATGCCATAGATGCGAAACTTAAAGGAATAAAAAATCCGACCGACGACCAGATCAAGGACGCATTTTCAGGACTTACAACCGAAATTCCGCACGAAATGTTCTTCGCTTCAGGAAGCACCATAAGAGAAACCCACGCAGGCGTCCTCCCCGGAGGTCCGCGAGCGGTTGAAATGCCAGGAATTGAAAAAATGGGAATAATCGGAGCACCAAAAGAACTCGATCTAAACTCCGGTGATCAGGCCGAAAAAGACCTCGCAAGAGTCCTGTTCGAAACCATAAGTCCAAAACCGGACCTGAAAAATGTGGAAACATTCCACAGATCACTTGCTATAAAACTCGCAACATTTGAAGGCACCGGCATTGAGATCGGAAAAGAAAATTATGCAAGACTTCTTGAATTCTACAAATTATCTGAAGAAAAACAGGCCGAAGCACTAAAAACTTCAACAGAAGGAGACTACCTTCATGAATTCGTAAAATTCGCCGAGGGAGTCAGGGAAGCCATGTTGAAAGGAGAAAACTTTAAATTAAAGACAGGTCAGGAACTTAACTTCACAAAACCGCAAATCCTGACGGGAGCCTACGGTCAATGCGGAAACCTGTCCGCCATGACCCACGAAGGATTCTTCCTGATAGATAAAGTGAGACAAATAATAGTCGCCCACACCCTCACGGACGTCTACACCGACACCGACATTACAAAAGAAGCCATAGAACTTGGCTTGGGCGTCGCAATAACCCCAGCAGCCGCCGCAAAACCGGAGAAGAGACCTCCGAAGAGACCTCCGGGAAAACCTCACAGAAGAACCAATCCTCGAAAACCTCACAGCAGAGGTGGAAGTAAAGAAGAATCCCCCGGTGAAATTCCATCAGGACCTGCTGCAGGAGAAACTCCCCGCACACCGGAGCCACCAAAACCAACAGGAGGAGCATAAAAAAACAAATAAAAATATTTAAAAATAAATAACAAAAATTTCCATGAAAACTAGCAGAATAATTCCATCTCTCACATTCCTTACAGCACTTCTCATAACGCTGATAAGCACTGCAAGCACATCAGCCCACGGACCCGAAGATTATCTTTCGGATTGTACCGTTGAGAACCTGGACGCCTCATGGCAGGCAAATCCGGGACTTTGCGACCCGAACAACCCGCCGGATATATCGCAGGGAATCGCCATATCAGACGATCAGGGAACGCCAAATATATTCCCAGATGGTCTGTGCTATCCGTCATTCAATAATTTCATAGACATGATCGACCTGGATTTCCCATACGGTCCGGGCGTTGAAGTCGGGATGGATCCATACTACAGCAACAATCCCCCACTATTTAAGGATGAAAGAAATTTTTTCAAAGCAAGACTAAGAGACGAAACCGCAGATTGGTCGGACTATAAAGATGACATAACAATGGACGTGGGAGACAAAGTCACTTTCATGGTTTACATGCATAACAACGGTGATCCTTGTTTTAACGACAATGTTCAGCTTAATATTCCATCAGACAGAATCTACAAAAACTGGAATACAACTTCTCATGGAACAAAAGTAAATGTTTTGCCAGGATTTTCAATGAACAGTGAAGGAAAACTTTCCAAAATAATCTCGGCAGCAACACAGTTCAAAGCAAGCATATGGTCACAGGATGCCAGAAACGCCCAAGGTGACATCGCTCCTATTGAAAACGGTGTAACGATAAGACCAGCCGACGGAAAAACGATAGAACTGGAATATTCCCAAGCCACAGCCTTTTATACAGACTATACCCATTCATGGAATAAAAACGAACATCCGATAAATCCAGCAACTCTCTTAAGCCAAAACGGATTCTCAGTATCAACACTTCTCGATAACGGAAATATCAAAGGAAGCGCCGGCGATTTTTATGCCTGCGAACCCTACATAGCAGTAATAGTCTTCACGGTTGAAGCAAAAGAAGTTCCCATAACCCCAAACGTCTGTAAAGACCTTCAGGCAACAAGCTCAGAAATGAATCTTAACGGAGAAAAAGTTCTAAATCTGCAAATAAACGCTATCGATTTCTCTCCACAAAATACCCTGCCGGCAGGAACAATGGCGCTATGGACCTCGACAGACGAAACCGGAGAATTCTGGGACACAAAAACAGGCCAGTATATCCAAGGCGGCTCATTCCAAACAGATGACCCATACCAGATGGTATATTATTATGGAGGAAGCGAAGGAAACGCCCGCATCACGGTAAAACTTACGGGAATTCCGGACAGCCTTGCAAATTCTGACAATTGTTCCCAGGAATTCGAATACATCGCACCAGCACCTGTCTGCCAGTACATCACGACACAGATAGAGGCCGCCGACTATAATAAAGGCAGCTTCGACCACGGTTATCGCCTATATATAAACAAAGCAGCGTTCTCGGATGAAGTAATTCCTCCGGGAACACTTGTAAAATGGACAGCCAGCAATCAGACCGGCGAATTTTACAATCAGGTCGGAGAATTGTACACTCCGTATTCTACAACTCCAAAAGACTACACTTACACAGAATTATCAACAAATCCATCAAATCCAATCCTTTCGGAAGTATATTATAGAGGCGACGACCCCGTTGATATAACCGCTCAAATTATAACCCCATCACAGCTTGGTATAGACACCCAGGCTTGTGTCGCGGTGGTTCCGATCCGGCCCGCAGTCGAACAGAACTACTGTCTCGACCTTCAGGCAACAGAATTCGACCCTGAAAAAACTCTGGATATAAACGGTGAAACAGCCTACGAACTTCAGGTGACAGACCTTACTTTCTCCGGAAACGGCCAGACTCCGGAAGGCCTCAGAGGATTTTGGGTATCTCTCGACGATGAAAACGGACGATTTTATAACGGAAACAAACAGCTGGTTGGAATAGGCCACGCTTTCACGGATAATTTGTTCGAAAAAGTATATTACATAGGTACGGGCCGCATAAGGGTAACTCTGCTTGGACTTCCTGACGCAATCGCAAATCCGACAGTATGCTCAGCCTTCACGGAAATCATTGAAAAAGCTCCAGTTTGTACTGATATTAAAGTAGACCATCCTGAAGAAATAGAAGTGGGAACACTTTCGACTTTCAGAGCAAAATCATATGACGCTAACGGCGAATTATACGGAACAGCAATAACCTACTGGGTTGAACCGGGTTACGGAAAATTTTATCTGGCTACGGCAAAACCGGATAATATTCCGGCAAACGACTCCCCTATGGTATATGAGGCAACTTCAGATCTCTTCACTATACCGGTAACTCCTACAGGAGCAATTTCCCTGAACACCATAAATTCACAGATGGCAATCGACTTCTCGTTTGCAGTATCAACCGGAAATCTATGGAATTACAATTCCGCGGCAAGCGACGCAATAGTCGTTCCGTACAGCGGAAATTTCGAAATCCTGCCTTCTACGAGATCCTCAAGCTATAACCAGTCAAAATTCTATGGTCTCGCACAGGTATTCAACTTTGATGTTACAAACCAATCGGAATTAAACAACATAGATTCTGAAACACTCTACAGCGCAATCCACGAAGTAATTACGGTAAATCAGGGAGCAACGGTATATTTCGAAGCGTTAAAGGCCGGCGAAAATGTCATCCATGTACAGGCCGCCGGAACAGATGTGCCAAACGTTTGTAAAAGAGACTTCAGTATAATTCCGAAGCGTGAAAGACCTCTTATCTGTACCGATATCAACGCAAGCGTAAAACGATACGGAACAGTTTCCAAAGAGATCCGCAACCTTTCACCAAACACAATTTATGAATTAAGCGCTATCGCCACCTATTCAAAAGAATTTGAGGAAGGCACGATAACATATACGATAGATCCGCATTACGGAATATTTATAAAAGTTCCCGCTCCGAAGTTGCAAAGAGCTATTTTCTTAAACGCTCTTTACGCGCTTAGCGGCGGAAATCTCACGGAGGAAAGTGCTAGAACACTCGTAAACGAATTGGCACAGAGAACAGGCCTGCCATTAAGTGACATCGCAAGTTCCACAGTCACGACAGAAGACAGCGCAATCACCTATCTGATCGTTTACACCGTAACCGCGGACAAAGACAACATTCTCACAATCAGGGCAACAGGCACAAAAGAACCTGTTTGTACGGTAAAATACAATCTTGTGGTAAGTCCGTGCGAAAGCATAGTCGTAAAAACAAATCCGTCTCCATTCGACCCTGAAACAGAAACACTGATCTGGGTAACGGAAGGAGATTTCGGCGACTTCGACGGAACATTCCTGTTCCAGGCAAAAAACCCGGACGGAAGCGTCGCTGACGGAAAATTCAGAACCCCGACAGCCAGAAACATAGGAGAAAACCCGCTTGCAGTCACAATAGACCAGGCCGGCACCGGAATAATCTATGACGGAGGTCAGGCCGGAGATACCGTTACATTGACAGCAGTCGGAGCCCTTAGCGGCACAAACTGCAATTACCTTCTTACCTCCACCCCTGGAGAGGAAGTAAAATGCGTCGACCTTGAAATCGTTCAGCCCGAAGGTCAGTGGAATACGGAAGATTTCACTGCCAGCGACGAACAGAAATTCAAAATAGAGGTCGAAACCGATCCTGCAGGATTTGCCAGCAACCTGGATTATCGCTGGGAAGTCAGTCCGGAAAGCGCAGGCGACTGGGATATCGCGACCACAAATTCCGACAATTCAAACAACCCTCTCATAAACTACCTTAGAAATATCGTAGTAGACACCCTCGATTCTGCCAAAGTATCAGCAGTCGGATTTGAAGACGTCTGCAGCGACCACATAAATTTCGTTCCGGAGGAAGAAAGAGAGGAAATTCCGGACATTGAAAAACTCATCTACTACACAGAAAAAGACAGATGGGCCACAACCATAAACCTCGGTGGAAAAGACTCGGACGGCCACCTCGACGATGATTATCAGTACGTGACATATCTTGCAATCTACGATACCGGTTCGGAAGAATCAGTGGAAATATGGGAAAAGGAAATGGACAACGGACACATTGAAGCCTCAAATACACAGGATGGCAGTTTTGATTATCTTGGAATGGCAATCGGCGTGAAAGACAAAGATGGAAACACGTACATAGTATACAAAAGCAACGATTCCGATGAATTCGACGAAGATTGGTACAACAATGAGGACATAAACGGGGAACAGTTGAGCGACTTCGATAACTACAACGAAGACCTCGACTTCTTTGAGGACGAATTCGAATGTAGGAACGACAGCGAAGATTTCTGCATAACCAATGATTTTGACAATCTTGAGAACGATTTCCAGGACGGCGAAAAAATAGAATTCAAAAACCTCGATGAGGTTGATGAAATCTACATCGTCTATCAGATGGAAAATAACACCGCGATTGATGACGACTATTGCGAAAGAATGATTGAGGAATTCGGCGAATGCGGCGAGGAATTTGAAAACAGAATTGAATTTGAAGCAGACATGGGCGATGACGAAATAGAAACCGGCCATGACGACACCCTCGCGATCGTAATCTGTCCTTTCATACTCACACGTGAAGGCGGCGATACATTCTTCCACAGCGCTATCGAAACCGGAATAGACGTAAGCGCATGTTACGACGTCCCAAGCACTCCGGTCGTCATAACCCCTCCGCCTGAAACTCCTGGCACAGCACCATCAACAGGACAAGGCGAACAGGCGGCAGGACAATATCTCCAGCTCCCGACACACGACATCTGCAAATTCAGCAACGACGAAAACACAACAATCGAGGAGTATAAAAACGTGCTGAAAAACTTCTCAAGCGCCGTCTGTGAAATGCGTGCTGAAGTTGCCGAAATATGGAAAGAAAAATACATCAATGACGCAATCAAAGCCAATATTGAAAAAATCTCAAGATTTGATGCAGTAAAAGGATCAAAAACCATTTCAAACATGAACACAGTCGCCACGCAGCTTGGCGAGAACAAAAACGGCGTGTTCGTAATCGAAGGCGACCTGACAATAAACGGTCTCAATGTCGGCCCGTCCGGAAATATTCCTGCGGGACAGACATATATCGTAAAGAATGGAACATTAACGATTAACGGAAACATCACGTACGACGATTCCCGCGTTAATGTCGCAAATCCAAAAAGCCTTCCTTCCGCCGCGTTTGTTGTAATCGACGGAAATATTGAAATCAGCAACTCGGTCACGAAAATCGACGGAATCCTGATGGCTGTAGACACTGAGAGCAAAAAAGATGGAGAAATCAGATCGAAAGAAGACAAGCCGACTTATGAGAACCTGCTTACAATACGCGGAAGCATGATCGGAGACGTTTCAAATTTATTCTTCAACAGACGCAAAATCGGTGATCCGCTGAAAGATGAAGGTTCCGTAACTATCAGATACGATGAAAGAATCCTTCTAAACACACCTCCGGGACTGACCGACCTGATAGATGTCAGCCAGCTGAAAATCGCGGAGTAGGAAAAGACCGACAAATAATACTAAAAAAGAACGCCGTCGCAAAACCGGCGTTCTTTTTAACACAAAAAACTCCACATTGAACTTCCCCACCCTTAAATATATAATCAAACTCCATTTCCCATTCACAAAAATGCCAGAGACCGAAGCAAAAAAACCAGTTTATCTCTTCTACGGCGAGGATACATATTCCAGCAACGAAAAAGTAAAATTCTGGAAGGATGAATTCGCAAAAAAATACGGCAGTGACAGCATGGAAGTAATCGACGGAAAGAACATGGACATATCAAACTTCATCACAAACCTCGAGGCAGTCCCTTTCCTTTCAGAAAAACGGCTGATCGTGGTAAAAAACTTCCTTGCGGAAGCAGACAAAGACAACCAAAAAAAAATAGCACAGGCCTTAAAAAACATTCCGGACTTCTGCATTGTCGTCTTTCATGAAACACAGGATCCAAACAAAACCACATCGCTATTCAAAAAAATCAAACAGATCGGAACAGTCACTGACTTTGAGCACCCATCGCCGGGACAGCTCGCAAAATGGATTCTTGAAAAAGCAAAAGGTGAAAACATAAAAATATCTCCGCGGGAAGCGCACGTTTTAAGCACACGCTGCGGACTTGAACGCTGGCGCGTGGCCAACGAGCTGGATAAATTAAAATTATACGCAAACGGCACAGAAATAACCGAAAAAATGATAGACGAACTGGTAACCCCGTCGCTCACGGAATCAATATTCAAACTCACCGATGCGATAGCTGGCAAAAATCCGCGCGAGTCGCTTAAAACACTGGGAATTCTCAAAGACAGCGGCGAAGAACTCACGAAAATATTTTTCATGATAGTGAGACACTTCAGAATTCTGATTCAGGTACACGAAATGCGGGAAAAAGGCGCTTCACAGCCGGAAATAACGCAAAAACTCAAAGCGCATCCCTTTGTAATTCAAAAAACCTCCGCCCAGTCAAAAAATTTCACAACCGAAAAACTCGAAAAAATTTACCGAAAACTTCTGGAAATCGACCGAGACTTCAAAACAGGAATTATTAAAATTTATCAGGGAGACGACAGCGAGTACAAACTCGCAATAGAAAAATTAATAATTGATTGCTGTGAATAACGGCAGATGATAAAATCTTCGTTGAAATTTTCTACAACTAATTTCTCAAAATGGAAAACGAACTTCTTCAGGTCTTGACCCACCTCGGCTTAACGGAAAAAGAAGCCAAAGTTTACCTCTCGTCAACGGAAGTCGGGACGGCTCCGGTATCAACAATCGCCCAAAAAGCCGGAATAAACAGAGTCACAACCTATGATATTCTCGAAAAACTCAAGCAAAAAGGCCTCGTCAGCTATTTCACAAAAAAGAAAATCCGCTACTTCACGAGCACAAAGCCGGAAACCCTGCTTGAAGAATTCGAAAAAAGAACAAACGACCTGAGAACCTCCCTCCCGAAATTCAAAAGACTAACGGGAGAAACAAGCCATCCCCGCGTCCGATATTTTGAGGGACTGGAAGGAATAAAAGCCATATACGCGGACACTCTCACGAGCAAATCCGAAATTCTGAACTATTCAAATTCACACGAAATCCGCAAACAGTGGCCGAACTACGACAAAGAATACGTTGCGAAAAGAGCAAAAAAGAAAATTTTCCTCCGAGGAATATGCCCGAAAGACGCGGAAGGCAAAATAGTACACAAAGAGGACGAAAAATATCATCGCGAAATGCGCCTCGTCCCACCTGAACAATTTAGTTGTACAAATGAGATCAATATCTACGACGATAAGGTCTCAATCATCTCTTTCAAAGACGAACTTATCGGAATGATAATAGAGAGCAGCGAGATAGCAAACAGCCAAAGAGCAATCTTCAATATATGCTGGCAGTTTGCGGAAATAATGACAGGCACAGAAACAACGTCCGGCGCAGAAACGACACGCGGCACGGATATAAAAAACAAGATGCTCGAGCCGATAACCGGGAAAGAGCTGAAAAAAGCTATTCAAAAAACAATGGACTCAGCGATCAAAACAAACAACATGTCCCTATTCTAGATTTTCCAGAGCATCGCCAACCGTAAGACACCTTCCTTCCTCAAACTGCGGCGCCATAACCTGCAACCCAACCGGAAGACCTTCTTTCGTTAATCCGGCCGGACAAGCCAGAGAAGGAATTCCAGCTGCACTAGCCGGAATAGTAAGCACGTCAGCCATATACATGGCAAGCGGATCGTCAAACTTCTCACCGACTTTAAAAGCCGGAAACGGTGAAACCGGCCCGATAAGCACATCTACTTTGTCAAAAACCTTGTCAAAATCCTCAATTATAAGAGTTCTTACCTTTTGGGCTTTTTTGTAATAAGCATCATAATATCCTGCGGAAAGAACATACGTCCCTATCATTATTCTGCGCTTGATTTCGTCACCAAATCCTTCTCCCCGCGCCTGAAAATAATAATCCACAAGATCCTCGGGCTCATTTTTAGGCTTCTTGCCGTAACGGATTCCGTCAAATCTCTCAAGGTTCGCGGACAATTCGGCGGGCATAGTTATGTAGTAGACCGCAACAGCATATTTCGTCATCGGAAGAGAAACTTCTTCGATCTTGGCACCCGCGGCCTCAAGCTTCTTAATGGCGTCCTTCACGATATC
Organism: Candidatus Peregrinibacteria bacterium; assembly: GCA_043810515.1. GTDB lineage: Bacteria > Patescibacteriota > Gracilibacteria > UBA1369 > LOWO2-01-FULL-3 > WJKQ01. Next base: position 50,402 of record JBDRNZ010000019.1, read on the forward strand.
GGAAGTCTCCTTTTCAATCCCCTCTCCGAAATATTCCTTTGGAAGCCCTATCTTTAAACCCTTCACACCTTTGCCGATAAATCCGGTATAATCCGGAACTTTTATATCGGGAGTAGTGGAATCGTAACAGTCTTTTCCGGCAATGGCTTTTAGAATAATGGCAATATCGGAAGGCGACCTGCCGAAAGGACTCACTGTGTCCCATGACGAGGCCATTGCGGTAACGCCGGACCTGCTTACACGTCCGTAAGTCACCTTAAGCCCGTACACGCCGCAAAACGAAGCCGGTTGACGCACAGACCCGCCGGTATCTGTTCCCATCGCATAAAGACACATATTTGACGCCAAAGCCGCGGCGCTCCCGCCCGAAGACCCTCCCGCCACACGTGTCAGGTCAAAAGGATTTTTTGTAGGCCCAAAACACGAGTGCTCCGTACTCGCGCCGCAGGCAAATTCATCCATATTTGTTTTTCCCAGCATAACCATGCCATTTTTACGAAGCCTCTCAATACAGGAAGCGTCGTACGGCGGAACAAAATCCTTCAGCGTAGGCGAGCAGCACGTCGTCTTTACACCCTTCGTGTTAAAAATATCCTTTATTGCCGCGGGAATACCGGCCAGCGTAGGTAGCTCTTCTCCTGAAGCAAGCTTTGTATCAAAATCTTCCGCGCTCTTCATGGCACCCCCCTCGTCCACGGTCACAAAAGCGTTGAGCTCCTTATCTTGCGCCTTAATGGTCTTCAGACACGCGGAAGTAAGTTCCGCGCTGGAAAACTTTTTATCCCTTAACCCCTTGGCGGCCTCCCCAATTGTAAGTTCATTTAATCGCATTTTTTACACGAATTTGATTACTATCGATCGAAAGTTCAGTACATTCGAGCAATTTCTCTCTCTTACATTTGGATTTTTTAACCTCGTCTTTTTCCATAACATTAGTCATTCCCGTAACCTGGCTGGTTTCGGAAACCGCCCCGGTATCAAGTTCATTCAAAATCCCCATATAATCAAGAACCTTCGAGAGCTGACCCGAAAATTTCTTCACCTCGTCGTCCGTAAGAGCAATTCTGGCCAGTTTTGCTATATGCCTGACCTCGTCCTCATTTAACATAAATTTTCCTTAAAAACTTCATGGAAAGTTTACAAGCGAAGTAGTCAAAAATCAAGCACAGAGAGCTTGTAAAAGCTTTTCCTTAAAGCTACAATCAAACCACAATGAAAAGCACAATCACAAACATCAAAAAAGTTTCATTAATATTCTTCATAATCACCGGACTCCTGCATCTCGGATCGGCAATGTTTATATCAAACGGTCTGCATCTGAAAGAGGCGCTTATTGTAAATAAAACAATGGACATCCCCTTTATTCTGACCGGACTGATTTATGGTTTTTCATCACTCAGACTTTCGTTAACCGATCCTGAGAAACATCACAAACTGCTGGACGTTTCGCTAATATCAATTATAATAATCGTCCTTGCCGGATTGGTTGTTATAAACTTAGCAATACCAAATATAAAATGAAACCCACCGAAAAAAAGACTTTAGTAATGGTTTTTGGAACGTTTGATTATCTTCACGCCGGACATGAAAATCTGTTCAGTCAGGCGCGAAAACTTGGAACAGAAATAGTCGCAGTAATAGCAAGAGATAAAACCGTAAAAACAATAAAAGGAAGCCTTCCAGACCACGACGAAAAAGCCCGCCTGCAGAATCTTGAAAAAACCGGATGGGCCGACAAAGTTACCATGGGAAGCCTGAGAGATAAAATGAAGGCCATCAAAATATACAGACCTGACATAATAACTGTCGGATACGATCAGTTTGCTTTTACGTACGGCCTCAATAAATTGATAATAGACATGAAACTCAAGACAACAATTGTAAGACTGAAACCCTACAGACCTGACATGTACAAATCATCACTGCTCAAAACCAAAAAGCAGACTTCCGCCAAAAAAACTTCTGCTGTATAATCAAAAAAAGAAAATAAAAACTCATGAAAAAATCCTCCTCAAAACTTAATCTATTAAAGCAGGGCTTTAAATTCAGCCTAAGCAACATCTGGAGAAACCGCTTCCTCTCGCTGGCGACGATATTCGTGATCGGAACGATAATTTTTATTTTCAACGTCATTCTGGCTGTAAATTTTATATCAAAAGGCGCACTGGAAGATCTGAGTCAAAAAATTGACATAACAGTATATCTCAAGGAAAGCACAACCTTCAAAGACGCCCAAAATATAGCGAAAGACATAGAAAATCTTGAGGGAACACAAGGCGTTCATTACACTTCAAAAGATGAAGCTCTCGAGGATTTCAAAAAAACACATCCGGACATCGTTATCGCGTTTGAAAAATACAACCTCGCAAACCCTCTTCCGGCAAGCCTTCAGATAACAACCTCTCATCCGCAATATCACAAAAGTATTGAAGAATTTTTATCGCAGGACAAATACAAAGCTTACCTTTCAAACATAACCTCGGGCGACAACAGTAACAACAGCAACAACGCGATAATAACCAGCGTATCAAAAAACCTTCTTGAAGTGACCTCCTTCGCGCAACAGTTGATATTCTGGCTCATTCTTACATTCATAATTGGTGGAGCCTTGATAATCTTAAACGCTCTGCAGATCACGATATTTAACCGCAAACGGGAAATAACGGTAATGAAACTTGTCGGCGCATCGCACTGGTTCATAAGACTGCCGTTCATAATAGAAGGAATAATTTATGGCATACTGTCGGTAATAGTAAGCTTCATAATGGTTCTGATCCTTTCAAAAAACATACAGCTTACGGGAACAAGTCTATGGAGTTATTACACGGACATAGAATTTTATAAGGTATTTTTGATAGAACTCGCGATCACCGTAACATTGAGCATAGCAAGCGTTATGGTAGCGGTGCACGAATACCTTCAGAAAAAAATCATAGACACCTCTTCATGAAAAATGTCACAATTTCGGGTGTCATTCTTGGACATAAAAACCTTGGAGAATGCGACAAAATAGTTTTTTTGTACAACGATGATTATGGAAAAATTAAAGCGATAGCAAAAGGGGCAAGAAAACTTACAAGCAGATTCACGGGTCACCTTGAAACTCTAAATTTCTGTACGGCAGTTCTTTATTTCGGCCCAAAAAATATAATTCTTCAGGAAATATCAACACTCACATGCCCGTTCAGATCGAGAAAGTCGCTTCCGGTAATCTCGAACGCACTTAAAATGGCACAGATAACAAATCAACTCCTATACGAAAACCAAACGCTTGAAAATCTCACCGAACTGCTAAAAACCGCGATAAAACACCTCACCGCCTCACACAAAAAATCGCTCATTACAACTTCCTACACTATAAAATTACTCGACAAATCGGGTCTGATTCCGGATTTCAAAGAAACACAGCTCCACGCCGAAACAAAATATTCAAAATTTTTCAATTTCATAAAAATTAAGCCGTTCCGGGAAATAGAAAAAATCACACTCACGAAAGAGGAAAAATCATACGTAAAAAAATTCACGGAAACCCTTCTACAAAGCTCCTAATTTCAATCTGTCACTACGCACAACTTTCAAAACACCCTTCACGTTTTCAAGCCTGTCTATAATTTGATCAAAAAGGTCCAGATCGCCAAACTCAAGAAGATAATACTCCTCCGACAAACCGCCTTTGGCAACTTTCAAAGCCATGTCCCTGATATTCACACCCATTCCTGAAATAACGGAAGTAACATCCCTCACAAGCCCCACACGCCCAACCGCAGACACCTTGATACCAACAACATATCTCGGCCCCTTTTCCTTTTTCGCATCCCGCCATTCGGCAAAAATAATTCTGTCATCATCCAATGAATTAAGAATTTTGCACTTAGCGGCATGAATTGTCACCCTTATGCCTCTTGTAATATACCCGACTATGGCATCCCCTTTTTGTGGATTACAGCAGGATGCGAGTTTTACAGGCATACCGTCGGCTCCCCCAACAATGACAGTATCTTCAAGACGCACAGATTTACGCAAAGACACAGACCTTTTTCGCTCGGCAGCCAAAGCGGAAATCGCCGCATCTGAAATCATATCCTTATAGGGATAAATACTTCGGATGATATCGCTTGCAAGCTTGCTTCCGCGCCCAACTTCACCTACAAGACTTTCTCTGAGCGAAAGGCTGAGGCTCTCACCGTTATATTTTTTCAAAATAGTATAATTCTGATCCATCGATGGTTTGCCTATACGAGAAAGCTGGGCATTTATAAGCCGCCTACCCTCGCGTACATTATTTTCCTTATTAAGCGCGCTAAACCACGTCTTTATCCTGCTTTTTGCAAAACCTGTTTTCACAACAGAAAGCCATTGCAGTTTCGGAGTCGATTCTTTTTTTGTGATAATTTCCACTACATCTCCGTTCACAAGCTCATGATCCAGTGGAACAATACTTCCGTTGACCTTCGCCATAACGCATCTGTTCCCAATATCGGTATGAACCGCATAAGCAAAATCTATTGGAACAGCACCACGTGGAAGATCTTTTACACTACCGCGCGGAGTCAGAACGAAAATTCTGTCTTTAAAAACATCAACCTCAATATCCTTGAGATCATCCCGCTCGGAAGTAAAATTACCCCTTACCTGCTCAAGTCCGCGAATCCATTCAGCCTGCGAAGTCACATTATGTGACTTTTTGCTGGAAGAATCATAAATCCAGTGGGAAGCGATACCGTACTCGGCCTCCGCATGCATATTTTCATCACGAACCTGTATCTCGACGGGCTGGTCATTATTTTTCGGCCCAAGCCCAAGAACAACGGTATGAAGACTTCTGTAACCATTAGGCTTTGGAACAGCAAGATAATCCTTAAATCTTTTGGAAATAGGCTTCCATTCTCCATGAATAAGCCCCAATGCTCCATATAAATGATCAAGAGCCTCATGCCCGCTCTTATCCGTTTTTGCGGGCAGAACAATTCTGATTGCAAAAACATCATACAGCTCACTCACTGAATTAAGCCCCTTTCTTTCAAGTTTTCTGTATATGCTATAAATGTTTTTTATACGCCCGAACACTTTGGCATCTATGCCTTTTGATTCCAAAAAATCCTCCAGCTGCTTCTTTATAAACGCGATTGAAATACTGCAGCTCCCCCTAAGCTCGGTAAGCTGTCCGTAAATATTCTTATATTCAGCCGGATTTGAATATTTAAAAGCGGTATCCTCAAGCCTGCTCTTTATTTTATACATACCAAGCCTCTCGGCAATCGGAACATATATATCAAGAGTTTCTCTTGAAAAAAAGACCCTTTCCTCATTCGTTCGAAAAAAGGACTTCATATGTCCGAGCTTCACAAGACGACAGGCCAGACTAACAAAAATAACTCTCAAATCCTTCGCTATCGCAAGAAACGTCTTCCTCAGTATCTCAAGATGAGCCTCTCTATCCCCTTCTTTATAATTCAAAACCTCTAGTTTCTCAACGCCCGAAAGAATACTATAAACCTCATGTCCAAAAATATTTTTCAGCTCTTTCGCGCTAACTGACTTATAATCGAGATAAGCATCACGCAATAAAACAGCAAGTATACTATCTTCATCCGGCTTGAGAGGAATCATGATTTTTACACGGTCCCATGCCAACGGCAAATCGGCATCGTTCAAAAATTTCAAAGCCTTATTCAATTTTTCGGCATCAAAGCCTTCATTATAATCCTGCAATTTTCTCACCAGATCCTCTGTCATTTAAAAAACGTTTACTGGACTTCATATTATAATATATGAAGTCCAAAATAGTAAGCTATTCTTGCACTGGAATAATGGCATTTATATCCGACGAAGGCACATCAAAGACTTTTATGCCTTTTATCAAGGCCTCTTCATTTGAAACTATATCTTCATAACGCGGCCGGAGAAGATCAAGAGAAATGGAATATTCCTGGCCGATAAGATTGTACGCATTGTAATAAGCTTTTATTCTAACCGAGGTCTGCGCAAAAGATATAAATTGTTCAAGAGAATCATAGGAATTTTTTCCATAAAATTTTGCGGAATAAGTGAAAAAGTCGCCCTCATAAATACCAACTTCGGCCTGCGCGTCGTCATATTTAGTATCAAAATCCACAAGAGCCAGCGTTATTTCACTATATACCGATTCCGCCTCAGTTATAGTATCGGCAATTTCTTTTTCGTATGAATCAAGAGCCGCCCTTCTATCAACGGACGCATCAAGCAGCGCATAAACATCGGTATTATAAATATTATTCATTCTTCTTAAAACATCGTTAAAATAAACGATTTTTGATTCAAAAAAACCAATCGTCGAACCAATCGCAAAAGCGGCATCAACCCCTACAATATCTCCTCCATATCCCAGACCGAAAACATACGAGGTAGAAACACTTTCCCCGGAGCCGCTTGTTTCTCCAGTCGTTTCTGTCACACCATCACCCGACAAAACATTTTCCTCGCCACTACCCGCAAAAATAAAATAAAGACCGACAACCGCGAGAACGAGAAAAATCAAAAAATAAACAATACGCTTTTTCGTAATACCGGCCTGACCGAGAACGTCCCAGACGTCTTCTTTTACTTCTTCAACTGAAGAGACGGGAGGAGTTACCGGGGAAGACTCTATAACTTTGTGCTCCTCAGCGGGAACATCGATAACTTTCCTTCCGCTTTCCTTCGCAGACTCAAAAGGATTGATAGGCTCAACCTCGCTGGATTCATCAGTCCTGTTTTTATTTCCATCCTCACCCACATCATTTTTAAGCCCCTCGCGTTCATCCTTGGATTTCGTCTTTGAGACCTCTTTTTTAAGCTTACCAATTTCGTCCGGCTTATGCGGAATATTTTCTTTTGAATGCTTACCGCCGGCGACTTCCGCACCGACCTCTTTCTTCCCTAATTTTCCTTTATCTTGAGGCATTTTTAATACAACAATCTATAAGCCCTTCCAACAAAAATTCTTCCGAATATAGCCGCCGCCACAAAATAACTCACGATACCCACGATAAGAGCAAAAACAACATCGTGCCTGTTCAGTTTATGATAGGAAACGAGCATTTTATGAGCAACAACAAACATCCACGCCAGCGCTACGATCGAAACCAGATTATAGACACTCATGGCATCAATAATTCCAAAAAGAGACAGCAAAAAAGGAATCACGGAAATCCACAAAACAAGCGAACTGTAAGCCATCGTTCTGAAAAATCCAATATTGTCACCTTTGCCTCCAAAAGATTTCTGCGCGATAAAACTGACGAAAAAAATAACACTGGCCAGCGAAATTACCGGAACAAAAATAGGCCAGAACAAAAATCTTGAAAAAATAACCCCAAAACCAGACGGAAAAGCCAGCGCCGCAAGAATAAGATTGATAACCGGAGGCACAAGCAAAATAACAATCCCCCACTGAGTAGAGTTTTTTTTGCCTGAAACTTCAAGCATTTTCCCCTCATCCAGTTTCAAAATTTTCACAGCATCGCCTATATGCGAAAAAAGCACGTTTTTCATTAAAATATACCGTTAGCGGTGAATACTCCTGCAAATATAAGAGAAACGATCGTCATAAGTTTTATAAGAATATTTATACTTGGACCTGAAGTGTCCTTGAAAGGATCTCCAACCGTGTCACCAACAACAGCAGCTTTATGCGTGTCGGATCCTTTTCCGCCATATTCCCCTCCTTCAATATATTTTTTCGCGTTATCCCACGCACCACCGGAATTTGCCATTGAAATAGCAAGCATAACACCGGAAATCAGCGCCCCTGCCAAAAGTCCGCCAAGCGCCGTCGTTCCCAGAAAAAATCCTACAAGTATAGGAACCAAAACAGCCATCAGTCCGGGAACAATCATCTCACGTATCGCAGCCCGGGTAGAAATATCAACACATTTTTCACTGTCACCCTGAGCTTTCCCCTCCATTAAACCTTTTATCTCCCTAAATTGCCTCCTGACCTCCTCAATCATATCAAAAGCGGCACGCCCCACCGCAGACATCGTCATCGCTGAAAAAACAAATGGAAGCATCGCACCTATAAAAAGTCCGACAATAACAGTAGTTTCCTTTATATCAATAACAGTCAATCCCGCTGTTTCCGAATAAGCCGCAAAAAGAGCAAGCGCCGTCAAAGCCGCGGATCCGATTGCAAAACCTTTTCCAATTGCAGCAGTAGTATTTCCGGCAGAATCAAGAAGATCTGTTCTTTTCCTCACGTCAGCCCCGAGCCCCGCCATCTCAGCGATCCCTCCAGCATTATCCGCAACCGGACCATACGCATCAATAGCAAGAGAAATTCCAAGAGTCGAAAGCATACCGACAGCGCTTATGGCAATTCCATAAAGACCCGCGAAACGGTAAGCAACAAATATGGCAACACATATAAATAAAACCGGAAGCGCCGTAGACCTGTACCCAAGTGCAAGTCCCTGGATAATATTAGTTGCGGAACCGGTTTGAGAAGCATCAGCAAGCTTTTTCACCGGATTATAATGGGCAGATGTATAATATTCCGTTATAAGTCCGATAATAATTCCCACGACAAGCCCCGAAACCATCGCAACAAAAACTCCAACCCACTCATCGCCCAGGAAGTGCCTTGCCAAAAACATTCCGCCAATAACAACAAGCACGGAAGCGGCCCACAGGCCATTCTTGAGAGCTGCGTGAATATTACCCTTCTTTCCTACACGTATAAGAAAAGCGCCTATGATCGATGCTAAAATTCCGACTCCGGCAAGCATAAGCGGGAAGTAAATACCATTCATCCCGAATGTGGAAAATCCAAGAATCATCGCGGCTACTATGCTCCCCACGTAAGATTCAAAAAGATCAGCCCCCATTCCGGCAACATCACCCACGTTATCCCCCACATTATCAGCAATCACAGCAGGATTCCTGGGATCGTCCTCTGGAATACCAGCCTCTACTTTACCAACAAGATCAGCGCCTACATCGGCGGCTTTCGTATAAATTCCTCCGCCCACACGGGCAAAAAGAGCAATAGAAGAGGCACCCAGTCCGAAACCGGTAATAACCGTCAGGACCACACCTGTAGGTAGAGACAATAGATTGAAATAAATAATAAATAGTAAAGACAGCCCGAGAAGCCCCAGTCCGACAACCGAAAGTCCCATAACAGCACCGGATCTGAAAGCGATAACAAGCGCACCTCCAAGACTCTGTCTTGCGGCATTCGCCGTTCTGACATTAGCTTTTGTGGCTATTTTCATTCCAAAGAAACCGGCAAGAACACTGCTTATCGCCCCGTAAACAAACGAAAAAGCAGTCAGCATCCCCTCATTCACGTCAGGCGTGTCGGGATTATCAAGAAAAATAAACAAAACAACAAAGAGAACTACGACAAAAATCGCAATAACTCTATATTCGCGCTTCAAAAAAGCCATCGCTCCGGCATAAATGGATCCGGCTATGGCACGCATCTTCTCGTCACCTTCAGGCTTCCTTTTTATCAGAAGCGAAAAAATAAAGGCTACAATCAAAGACAACACGGCGGTACCAACAAGTACAAGTGGATAAGTCATGTTTGGAAAAAATTACGGAATAAAATTATATATTTATTTATTTAATAAATTTCCTGGGAAAAAAGAAGCACAAGATCGTCATAAAAAGCTCTCACTACACCATAACCATCAACATCCTGTGACACATCCGCCCCTGTAAAATCAAATTCACCAATTTTCTCTTCACTACCAAAAAGCCTTACCACAAAACTACCAGCACCCACTATATCTTCATCGTCCGAAACAGGCTCAAAATTCTTCATCGACGGAGCCGCAAGAATATTCAAAACATTTTCAAACTGATCAAAAAATTCCCCTCCAACAACACCATCCGTCGCAACATCCCCGGCGTCGGTTTCCTCACTTCTATATGGATACAAAACAGAATAATTTACGGAAAGAGTCCTCGAGTCGTAATCAGGAACCAAAACGATACTCGTCTCAGCATAATAAGGCGGCGAAACCATTCCGTTATTCACCAAAAAAGTTACGGAAGCCACGTCCTCGGAACCCCTCAGACAGCCAGTCATAACGGCCACAATCAACATTGGAACAAATAAAATCCTCCTATTCATAAGAAAAAACTTAATCGGCACCAATTATATCACAAACCGAAGAGAAAAACACAACAGGCAATTGTCATTATTTGGATTTGGATTCGCCCTCGGGTTTTTCCTCTTTTGCAGCCTCACCTTCCTTGACTTCACCCTCAGCCCCGCCTTCAGCAACCGCAGCTCCTTCAACCCCTTCTCCCGCAGCAGGAGCCTTGACCTCTTCCTCCTCCTTCGCAGGAGCAGCCACTGTCGCGACTACATCTTCCGGAGAATTCAAAACAGTAATAGTAGCAGGGACAACAAGGTCTTTCACCCTTATAAAGCTATGAAAATCAACAAGAGAATCAACATTAACTTCAATCTTATGAATAAGATCTTTCGGCAAACATTTCACGTCAATCTCGGTAATATTTGTCATAAGCGTACCAGCAAGCTCCTTTACCGCAGGAGCCACCCCGGTAAATGCCAGCGGAACCTGGGTATGTAAAACCTCATCCATTTTAACGTTAATCATGTCAACATGGACAATTTTATCTGAAACCGGATCATACATAACGTCGTGGACAAGAGCATTAACCTCCTCGTCACCATCCAGCTTCAGTTTAATAATGGTATTACCGCCGGCAGACTTATAAATTCTGCGAAAGCTCTGATAATCGGCCTGAAGAGATTTATTTTTAACACCTCTACCGTAATACTCGATAGGCAGAATGCTTTTGCCGCGAAGATCGGAAGCTTTTACGCTCAGATCCCTGTTTTTAACATCCAAAGTTACTGTATCCATATTGCTTTAAGAATGATTTGCGCGTGTTAGTCTAGACGAAATGCACCCCCCATGCAATAGATTTTTGCACTCACCCCCGACTATGCTAAAATCCTTACCGTATCCCTTAAACTTAAAAGTTATGTTCGATAAAGCAAAAGACCTTTATAAATTGCAGAAACAGGCGCGACAGATAAAAAAACAACTTAAAAATACCCACGTTGAATCGGAATCGGAAGGCGTGACTGTAATTTTGAACGGGGAACAGGAAATTGTACAGATCAAAATAAGCGACGAAGCGATGACCGACAAAGGCAAACTCGAAAAAAATCTTGAAAAATGCTTCAATAAAGCCGTTAAAAAATCACAACAGATAGGCGCCGAGCTTATGAAAGACATAATGGGAGACAGCGGATTTCCAGGCATGGGCGCATAATAAAAACCATGAAAAAGAAAAAATTCACAATCGGACTCGCGGTAATTGCAGTCTTACTGCTTCTCGGATACTGGAGATATGACCATTACATAAAAACACCTGTCGATCCCACTGACAGCACTATAATTTCATTCCAGATAAAAAAAGGCCAGACAGCGAAAGAAATAGGAAAAATGCTGAAAGAAAACATCCTAATAAAAAGCTCTCTGTCCTTTTCCCTATATTCAAGACTCCACGATCTGGATGGCAACATAGTTTATGGACGGTTTGCCCTCAACAAAACCATGACAATTCCGCAGATTATTGAAACGATAAGCGATCCATCCATGGCGGAAGCGGTTCTCACGATCCAGGAAGGCATCACGATAAAAGACATCGAAGAAAAACTCGCGGATCTTGGACTTATAAACAAAGATGACCTTAAGTCTGCCGTAAAAGAATTTTCCGGCTGGGAATATTACACGACATTCCTGAATCAAGATGATCTTAAAAATCTCGACCTCCCGCTTGAGGGATACATTTATCCCGACACATACTTTCTGGATTCCGAAAGTTTCCAGCCACACGACATCGTTTATCTCGCACTGGATAATTTCGAGAAAAAATGGCTCGAAATTGGCGCCACACCGCAAAACAGCAAACTTTCAACTTATTCAATCCATGAAATAATAACAATGGCTTCAGTAATAGAAAATGAAGTATTTGGAAAAGAAAACAGAGAGATTGTATCCGGAATTCTATGGAAAAGACTCGAAAACAACTGGCCACTGGGAGCAGACGCCACTCTTCTTTACATAACTGAAGACAGAATAATTACCGCGGAGGATCTTGAAACAGATTCGCCTTACAATACACGAAAATTTCAGGGCCTTCCTCCCGGCCCTATAGGAAATCCGAGCAAAGAAAGCATAGAGGCCGCTCTTTTCCCGAAAGAAAGCGATTACTGGTTTTACCTCACAACAAAAGACACCGGCGAGATAATTTACTCAAAAACAAACGAGGAGCATAACTCAAACCGCGAAAAGTACCTCTAATCACACTCCATCGGCAGATTCATCCGCGACCGGCGTTTCCTCATCCGCGACCGGCTCATCAGCAACCGGCGTTTCCGCTTCAGCTGCAGGAGCACTTTGTGCAGCAGGCGGAGAATATAATACTTTTACAGTCAGAGTCGCACTTTTATTTCCAGAACTGTCCATTGCGTATATCTCATAAATATTCTCGCCCGGATCCATAAGTCCATAATCAGCATTTGCATAATAAGTCCACGTACCATCGCCGGGAGTAAATTTTTGCAGTGTATAACCACTTACCACAACTTTATCCGCGCCCGAAACGCTGCCGGTTAAAGTCGCAACTTTCGACGAAACGACATAATATCCATCGTCATTTACCTCTGTAATACCCGCGACGGAAGAAATAGTCGGAGTCGTCAGCTGGCCAGCCCCAACCGAAGAAGTCTCGGTTTCTGCCACAGGTTCAGTCGTAGAATCAGATGGTTCAGTCGCAGAATCCCCCTCCGGCACAACATCTTCCGTTTCAGGAACAGAAACAGTATCGTCCACCGGAGCAATAATTTCCGGAGCAACCTCAACGAATTCCTCCTCCTGACCCAAAATCGCAGCCTTGCTAAACTGGGTCGGAGACTTGTCCTCGGAGTCATTCCATGAATACCAGGCTGTAGCTTTAAATTCATCCGAAAGAGGAGAAAGAACGCTTGGGCTATTGTATTGCCAGTATTTTTCAAGAACATCATCGGTAAACACAATTTCCTGGCCTAAACCGACATTCTCGGTCTCAACAACCTTCGTACTATCCTCATTCATAATATCCACATCAACTTCGCCAACCTTCAAAACCCTAACCACCTCCTCAAAATCACTTTCAACCTCAAAAATACTTCCAACGAAAGATTTCACCACAATGTTATTCATAGTTATATTCAAAACAGTATCTCCGGTATCCTTGTAAAGCTTATTAAACCAGAGCTTTCCATCCACCAGCAAAAGTCCGATTTCGGGACGGCTTGCATCTTCATTCGTTTGCTGAAGAATAACATCGCTACCGCCATCCATACGCATAATCGTTCCATCAAAAAATTCAACAATAACTCTCGCATCCGCGGAGGTTTTGATTTCGTCGCCTTCCATAATAAGAGCATCCGAACTCAGATCAAAATAACTGTCCGTATTCCACATTCTCATTTGAACATTTCCGGAAACAATATGCATAAAAGCGTCTCCGGAAGCCTCGTTCCGAAAAATCGCTTTCCACAGATTAAAAACAAGCACAATAATAACCCCGACACATATAATTATCAAAAAAGGCATTATATAATTGACAGATCTGGGACGGGAATACCTGCTTCTCGGCCTGTGATACATAAAAAACATTTAAAACCGCCATTATTAAACCACAATCAAAACAAAGAAAAAAGCCTTTTTCACATGCCCATCTCTCTTTTTATCGCGTTAACATCGCGAACAAGCCTTATGTCTTTTTTAAGTTTGCCGGCAGTTTTATTACAGGCGTGCATTACAGTCGTATGATTCCTGCCTCCAAAATTCACGCCAATGCTTTCATATGAAAACCCGAGTTCGTTTTTAATCAGATACATACAGATCTGGCGCGGAAGCATAATTTCCTTGTGCCTGTCATTTCCCATAAGAGCGTCAACGCTAATCCCATAATACTCGGCCACAATTCCCATAACGTCACTCGCCTTTTTTACAACAACACCGCCCTCTTTGCCGAGAGAGTCGTAACCGATTATTTCCTGCGCTTTATTCAATCTTTTTATAATTTCCGCAACAGAACGTATCGTAACAACTCTGTTTGAGAGATGGCTTTCGGCCACAGCCTGTCTGAGAACACCTTCGAGTTCGCGGACGCTGTGATGAACATTATTCGCGATAAACTGCAAAACTTCCGGATCTATAATAACTTCAAATTCCTGGCACTTTTGTTGGAGAATGGCCAGTCTGGTCTCGAAATCCGGAAAAAGAAGCACAATAACCATTCCCATTCCAAACCTGCTTTTAAGCCTGTCCCCAAGATCGTCCAATTCGGAAGGCGGCCTGTCACTGGTAATAACAACCTGCTTGTTGTTGTCATAAAGTTCATTAAAAGTATGGAAAAACTCCTGCTGTGATGAATGCTTATTTGCGAAAAACTGGATATCGTCGACAAGAAGACAATCCACCTTGCGGTACAAATCCTTGAACTGTTTCATGCGTCTTCTGCTTATCGCATCAACAACTTCGCTCACAAAACGCTCGGCAGTAACATATTTCACGACTTTGTCCGGAAAATTTTTCAAAATTTCGTTTCCAACAGCCTGCATAAGATGCGTTTTTCCAAGCCCGACATTTCCATAAATATAAAGAGGATTGTAAATACCGCCCGGCATATTGGAAACAGCGTTGCATGCCGCATGAGGAAGTCTGTTTTCGTTTCCGACCACAAAATTATTCAGACAATATTTATCATTAAGCATCTGGCTGGAAATATGCCCGCCACCCTTGGTAACCGTCACCTCATTCATATTTCGCACCTTTCTCACTTTTTTCTCATCTTCAATTGAAAAAAGACCTTTTACGTTGACACCGTCCGTATTCCCTTTTTCCGCAAGCCGCGGACAAACATCATATTCCACCTCTGAAATGCTTTCATCCAGTTCCCTTAGGGCCTGGAAAATCTTAAGCTTGTATTTCGCAACAACCCAGTCTCTGCTGAAAGCCGTTGGAAATCCTGCAACGATTATATTTCCCTTCCTGTCAGCAATAAGACTGTTCTGAAACCAGGTCAGAAAATGCGATCTTTTGATTGTTGGCTTTATTCTTTTAAGTACGGATAACCAAAGATCTTTGTGCGTCATGGAAAAATTTAAAAATAATACAAAACTCTCGCCCGAAAAAATTTCTTAAAAAATCATAGAAAATACCATCGGAATTCATACTATCCATTTTATCCCCCCCAAACAAGCGTTTTAACCCTTCAAAAACCTCGTACTACATATAGAAGTCCTCATTCAAAAAAGCACCATATATGGAAAATTTCTTTAGTTAAAAAACAATCTCGCCAAGAGCACAATTATTCCATAATACAAATTTGACAAACAGCGCAACCTGAAAAAAACCATGTCGAAGTTTTCGTCAACTACCCTCCAATCAACCTCATAATATCCCCATAAGTAACAGCCAAAATCAAAAACAAAATTATCACATATCCGAGAGCATGAATCATGGCTTCCCATTTTGCATTGATCCTTCTGCCAATAATAAGCTCAACAAAAACAAAAAGAAGTCTTCCGCCATCAAGCGCCGGAAACGGAAGAATGTTTATAACCGCAAGACTCAGCGACAAAAGTGCGACAAAACGCAAAACAGGTATAAATCCCTCGCCTACAAAAACGTACGTAAGAGTGGCAATACCAATCGGCCCAGTAACCGTAGAAGGAACTTCTCCCCTGCTTATAAGACCGGAAACAAAGCCGCCAATCATCTTACCAGTCAGCACGGTGAGCCTTACACCCTCTCCGAAAGATTTGTAAATGGAAACATACCATGGATATTTCGTATCCTTAATTTCCAGAATGGACGAAAGAAGATCAACGTTATAGAGAGTTATATTCTGCTCGTCGGAATAATTTATAAGCTCCGACAGATACACTCCGATTTTTCCGTTCTCGGGAACAATTTCATAAAAAAGTCTTTCGCCATTTCGTTCAATAAGATAAGCGAGAGTCTCATCGGCATGCTCCTCGACAAAGTCTATAAGCTCCTGGCTGTCATCAATAAAAGCGCCGTTCACGGAAACAATGACATCGCCCGCCATCAGACCCACCTTCTCGGCAGGAGTTCCAGGCATAACATCCGAAACGATAATACGCCTGCTCTGATCAAGCTCCACGGTCACCGGCTCTCTCATTCCGTCACGGAACACTTCGTAGTTCAAAATCGTCTCGCCGCGAGTCAAATCTTCATAATCCGAAACGCCAAACACATTATTTTCGTTTATCGTGACTATAAAATCACCGGCTCTCAGCCCCGCAGCATAGGACTTGCTGGCTTTATTCACGTCAAAAATTTTCACCCGTGGAAAAGACACGAAATTATAAAACTCCACCCCCGGTCCGATTTCCGTAAAATTCTCCGGAACCTGATCTTCGGTAATCTCGTAAGTATAATAGCTTCCGTCCCTCAAAACATCATATATCGCCGCGGGATCCAATGAGATTTCAGAAACAATATAATCATCGACCGTTTTGCCGTTTATGGAATATATAAGGTCGTCATTTTCAAAACCGACACTGTCAAAAAATCCGCCGGCAGAAACCTCCTTTATCTTCAACCCTTCCTGAAGCTGAATAACACCACTGTCCACAGCCGGAAGAATATCATCAGGAGCAAGAAGCGGTTCCATTCCGGCAGTAAAACAAACAGACAGCAAAATCCACGCCAGCAAAAAATTCATCAAAACACCACTAACCGCAATTTTCGCTCTCGTCCTCATGGACTGCGAAACAAGACTGCGTTTGTTTTTGAGAATTTTTCCGTCACCGGCTTCACCCAGCAGTCTCACGAACCCACCAAACGGAATCCAGTTCACGGAATATATTGTTTCCCCTTTCTTTTTGCCCCAGATCCTGGGCGGCAGACCTATCCCAAATTCCTCGACTTTCACACCGGACCTTTTCGCCGCAATAAAATGCCCCAGCTCATGAAGCAGAATTACAACAGAAAAAATCACGATAAAAACTATAGCTGTAAGAACATATTTCATAAGAATATAAGGATAAGAGGAATAATTAAACCGTCATAACATCTTTTTCTTTCGCCTCCGCGATTTCGTCTATCTTTTTATTGATACCATCAACTTTCGCCTGAAGATCCTTGTCAGCAGTAAAAAAGTCATCTTCCGTCATCTGATTATCGGCCTTCAGTTTTTTAAAATGATTATGAGCATCCTGTCTTGCGGTCCGAACAGATATACGCGCCTGCTCGGCCAGTTCTTTTACATGCTTCGTAAGTTCGCGCCTGCGCTCTTCGGTGAGCGGCGGAATATTTATTCTTACATTAATACCATCGCTTACAGGATTAAGTCCCGTTCCAACTCCGACAATAGCCTTCTCGATAGAGCCAAGCAAGCTCTTGTCCCACGGCTGTATCTGAATAGTTCTGAATTCGGGAATTGAAATACTGGCAACAGCCTTAAGAGGCTGTGAAGCTCCATAAACTTCAACCGGAATATTTTCTACCAATGCAGCACTTGCCCGCCCAATCTGAAGCCTGCCATATTCGCTTTTCAGGTGCTCGGTTACTTTATTAAACTCATTAGTAGCGGTGGAAATAACATCATTCACATTCATACAAAAATTGTTAATTTATAATTTATTAATTTATTATTGTCCCGATTTTTTCTCCGGTCACAGCCTTCTCTATACTTCCTTTTTTGTTCAGATTGAAAACAAGCATCGTCATTTTTCCCTCATTGCATAAGGAGGCACATGTAAGATCCATCACTCCAAGATTTTTTTCAATAACCTCGCGATAACTCATTTTCGTATATTTTTTTGCATTTTTGTATTTCATAGGATCTTTATCATAAACATAATCCACCTTCGTAGCTTTTAGAAGAACATCACAATCCATCTCGAGAGCTCTCAGCGCAGCCGCCGAATCCGTCGTAAAAAACGGACTTCCAGTTCCACCTGCAAAAATAACAATTCTCCCCTTATCAAGATGATGTTTTGCTCTTTTTGGAATGTAATTTTCCATAGCTTTTTCACACGGAAAAGCGCTCACTGCACGCACCTCCGCGCCCATAGACTTAAGAGCGGCCTCAAAAGCCACCGCATTCATACATGTAGCCATCATTCCCATCGTATCCGATGTCACACGATCCAGCTTAGTATCTTTAAAATCCCTGAACCTCCATATATTCCCGCCACCTATCACAATTCCAATTTTACATCCCATTTTCTGCAGCTTCAAAACGTCACGCGCTATCGCGGACAAAACATTCCCGTCAATTCCATACTGCTTCCCTCCGCTAAAAACTTCACCGGAAAGTTTCAGAAGAACTCTTTTGTATTTCAATTTTTTGCACTCCATAAATTCACATCTTTAATAGCAACCACGTAAGACCGACTCCGAGTAAAATCCCGATAAGAAACATCAAAGGCATTTTTCTGTCCTGCTTTTCTTCGTGGGCATTAGCCAGATCCGTCAGAAGATCGGTACTTATTATCACATCATCATCATTGTGCTTGTCAAAAATTTCCTCATAAGCATGCGTCGCAACAAGGTTCACGAATTTATCAAATTTAACCTTCACCTTACTGTAAGGTATCATCGCCGCCTCCTCGGACTCACTGATTGAAGCAACTTCCACTTTACCAAGAAGTTTTCCGTCAGACTCCTCAACTCTGCCTATTTTAAACTCGGCATCATCATCGTCATCTTTTTTCTTTCGCAGATTGATTGTACTATCGTCGTTCAACATAGCACAAGATTAGCATATCTTTAAACCAAATCAAAGAATCTTTCTTACATCATGCCACCCATTCCGGCCATACCGGCATCGGAAGCATGATCCTTTTTCTCTTCAGGAATATCCGAAATGGCACCCTCCATTGTTAGGAAAATTGCAGCAACACTCGCCGCGTTTTCAATGGCGCTTCTGACAACCATTTTCGGATCAACAATCCCCTGTTCAATCATATTCACGTATTTATCTTTTGCGGCATCATAACCAACACCCTTTTTTGCACTTAAAACCTTATCAAGCACAACAGCTCCGTCTTTTCCCGCATTTTCCGCAATCATCATAAGCGGAGCAGTAAGAACACTCTTTATTATATTTATGCCTGTCATTTCGTCGGCATCTTCTGTCTTCATGCCTTCCAAAGCTTCAATTGTCATAATCAAAGCCACACCGCCACCCGGCACGATTCCCTCTTCCACCGCCGCACGCGTTGCATTTAAAGCATCCTCGATTCTGTGCTTCTTCTCCTTAAGCTCGATCTCAGTTGCAGCCCCAACCTTTATAATTCCAACTCCGCCGCTCAGCTTCGCGAGTCTTTCCTGCAATTTTTCCTTGTCAAAATCCGAAGTGGTCTTTGACAACATAACTTTTAATTCCTTCACGCGATCTTCAATTTCATGCTTGTCCCCGCGTCCTTCAACAATTGTGGTTTTATCCTTATCTGCGATAATTCTTCTGGCCTCGCCAAGATGACCGAGATCGGCACTTTCAAGGCTCAAGCCCACCTCATCACTTACAACGGTTCCACCGGTCAAAACGGCTATGTCTTTCAGCATTTCTTTTCTCCTGTCGCCAAAAGCCGGAGCCTTCACCGCAAGAATATTAAAGATACCTCTCAGTTTATTCAAAACCAAAGTTGCAAGTGCCTCACCATCAACATCCTCGGCAATAATAACGAGCTCTTTCTTGCCGGTCTGAGCAACCTTTTCCAGCAAAGGCAAGAGATCCTGGACCGAACTAATTTTTTTATCAGTAATAAGAATTTTTGCGTCCTCATATGAAGCCTCCATTCTCGAAGGATCAGTCACAAAATATGCAGAAATGTAACCATTATCAAACTGCATCCCTTCCACTACCTCTTTTTCAAGGCCCATAGTCTGCGATTCCTCAACCTGCACAACTCCATCATTTCCAACCATCTCCATAACATCTGCAATAAGCTCGCCAACTTGTTCATTCTGCGCGGAAATAGTCGCAACCTGAACTATCTTTTCCTTACTGTCCCCAACCTGAATAGCCATATCAGCCAAAGCCTCCGCAACCTTCTTTACAGCCTTTTCAATACCAGCTTTCAGGCGCATCGGATTTGCGCCAGCGGTAAGATTCCTCAGGCCTTCTTTTATAATAGCTTCCGCAAGGAGCGTCGCGGTCGTGGTACCGTCTCCAGCCACATCATTCGTCTTTGTCGCAACCTCTTTCACCATCTGCACACCCATATTTTCATACGGATCCGGAAGATCTATTTCTTTGGCAATGGTAACACCGTCATTCGTGACAACAGGACCGCCGTATTTCTTCTCAAGAATCGCGTTTCTACCCTTTGGTCCAAGAGTCATTTTTACCGCCTTTGCAAGTTTTTCAATACCAGCAAGCAGCCTTTGTCGGGCATCGTCTCCAAATCTAATCTGTTTAGCCATAATAATTAATTAAATTTAATAATTAAGATAATTTCGCATATATATCGGATGCGGATAATATAAGAACATCCTTACCGTCGACTTTCACCTCAGTCGGACCATATTTCGAAAACAGCACCACGTCTCCGACTTCCACCTCCATTTCAAGCCTTTTACCATTATCGTCAAGCTTTCCCGGACCAGCCGCGATAACCTTGCCTTTCATAGGTTTTTCTTTTGAAGCCGTATCGGGAATTATAATTCCCGAGGAGCTGACTTCCTCCTTAACAGGTTCAACAACAACATGATCACCAGTTGGAATTATTTTAGCCATAATTAAAGAAGTTAAATAATAATCTCACGGAATATTTTAGAACAACTAGTCAACCTGTCAATACCTATAAGCTTGTCCAGCAGGTATTAACAAGATTTTGCTGTTCCGTATGCTTATACTGCGGAACGGTATACGAAGCAAGCGAACTTCCCCCGCTCAAGCCAACAGAAACCAGACTTTCATCAACCCATGGCGACCAGCAGACCGGCGGTACAAAATCCACAGACTGCCAGTACGTTACGAACAGATTATCCGTCGTATCAATTCCCACAAGCACAAGCAGCTTACCTTCTATTGATTCCTCCGCATAAAGAACTTTTACCTCGTCCTTTACGACATCGTAACTTACGATTCTGTTATAAACAGCCACGTCACCACCCATCGTCTTCAAAACAAAATAAAACTTGTCGCCGCGCCTTATAGCCTCATCATTCACAACATAAACCATTTCGGCAAAAACAGACTGGAAATTCATGCTGAAATCAAGATCGTCATAAAGTACTCCTCCTCCACAGTCAAAACCTTCATACACCCCACCGATAACATTATAAATAACGGAACATTTATTATCCACAATCTGGGAATTCGAGTTAGTCGCATTTTCGGAACCGGATCCATTGCTAACACCTGTCACGTTAGCCGCAACATTTGTATTCGCACCAATAGATTCATAAGTAACAGCATAAGCGGAAAGATCCCCCAGAAACGAGTCAAGCTCGCCTCTGTCAGCTTTTATCTTCCTTGTAATCATATCGGCCATTTCAGCCCTCGAAATAACAAGCCCGAAATCATCAACGGTAAGAGGAATAAGATTTTGCGCGGAAGCTGTTTGAACAAGCCCTTTATACCATGGATCACCTGCAGGATAATCCACGCCGAAAACCTCCAGCACAATCTTCATGGCCTCAACAAAATTTATATTCTGAGCAGGCTTAAAAGTACCATCGCTGTAGCCCTGAATCCAGTGCATCTCCTTAGCGTAGCAGATATATTTTGTGTACCACTCCCCTGCTTTTACATCGCCAAAACAGGATTGCGTGCTGTAAGGCTCAAGACTTTCCGTTCCTTCATCAAAAAATCTGGCCTCAACGACAATCTTAAGAAGTTCGGCTCTGTTAATATTGGACTGATAGCCGAATGAGCCATCGCTGTAGCCAACTACAACTCCTTCATTCTTCAAAAAATCGACGGAATTATAAAAAAGCATTCCTTCGCTTACGTCGGTAAAAGCAGTGGCCGAAACACTATTCGCGCCAACCGCACCGAAAACCAGAAAAACCGACATAACAGTTAATATTTTTTTCATGGGAAGAGGGATTAAGAAAATATTGAAATTTCAATAATTTTACTTTGCGAATTCTTCAGCCTGGGTTTCCCGTATAATATGCACTTTTACAGGCCCCGGATGCTGGAGATCATGCTCTATCTTCCTCGCAATACTATGAGAAAGTTTCACAGATTCAAGATCATCCACCTTGCCGGGATCCACAAATATTCTGACCTCGGTTCCGGCCTGAATCGCGAAGGATTTATTCACGCCTTCAAACGAACTACACAGATTTTCAAGCTCATTAAGCCGTCTTATATAAGCATCGAGATTGTCTCTGTTTGCACCAGGCCTCGCATTTGAAATTAAATTAGCAGCCTGGACAAGTTGTGCTTCAAGAGTTTCCGGCTCAGGATCACCATGATGCGCTTCAATAGCATGAACAACCTCTTTTGAAAGACCAAACTTCCTGGCAATATCAGCCCCTATTTTGGCATGAGGCCCGGGAATTTCGTGATCAACAGCCTTTCCTATATCGTGCAGCAGACCGGCACGTTTGCAGACACTTTCATCGGCACCAATCTCGGAAGCAAGATTCGCCGCAAGAAACGAAACCTCCATCGAATGCTTAAGTGCATTCTGACCATGAGTAACTCTAAATTTAAGCCGCCCAAGAATTTTCACAAGATTTATATGAAGACCCGTAACACCTGTCTCCAAAACAGCCTTTTCTCCAAGCTCCTTTATAAGAACATTAACCTCGTCCTTTACTTTCTCCACAGTTTCCTCAATACGCGCCGGATGAATTCGTCCGTCTTCAATAAGTCTTTCCAAAGCCACTTTCGCGATATATCTTCTTACAAGATCAAAACCTGATATGACAATTGAACCGGGAGTATCATCTACAATCACGTCAACGCCGGTAATTTGTTCAAAGGTATTTATATTTCGGCCTTCACGTCCTATAATACGGCCCTTCATTTCATCATTTGGAAGATTGACTATAGTAGCGGTTGATTCCGCCGTTGTTTCGGAAGCGCACCTGGCAATGGCATCGGCAATAATCCACCTCGCTTTTTCATCAGCCTTTTCTTTAAGCTCGTGCTCGGTCTTCTTTATCTGCGCAACTATATCTTCTTTGGACTCCTCTTCAACTTTTTTAAGCAAAATTTCTTTCGCCTCCTCCCGTGACATAGCGGCAACTTTCTCCAGCTGCTGCGACTGAAATTTATAAATCTCCTCAACTTCATCACGAAGTTTTTTTACAGAAGCAACCTTAACGTCAAGGTCAGATCTGACTTTATCAACCTCTTCATTCTTCTTATCCAGCGACTGCTCCTTCTTCATAAGGCGCTCTTCCACTTCTCCAAACTGCGCTTCCCTGCGCTGCTCATCTTTTTTTATTTCATCCTGCAGCTTAAAAGCTTCGTTTCGCGCCTCATACACTATTTCCTTTGATTTGTTTTTCGCATCAGTAAGCAACTGATCGGCCTTCGAAACAAGATCCTTATTTTTGGTTTCAACCTGCTTTTTTCGATAATAATAGCCACCAACCGAACCGGCAGCCAAACCTATCACTACAATAACAAATGTCAGTGTCCACATAAATAAAAAGGTTAGCACACAGGCCTGAAGCTAAAGGTTTTTTTGCAGTCCCGACTCGAATAATCCAAAAATTCTATTCTATTACTATAAAAATATACTTACAGAAACTTATATTTATGATTATAGCGAATGCGTACCATTTTCAAATAAACAACAATCTAAATTCTCACTGCGACCCTTAAACTTAAGCCTTACTTATTAATAATTTTACATTTCGAAGTGTACTTGATCAGAAGTAAAAGTCAAACACATAATAAAAATTTTTTAGGAAAATTTAACGTTTTTTTTATCAAAATCTGCTTCAATACGGCTTGACAAAATATAAAAACCACAAGATCTCATGAAAAAGTTAATATTATTCATAATAATCGCACTTTTTGAAGCATTTCCGGCAGTTTCCAACGCAAATTACGCCCCGCTCAAATTCTCGGAAATAAACTTCAAAGACAGCAAATCCGACTGGATAGAAATATCGGTGATCTCTCCCCCCTCAGAAACCATAAAAATAAAGGATGACAAATTAATAGCCGAGATCCCGCCCGGCCTGATTAAAAACGAAAAATATATTCTCATACATTTCAAATCTTCGTCAGCGCACACAGAATCGCAAAACTCCGTACTTCACATCTATTCCACATCATCAGGACTCACGGGAACTACCGAACAGATAACAATAGAAACAACATCGGGAATCATGGACACGGTTTGTTGGAAAAACGACTCCCCCACTGATCAGGAACAAAAAGATATGGAAGAACTTCTCTCCGGTTCATTCTGGATCGGAGAATGTATCGACAGCGACACAGTAAAAAAAGGACAATCAATAGCAAAAACCCTAAACCCAAACGAAGCGGCATCCTGGCAGATCTTCAACCACCCGACCCAGGGAGAGGAAAACAAAATAAAAAACTCACCGCCGCATGCGGAAATAAAAATTCAAAAAGGAAATCTGGAATTTGAGGTTCCCGCCTCAATAAATCTTGACGGTTCACAGTCATACGATCCCGACGGCGACAGCCTGAGTTACAAATGGACATTTCCGGACAACAAAATCGTCGAGAAGAAAAATCCGTCATCATATAAATTTGGCAATTCAGGCAATTATGAAATATCTTTGACGGTAAAAGATCCACTCGGCCTGTCGGACACCGCAAAAATACAGATAAACGCCCTCCCAAAAATCAACAGTGAATTCACGGACAGAATTGAAAAATTAAAACCTTCAGATTCCAAAAAACCCTCGCCCACTTCCAGCACATCCAACCTAATAACATGGGAAACAACCATAACCGCCCTCGCGATTATGCTGATAATTCCGCTAATCCACTTATACGGCAAGTCACGCGCTCACTCTTCTAAAGCAGACCCAGCTTCGTCATGACATTATAAATAATCTGGGCATATTCGGCCCTGTTAATTTCATACGAGGCATCAAATGTACTCCTGCTCGTAATAATTCCGTCTCTTTTTGCAGCACACGCATAAGGCGCATACCATGCGTTTATTTCAACATCGGAAAAAGGCTCTTCCGAAACAACACCACACGGCTCGTAACCAAAGGCATTAAAAACAATTTTCAAAGCCTCAGCTTTTACAACAGGAGATTGGGCCTTATAGGAACCGTCGGAAAATCCGCTGATCCATCCCTGGTCTTTCGCGTAACACACAAAAACCGCAAACCACTGATCCTGCACATCGGAAAAACAATTGCTATAGACACCATCGGAAAAATCCGAATCCAGAGCGTTTGTGATAATAGTAAGCAATTCAGCTCTGTTAATAAGATTGTCCGGCCTGAAAGTTCCGTCATCATATCCTTTTATAATTCCGGCTTCATACAAAGCGCCGATTGCCACAGCATGAACATGATCCCTTCCAACGTCCGGAAAAAGATCCGCAAATATACTTTCATCCTGGTAAGGCTCGGAATACGTGCCGGAATAAGCGTCCATTGGATCGGTTTCCCCGCTTACAACCGATGCATAAATATTATTCAGATGATCGTTTGTGGAACCGACATAAGAAAAAATCGCATACAAACTAATACTGCATACGAGCACAAGCAAAAACAGAAAAGTCGTATGATGTTTATTTTTCGAAAGCTCTTTCACGAACTTTTTCATGTTTTTTTTGGCAGCCATAATTTAAAAGTTATTTTTTTAAAACCTTTCCGTATTCGGATTCGTAAATATGAAGAAATGACATAAGAATCATCAAGACAAGAGGCCCGATAACAACCCCCTTAAGACCCATCGTAAGAACTCCACCCAAAACCACCAAAAGAGTCATAAGAGGATAAGTACGCGCCTTTCCGCCGATAAGATAAGGCCTGATAAAATTATCAATCGACCCGACGACCAGAAGACCCCACAGGAAAACAAATAAAGCTGAACCGTAATCTCCAAGAACAGCAAGAATTATAGCCGCAGGCACCCATATAAGAGCCGTCCCGACAACCGGTACCAGCGAGAAAAAGGCAATTGCGGTTCCCCAGAAAACAGGATTGGAAACTCCGGCAATCGCAAAACCTATACCGCCAACAATACCCTGGACAATTGATGTCAAAAACACGCCAAGCACGACAGCCTTCACCATCGTCCCTATCTTTTTGAAAAGTTCCACTTCGTACACAGTCGGCAAAGGACTAAGGCTTCCAATCTTATCAACAATTTTCCGCCCGTCCTTAAAGAAATAAAACATCGCAAAAACCATTATAACAAGCTTCATTACAATACTCGAAATCTCCTTAACAAGAACAGCTGTCTGCGAAACAAGAAAGGTACTGAGTCCCTGCGCCACATCAATAATTGACTTCTTAAAATCAATACTGTTGAGATCAATAACAGGATCAATTCTCTTTTTAAGTTCATAGAAAAATCCACCATCGTTCCATTGAAAAAATTTGTCAAAAACACCGGAATCGATTTTCTCCTTTATCGCCAGATACGTGCTGTACGCCTCACCGGCAAGCAACACAACAAAAATACCAAGAGGAACTATAACAAGCAAAACAACCAAAATACACGAAACCAGTGACGACAGTCTCATCCATCCTCTGAAAATTCTGAGAATAAATTTATATACGGAATAAAAAGCGACCGTTAAAACCGCCGCCAGAAAAATAACAGTGATAAAAGGCCATAATATATAAAGAAGAAAAGCAAAAGCTGCTCCGAGACACAGGATAAGAAAATAACCCGGAAGTTTATCTATAATAAGAGCATCCCCAAATTTTGCCTTTAAATTCGCCTTTGTAGGCCTGTTTGTTTTGATGTTTTTCGGCATAATTTTATTTAAAAATACCGCCACCAAATATACACCATTCCTTGGCGACCGCAAAACTAAATAATAGGCTCCTCAAATACAGCGGCCTCGCCGGGCCCGACTCCTTCAAATTCACCAGCCTCATCCCATTTCGCAAGCATTCCCTCAACTTTCTCGCGCGGCTCACAATAATTTTTCCTCGAATTAGCAATAATTTCAGAAACATGATCTTCCGTGACTTTTGGAACATCAATGGTTCTACCTGAAAACGCCTCCCTGATTTCACCGTTAACAGACATTTTGCAGTAAAATTCCCTCACGCCAAGATTTATAATATCCCGCACCGCAAATACCGGAGTGTATTCATTCTCCAAAATTCCCGCATCCTCCGAACCGACCCTGAAACTCACAATCGATCCGATATTTCCAAAAACCGTCTTTTTGATAACATCCGAGACCTGCCCCATATACTGATGCGCAATCGTCAGATTCAGACCGTACTTTCTGGCTTCCGACAAAATTTCCGCAAAAGCGTCCGTCGCAAAATTCTGAAACTCATCGACATAGAAATAAAAATCCTTTCTGTCCTCCTCACGCATATTAGCGCGGCTCAGCGCGGCCTGATAAAGTTTCGTGATAATCATCGCCCCGAGCAGCGAGCTGTTTTCCTCGCCCAAAAGCCCCTTCGACACTTTCATCAGAATAATTTTCTGATTGTCCATCACGTCCCTGATGTCAAATTTGCTTACCGGTTGGCCGATAATATTCCGAATCATATTTGTCGCGACAAACTGCCCCACTTTATTTAAAAGCGGCGTTATCGCTTCCGCGTCAAACTTTTCGCTCCATCCCGCAAATTCCGAAACCCAGAAATTCTTCACCACATTATCCTGAATCCTGGAAACAATATTCTGCCGGTAATTTTTATCCGTCAGCATTTTGAGAATGGAAAGAACCGTCGTATTCGGGCTGTCCAGAAGCGCCAAAACCGTATACCTCAGCACATGCTCCAGCCTGTCCGTCCAGTTCGAACCAAAAAGCAGTTTGAAAATCTGGATAAAACCGATCGTCATCTGCATTTTGTACTCCTCGTCCACCGTTTCAAGCGGATTGAAGGAAACCGGAAAAGCTGTATCGGCCGGATCAAAATAAATCACATCCTTCATCCGATTGGCAGGCACAAACCTCATCACGTTATCGACAAGATCGCCGTGCGGATCCAAAACCCCTACGCCCTTTCCGCTTTCCATATCCTCTTTTATAAGAAGCTCAAGCAGTTTGGATTTTCCGGAACCAGACTTCCCCACGACATAAAGATGCCTTCGCCTGTCGTTTCGTCTTATTCCGAATCTGTCAAAGTTGTTATGATAATTTGTGATTCCGAAAAGACTTATGTCCTTCTCGCCTTCTCTTGGCAGATCCTGCGGCGCCTCGGATTTTTTCGCGAGAACATGTACGATATGCGGAACAAAATCCGAATTCGGCAGATGATAAAGAGTTGCGAGCTCCTTCGGACTCATCATATATGCGCCGGTAAGTTTCCTGTTTTTGTATTCGGAAAGAAAAGCCCCTTCCGACATTTTCAGCGGCTTGAATTCCTGGATATCGGTATCGTTGAACTGGTAAAAACTATTTATAACAGCCTCGAGTTTCCGTCTTGCACTGTCTCTGTCCGCGGCGATATAGGCCAGCCTTATGACACACGAAAAAGGCGGCGTTTTTGCTTTCTCAATAGCCTTCGCGCGCCTGACTATGATAACACTGTTTTCCTCCTTCACACGCATCCGGTCTCTTATGCTAAATACTTTTTTAAAACTGTTCCATCGCAGAGAAAATCTTCTTTTCAAATGGTGCATCGCGCTCTCGTCTCTCGGATTGATCACGATCTGCACCCACACCTGTTCGCCGGAAGCAATTTTTGAAATAACCGAAAAAAGCCGGCTCAAACTGTCATCCTCAAATTCACTATAAGTTTTGAACGGATAAACATCACCCCATTTCAATTTAAGCCTGACGCCATGCAGAGCCATCCCGCCTCCGCGCTTAAAACTGTCAACATAGTCAGAAGTTTCCTTGATCTCGCAGTCCGGATAAGAGGAATAAAGCAGACTTTCTATTGTCTCATAAACACTGTCCGGCACCGCAAAAAACAGATATGTATACTGCTCGTACCCCAAAATTTCCATGGAAATGGGCACGTTTTTGACTGTGTTTTGCAGGTTCACAAGCAGCTCCTGGAAGATACCCTCTTTCTTTTTCTGATCATCTCCCTGTGGAACAATCACCTGGAAATATTTCATAATAATCAGCTAAAATAAGTATTTCACGTTACCACGAACCTGAAAAATGTCAAGCGCCAAGCCAACATTCCCATCTTACAACACATGAGAATTTTACTCCACCGACTTTTCAGCCGCTTTTCTGTATTTCACCCGCTCGCGCATAGCGCTTTTTCGGAAGCGACACCACTACGCTTTCCAGCTGGATTTTAAGAAAATTTTAATCGCCGGCGATAAATCAAAACCCGCCCTCAAAATCTGTCAACCTTCCTCTTAACAACCTTCCGGCCCACATGCTAATATAAAAGCCATTTAAAATTCACAAAATGCCCCCACACATTTTTATAAAAGATCTCAAAGACCACGTCGGACAGGAAGTAACTATAAAAGGCTGGATGTACAACAAGCGCGGAAGCGGAAAAATATTTTTCCTGCAAATTCGCGACGGCTTGGGAACAGTTCAGGCTATAGTTTTTGCGAATGATGTCCCCCCGGAAATATTCGAAAAAGCCGCATCCCTCACGCTGGAATCATCCCTCGAACTGACCGGAAAAGTCACCGCCCATCCGAAATTCGAAAACGTATTTGAAATACAAACCACGAACATCAAACCCATCCACATTGTCACGGAAGAATACCCCATCTCAAAAAAAGAGCACGGCCCGTCATTCCTCCTCGATAACAGGCATCTCTGGCTGCGCTCCCCGAAACAGAGAGCAATCCAAAACGTCCGCAACACTATCATAAACAGCATTTACGAATATCTGAATCGCGAGGGATTCATAAAAATCGACTCGCCGATTCTGACTCCAAACGCCTGCGAAGGCACGACTGAGCTTTTTGAAATGGACTATTTCGATGAAGGGAAAGCGTACTTGTCGCAGTCCGGACAGCTCTATCTCGAAGCCGCGATTTTCTCGGTGGGAAGATGTTTTGATTTCGGGCCGGTTTTTCGCGCCGAGAAATCAAAAACGCGCCGGCATCTGACGGAATTCTGGATGATGGATGCGGAAGCGGCTTTTGTTGAACACGAAGAGAATATGAAAATTCAGGAAGGACTCATTGTTTATATTGTCGAGAAAGTTCTGGAAAAAAACATGAACGACCTTGAGACTCTCGAACGCGACGTTGAGCCTCTCAAAAAAATCAAATCACCTTTTCTGCGAAAAACACACACGGAAGTCGTGAAAGAATTGCGCGAAATGGGTTCACAAATACAGGAAAGTTCTGATCTTGGCGGAGACGACGAAACAATGCTCACGCAAAAATACGACAAACCGATTTTTGTTGAAAAATACCCGGCAGAAGTAAAAGCTTTTTATATGAAGCGCGACCCGGAGAATCCGAATTTTGCACTTTGCGCGGACCTGCTCGCGCCGGAAGGATACGGCGAAATAAGCGGCGGATCACAGCGCGAGGACAACTACGACATTCTCTTGAAAAGAATCGAGGAACACAAACTTCCGGTAAAACCTTTCCAGTGGTATCTGGATTTAAGAAAATACGGCTCAGTCCCGCACAGCGGATTCGGATTTGGTCTGGAAAGAATCACAGGCTGGATCTGCGGACGCAAACACATCCGCGAAACCATTCCATTCCCAAGAACAATAAAAAGACTTACGCCTTAAATTTATTTCTTCTTCTTTTTCCCTTTAAAGATTCTCCTTCCGACACGGTACACAACCCATAAAACAACAAGCACAACCGCGATCGCCGGAATATAAATAACCACCCAGATCAAACCGTTCACAAGACTTTTTCCAAAATCCAGAAGAGATCTGAGCGCATTTTTCAGCACAGCAAAAGGCTTCCATGTCTCCTCCTGATCCACAACCGGCAAAACACTCGGATCGGTAGACAGATAAACGCTTAGCGTCGAGAGATCGGCACTTTCGCTAAGATATTTCATGCGACCCTCAATAGACTCGATATCCTGCCTCACCCACGTAAGCTCTCTCTGCACAGCAAGAATATCCTCAACATCAGTAGCCTTCTTCATGATTTCCAGAAACTGCGACTCCGTGGCCCTCAGATTTTCAAGCCGCGCACCAAGATCAACATATTCCTCGGTAACATCCTGGCCCCAGGTCATTTCGCTTTCCACCTCACCCATTCCTTTCACCTCCTGAATTCCTTCATCAAAAATTTCGGCGGGAATTCTCACCGTAACTTCCCCATACAAAGCAATATCCTCTTTGCTGATACTGCTGCTTACAACAAAACCTCCTTTTGAAACCGCATAGTCGCTCACGGCCTTCACGGCCGCGCGAACATCATCCACGACCATCGAAACCTGACCTGTTTTTATAATAAGACGCTCTGAAACACTTTCTGCTGAACCATCCGAATTATTCGCGGAATACGACTCTTCCGACATTGCAAAACTTTTATCGCTCATCATCGGCGCCGCGCTCGGCATGTAATAAGCTCCCTCCTCGCTATCCATCGCAACAGTTCCACTATAATCCCTGCCCATCTGATAAGAACCAATATCTCCTTTATACCAGTAGCTGTTAGTCAGCCAGACAGCTGCACCTCCCACAACGATAACAACCAAGGCAACAATGGCCCCTTTGAACTTTTTAGTCATAGAAATGAAGATTAAGATTATTCGCCAGATAATTATAGTAAATTACCACTTCAAAAACAAATATTTGAGAGATCCGACAAATATCCGAGATAAAATCAGCGCACCAAAAAACTGTCGACTACGCTCTGAAAAACAGGCACATCCCTGTCCCAGTCAGCCGCGACTGTATTAAATGACATCATCCAAACATCATTTTCTTTGCCATTCACCATTACCATCAGTATCCTAAAATCAATCTCGTTTTGCCTTACAGTTATCTCAAAAGAATAAGCATCGTTGGTATTCACCTGAAAAGTTTTTTCACTGAAAAATTCAACGCCCGGCATTGTCTGAACAAGCTGATCCTTTAACACCTTTTGCAATCCTTCATCGCCCAAACCTTCTTTTGAATTCATCGAAACATTAAAATAGTTCTGAAAATTTATCTCCCTTGCTCTTTCATCACTGGGAACAGAAGAAGTATCAACAGCCATCATCACAGTTCCCATCGGCGCATCAGTTTCCGTCCAGCCTTCAGGAACTTCAATACTAAAACCATCCTTCAAAACAATATTTCCTTTAACATCATCACGTACGTCTTTGGCGCACGCACTTAAAGTACATGCAAAAACCACAGCGGCCACGATAAAAGCTTTCTTGTTCATAGGAATTCATTAAAAATATACTTTCTCCATTATTATAAATCTGGACAAAAAAGTCCACATGATAGAAAATAAACAAAGCAAAACCCCTAATCAAAATCCTATGAAAAACCTCGCCCGTCTTGCACTGACAATAACGGCGCTTTTGACAGTAGCTCTTTCGGCTAATGCAGACATGGTATCCCCCACTGGCACCAATGTCTATTTCTCAATCGAAAACGTGCCATACAATAGCAACGTTGAATACACCATTGACTGTTATGGATACACATACTCTTTCGACTCATGGGAAGAAAAAGAACCGGGCACATACACTCCTGAAGTCGTTTACTCTTATTCCGCAAGCTGCCCGGAATACGGATGTACTATTTATGAACCGTACTACTTGAATTACCGCAACCTTGATTATTGCAACCTGACAGCTAATACTCAGGACGGAGAGTATTTTCTTGAAAAATTTGCAAGCACACCGGTTCCGACCTGCGAATACATTTCCCAGTACGACATATACACCGGAGAAAACTATTATAGGCTCACTGGTGAATATGACACCTGCATAGACCAGGGTGGTTCATATTCTGATTGCGAAAATTATAAGGAGGTCGTTCCGGAATCCGAATTGTTAGTTGATAATAACGGCTACGCTCTCGAAAGAATGTGTGAACTCAGCGTCGATCTTGTAAATGACTCAAACAAAACCGCGGGTTTTTCGGATGTGGACATAGAAAATTCATATTTTGACGCGATAGCTTATGTAAAAGATGAAGGAATTGTGAATGGATACAGCGACGGCACGTACCGCCCCTCCAGCAAAATAAACCGCGCGGAATTCACAAAAATTCTGATCGAATCCGTTTTCAGCGACAGCGAAATAAATTCCTGCACGTCAGGCAAAACATTCAGCGACGTCCCCTCAGGCGAATGGTTTTCAAAATACGTCTGCACAGCCAGCAAAAACAGCATCATAGACGGCTATCCGGACGGCAGTTTCAAACCTGAAGGAAACATAAATTTCGCGGAAGCCGCAAAAATCCTGGTCAACAGTTTTAACTTCGAAACCCAAAACGTACCCGGCTCAGAGTGGTATGCGCCTTTCGTAAATGTAATTGAGGACGAAAGCGCAATCCCCGTAAGCGTCAAAGGCTACTCCTACAACATCACCCGCGGCGAAATGGCCGAAATGATCTATCGCCTCAGAGAAAACATAACCGACAGATACTCCGTAATCCCATCTCTGGACTGGATTTATTAAATTATGACTTACGAAACACGCTTCCTAATATCGCTCGTACTGACATGCTTTCTTGAGGGAGCAGGCATGGCGACCTTAACATTGATTCTTAAAGATTTAAGAAAAAATCCCTGGCCGCGAATAATCGGAATCACATTTCTTGCCTCCGCACTGACACTTCCCTACCTTTGGTTCATCCTGCCACGATACATCGACGTCAGATTTTACATTTGGTACGGAGAAATAAGCGTAATAATAGTAGAAGCGCTGATATATTTCGCGCTTCTCAGATTAAAAATATATAACGCTTTAGCCGTTTCGATAATTCTGAATCTGTTTTCGTTTTTCATCGGCAGGATCATTTTTTGATTTCTTCGCAAAAACCACAAAAAAACAGCGCCGTGCGCGCGACGCTGTTCTCATTTTTATTTCTTCTGATCGAAGTCTTACCAGCGATCTCCGCCGCGACTTCCACCGCCACCGAAACCACCTCTTCGTGGAGGACGTTCCTCCATTGGACGTGCTTCGTTGACGACCAGTTTTCTGCCATCCATTTCCTGTCCGTTCCATTTTTCGATTGCTGCTGCTGCCTCCTCATCGGTAGACATTTCAACAAATCCGAAACCTTTAGAACGACCGGAAACTCGGTCAGTGATAACGGAAGCTGATTCAACTGCTCCACACTCCTCAAAGGTTGTGCGCAGTGACTCATCCGTTGCGCTGTAGGGCAGATTCCCTACATACAATTTCTTCGCCATACAAACTTGGGTAAATAATTAGCTGTAAGCCATCCTTCCGACTTACACCTGTGAGAGCTTTATCTTGCGCGCAACTGAAACGCTATACTACAAGGCAGAATCTTACGGAGAACTTACCACGCGACTATACACACCGATATCAAAAATGTCAACAGCATATCCGACTCATCAGCATTTGCCATGAATAAATTTATATGGCATAATATACAGCACGTTAATATAAAACGCCATGAAAATTCCCAAAAAACCATGGAAATTCATATGGTTTATCGCAAAAAAAAGCCGAAAATGGGCAATATTCGCCATGCTCGCGGTAACAATAGCAGCAATTCTGGAAGGCGGATTCTTGCTTATAATAAGAGAATTAACCAATGCCGCAACATCGGCTATTGACAATGATTTTACCGGCCCGCACTTAAGCAAATTATGGTTTTGGACCATCAGCCTACCAATAAGTTTCTTTGTAATCGAAGGAATTTGGAGATTAAGCGGATTTTCAGGCATGCGCCTTATCACAAAAAGCGAAGCTCATTCCTCAAGAGAACTTTTCAAATACCTGATAGAACACAGCCATAACTACTTCAAAAGCAAATTCGCAGGTTCGCTCGTAAACAAAATCGGACACGCCACCCAGGGAATAAACAGCATGATTTCGAACTTCCTCTGGCAGTTCTATCCCCTGTTTTTGGGATTGGTGATAGACACCGTCATAGTCACGTCCATCAATTACAGATTAGGAATTATGTTAAGCGTATGGGCAGTGATTTTTTTGGGCATAAATTACTATATGGTAAAGAAAAAACAGCATCTTTCCTACGCAAACGCAAACTCGAATTCCATAATGAAGGGTAAAATGATAGATACGGTCAGCAATATTTCGACCGTCCAGGCTAACGCCTATCAACATTATGAAAAAAATTACATTGATTTTTTTATCAGGGACCGCCAAAACCGTCACCTGAAAAGCTGGATGGCTTCCGAGTGGATTTTGCTTATAAATGGCGCACTTCTTATGATTTTTATTTTTGGAATGATAAGTATCACGATTTATTTGGTTCAAAATTCGCTGACAAGTATCGGAAGCCTGGTTCTTGTTATTTCAATGACACTCGGACTGACGTATTCCCTCTTTTTTATAGGACACAAAATGACCGACACAATAGATGATTACAGCCAAATTGATGAAGGCCTACGTGAATTAATAGTTCCTTATGAAATTAAAGACAAGCCGGAAGCAAAAATTTTAAAGAACGCCGAAGGCAACATTAGTTTTAAAAATATATTTTTTCGTTTTGACAACAAACCGATATTCGATAATTTTACATTAAAAATTCCGTCCGGCCAGAAGGTAGGATTGGTGGGAGTAAGCGGCGCAGGAAAAACCACGCTGGCAAATCTACTGCTTAGAAACCACGACGTTGAAAAAGGAACGATCAGTCTTGACGGAAACAACATAAGCAATATCACGAGAAAAAGTCTGAGAAAAAAGATAGCTTTCGTACCACAGGACACCTCTTTGTTCCACAGAACAATTAAGGACAACATAAAATATGGAAAATTAAACGCTTCGGACAAAGCCGTTATTTTAGCCGCAAAAAAAGCCCAGGCACATGAATTTATAATGTCTTCTCCGAAAGGCTACGGCACTTACGTCGGAGAAAGGGGCGTAAAACTTTCCGGAGGACAAAGACAAAGAATCGCGATCGCGAGAGCTTTTTTGAAATCCTCCCCCATCCTCCTGCTTGATGAGGCCACAAGCGCGCTCGACAGCAAAAGCGAAGTGATGGTTCAAAAAGCCCTTTCCAAACTTATGCAGGGAAAAACCGTCATAGTAATTGCGCACAGACTTTCAACTCTGCGCGCAATGGACCGCATCGTCGTTCTTGAAAAAGGCAAAGTAAAAGAAGACGGCACTCACCGCTCGCTTCTGCGCAAAAAAGGAGTTTACGCAAACCTCTGGAAACATCAGGTAGAGGGATTCATCGGATAAAACCTACCTTTTTAGCAAAACTAAAACAACCATCGCCAAAGCCATCACAGCCGCCGCTACATTAAGATAAGCGACAGTATTCATCAAACCGGCCGTATAGCTGTCTGCAACCAAAAAACCTATACCAATAAATTGCAGCAAAGCAAAAAACACATTCATTTTTCGCCCACGCACTAAAGTATAAACGACCTGCACCGTCCATGCAGCAACTATCAAAGCAAGACCGATGACGGAAAACGAGAATTCCATAAAAAAGAGGTTAAAATTTAAAATTAATCTACCACAAACCACCCGCAATGGGTAATATATAAGAAATTAACAAAAAAAATATG
Organism: Candidatus Peregrinibacteria bacterium; assembly: GCA_043810515.1. Lineage (GTDB taxonomy): Bacteria > Patescibacteriota > Gracilibacteria > UBA1369 > LOWO2-01-FULL-3 > WJKQ01. The sequence goes on from JBDRNZ010000019.1 coordinate 87,134, forward strand.
CAGACTCTCCAGATCGTTTCCATCGTTATAGAAGGCCTTATCGCAGTAATCGCACTGGCATGCGCATTCAAAAAACAGCCGTACATGCTGGGCTTCACGATTACCTTTGGCATTTACGTCTATTACGACCTCGCAAAACTTTATTCATGGCCCACCTCCCCCACTATTTTACCAATCATTTTCTTCATCGCCACCCTCGCGGCGCTCTTTTCAATAGTAGCGATTTACAGAAGAAGAATGCCAAACCGATAAAACTCCTTAAAAATTAGCCGTTAAAACGTTACCCCTCTCCTTATGCATAGAAAATTTTATATTCCAATAATCGCAATCGCAGGAATTTCCATAGCCGCATTTTTATTACATCTTCCCGACACAAAAACTTACCTGAACAGCGTTTTCTCCACAGATACGGACACAGAAACAGGATTTTCGGATATAAATTCGAACAGTCCTTTTCGCGATGCCGTAAATTTCGTGCAATCACAAGGCATTGTAAAAGGATACTCGGACGGCACTTACAAACCGGATAATCAGATCAATCGTGCCGAATTCGTTAAAATTATTATCAGCGCAATTTTCACGGAAGACCAAATTTCAGGATGCGCGCCGGTCAAAACTTTTTCCGATATATCCTCAGATGACTGGTTTTATCCATACATTTGCACGGCTTCAAACAATGGAATTATAGATGGCTACTCCGATGGATCTTTTAAACCCGCGAATTATATAAATTTTGCCGAGACCTCAAAAATCATCGTGAACGCTTTTGGCTACGAAACCTATTCAAAAGATCTTTGGTACCAACCGTTTGTAGAAAAATTGGAAGAATTGAAAGCGATCCCGCGCAGTATCTGTTCTATTTCAAAAAATATTTCGCGCGGAGATATGGCTGAAATAATTTATAGACTGAAAGAAAATGTTACGGATAAAAGTTCAACAAATTTCTTCACGGGCAATCCAAAAACCATACAGGCAACCACATTTGTAAAATCATACCGCCTCAAGGAAAATGCTGATTCTTTCGGGATAGTGCAGACTTCGGATGGCGGATATGCCATAACAGGGAACACTTGGACTCCGGCAGAACTATGTGGTTATAGCATGTTTTGGATCAAAGCAGACAGCAATGGTAGTAAACAGTGGAGCAAAATGTTTCATAATTGCAGTTCAGAGGGCTATGCAATCACTCAGTTGACAGACGGGAATTATATCGCGACCGGAGAGGTCAGCGGCGAATTTAGAACAGATGAGGAACAGGGAGAACTTGAAGGACAGGGAGATAATTTTGTAATAAAAATTGATAGTAGTGGAAACCAAATCTGGTCAAGAACAGTAAGCCAGCAAAGTATAGACACCCCGGCTAAACTCGCGCCTACGGAAAATGGCGGATTTGTGATGTCCGGAGCAACGGGAGTCCTGACGGGACAACCAGACGTAGCCGATGTGATGCACACTCTGTTTCTCGGAAATTTTTCCACTGACGGTGAAACCAATTGGCTTAAAAAAATCGAGGGCAATGAAAATATGGTCAGATCAGTAGAAAAAACTTCGGATAGCGGCTATATCATGATTGCCAATATCAAACTTGTAGAAGAAAATGATCAGAAAGTTCCCGCTCTGGTCAAATTAGACAAAGATGGAGAATTCAAGTGGGCGACCGGACTGGAAAATTTACCAATTGAAATTCCAAATCTAATAATGAACCCCGACGAACAAAGTTTCACAGTAGGAACACCTAATAAATTACATCTGGCATTTGGGGATTTCATGACAGCGACACAAACTTCGGATGGCGGATATATCGCCCTTGGGAGTTATTTCTCAGCTATATCAACTGCAGAAATCAACAAGGGAATAGCAAATGCCTTTGGACAATCAACCTTTGTAGGCGTCAAAGTAGATTCCGAAGGCAAATTGCAGTGGGCAAGAAACATCAAGATAAAAAAATTCCTCGAAGACTCAGTGATGAAAAAAACTTCGGACGGAGGATATATCATCATGGGAAACAATTTCCTAACCGGATATGCAAATGCAGACGTGTACGCTCAAGGGGAAGTATACGATCAAATGATGGCAGACTACTATGAAAAATACCCAATTATGAGCCCCGAAACACCTGAGTCAAAACAAGCTTTGGAAGAGATCTCGGCGGAGATCGAATCTTGGCAACTCGGACTAACGAACAAAAATATTGTATTGGTAAAACTGGACAAAAATTTTAATTATCAATGGGGAAAAATGATCGGTGGAACAAAAGACTTGGCCGGCTACGACATAATCCCGACTTTCGATTCCGGCTACGCGATAACCGGAACCTGGCACACCGGACTCAAATACAAGTCACTCGGTTCATGGCTGGAACCCACGGAAGCAATGATTATGAAACTGGACGCCAATGGGAATTTGGGGAACAACAATGATCTTATCGCAGATTTTAGCGATACTGAATCAAGTGATGTCAGCGTCTACGTTGTTACCGATGATTTAAGCTCACCGGAACTGGTAGTGGAGTATCCAATGGACAATACTGTCAGAAGTATTCAGGTAAGCAATAAAGATGGCGTAACCACAACCGCTTCAGAAACTTCCACCTACGAAACACAAATTTGCAATGCGGAAGTCACGGATAGTTTTACCGAAAATGGCGGCACCGCTCCCGTCACAAAAACACGGGCTCAAATGAAGTACGACGAAACCGTGGAGATAGAACCAACAAGCGAAAAAGGGATAATAATAAATGACGAATTAACCCCAATTTTAAAGGATGTATTCGATAATGAGATAAAATTATGGGACGAGGATGCCAGCGGATGGATTGCTTACAGATTCAGCCGGCTTGTTACAAATGACGATATTGAAAAAATTTCATCCGCCATGGAAAACCTTGGCTACGGAATCGACAGCAACGACAACGGAGATTTTACGGCCATGAAAATCGGCATGACATTAAATTTCCACTTCTATCTTGGAAACACAAATACGGGACGGCTGGACATAATGTTCTAAGGCACAAACTCATTCACTATGAAAAATAGAGCTCTGCCAGACCTCACGAAAGGACCGATAATAAAATCGCTCATCACCCTTTCTATTCCGATAGTCCTTGCGAATGTTTTGCAGACAGCTTACCAGCTGATAGATACGTTCTGGGTCGGACGTCTCGGCGCTGAAGCAGTCGCAGCCGTTTCCCTCAGCTTCCCGATTATTTTTCTTTTAATATCGCTGGCGGGCGGCCTTGCGATAGCCGGAACGATAATGGTAGCCCAATATAAAGGAAAAGGCGACATTGAAAAGGTTGATCACATAGCCGGACAGACTTTGCTTATGATG
>JBDRNZ010000020.1:0-35354 GCA_043810515.1 Candidatus Peregrinibacteria bacterium
CAGCGAAATCGGAGATTCGATAATGATTAAAGCGGGAATTGGATTATACATGACGATCATAGCCGGCGCCGGCCTTATAGTAGGCCCAATCGTCAGCTACGTTTCGCGAAAAAAAGTCCAATAAATTTTTCCAAAAAACAACAACTTCAACACTTACCCCTCTAAGAGGCAACCCTTTTATAGTAACGCAACCGCGTCCCATTCGTATCAACAACACCAAGGTTGCATATTTTATATTATATGCTATAATGACACGCTGAAAAAATTACTATGCTTACAGAAAGGCCACATACTGGGACACCAAATGGCGGACAACCTCCTACATTTACAGGCCTGACAAGCCCGAAACGAAAAATCACAGGAGAGGACTCCTCCCCTGCAGCAATTGCGGTCAAAGAAACGTCAGAAATTCTGGCGGAATTTGACGCAGAGCTCAGGAGAGCAGGATCAAAAATAGAAGCGCAAAATGCCGCTCCCGAAGTAGTTATAGCGGTAGAAGCCATTAGAGCCAAAATAACCGAGGCCTTGACTGTTATACACTTACCGAAACAGATAGCCTACATAGATAAGCATGTCCTTAAAAGACCCATAGACCCAGGCCCTAACGACAAGTGTCGTACCATTAATCACACCGGACTGTGGAGCGTCCTGACTAGAAAACTGGGAATACCGGTTATAGATAAAAATGCAGACATAGGCTACGCCGAAGAAATCAGATTGCGGATACCAAATACAGCATCCACACTCGGAGCCTATAATCAAGTAACGCTCTTAGTCTGGCGCGACCGGGATTATAACATCAAAAAATTCGCTTTAATGGAAGGATACCCAGGGTATCCGCAAGATTCAACGCCGACACCAACCCCTCCTCCTCTGCCAACGCTTCCGCCACACTTTCCAACGCCCCGGCCACAAGCGCCCGCAACGGTACAGGTAGAGGTAGTAACTTTGCCTCCCGATGCTTTATTAGAGGAAGACCCCTCTTAATTTGACATATTTTTAGCCTTTGTCAGTAAATAAGCGGAAATCGAAGCGGTAACAGGGATCAGTACAACCAGCGATATTGCCCCTACGAACGTCCGTGTCAACTCCAAAGCGATAAAATCCATATTGAAAAGTTCAGTCATAGTGCTCCCCTGACTCAACGAAATAAGAATTAAAAATGGCAGAGCGCTGGCCAGATATGCAAAAAGCAGAGTGTTTACCATAGAACCGAGGATATCTTTTCCCACCTCCATACCAATTTTGTAAACTTTTTTGAATGTTTGTCCCGCGTGTTCCTTCAGGGCTTCAAATACAGCCGAAGATATTGAAACAGCAGTATCAATCAAAGCGCCTACAGCTCCCATAAATAGCGAGGCTATAAGAATATCCGAAAGTCCTATATCTGGATACATTATTCCAAGCATGCGAAAATGTTCACCGGGTGTGCTGCCTAACCCTGCAATATCTCCAAACCAAAAAGCGATACATATTGAAAAAATATACCCGATAAAAATTGCTGTTATTGCGGACAGCGATTTTTTATTAAAGCCATGAATTAGCGGAATAGTGAGAAGGGTTACTATAAAGATAAAAATCAGACAGGAGAATATGGGGGAATCGCCCGCGATAATCATTTTCAGAAAAACAAAATAGAATAATGTTAAAGAGATGATGACGCTTAAAATAGCCGTTAATCCTTTCTTGCGGGCAATAAAAACCGTAATAAAGGCGAAAATAACAAAAATCCACGTAAGTCCGCTCTGATGGTAATAGTCCGTGGTTTCATAGGTAATATTTCCCGTTGCCGCCTCTGTCATTTTATAAATTTGAACTTCATCACCCACTTTATAGGTATTAAAATTATTCATCGGACTCACAGGAGCCATGATAATTTTTCCCTTTTCTTCACCGGAATTAACTTGAATAGCAAGCGGAATTTCACCGTCCTCCGAGGGGGCCTCCACTTCCGTCACTTCTCCATGAATAAATTCATAAGTATAGCTTTCATTTTGCCCAAGCGAAGAAAATTTTGGAGTCTGATTATAAACAAGCAAAGTGAAGATAACGGCTGCAATTGCAAAAACTGCGTACAGCGACGTGAATATTTTTTTCAATTTACTCATGACCGCATGTTAGCAAATTTAGGAGTAAGTGATAATAGAAAACAGCATTGACAAACAATCGTAATGAATATATATTCGTTACGGGCTTATTATTTAACCAAAATTATTATGCCAAATGCAGACGGGACAGGTCCTATGGGCCAGGGACCCATGACAGGTAGAGGCTGGGGAAAGTGCGGTACAGCGCGTGGCGCAGGAAAAAATCTTTGTCCTCTTGGGCAGAGAAGAAAAAAAGAAGTTGAAAAAAAGTTAAAAGAGTTAGAATAATAAAGTATGCCCAGGCCACGAAGAATTAGATTTATAGGACGTATGCCCCAAGCCGTTTATTTTAAGCCCGCGGGAATTAAAATGCGGCAATTAAATGAAGTAATTTTGAGTATCGAAGAATTTGAAGCTATCAGGCTCAAGGATTTTAAAAATTTAAGTCAGAAGGACTCCGCAAAGCGTATGGGAATATCTCAACCCACTTTTCACAGGCTAATTTTTGTAGCCAGAAAAAAAGCTGCTGATGCAATTATCAACGGGAAAGCTCTAAAAATTGAGGGAGGCAATTTTAAGAAATATTAATTGTAACCCACAAATTTGCAAAAGGAGAATATGGTGAGTAGAATCTCCTCAGTTTTTGCGTATAAATATGAATTCTAATGATATTATCATCGCCTTTGGCCTGACACTGTTTGCTGGGTTATCAACTGGTATAGGCGGAGCTTTGTCCCTTTTTACAAAGCGTACAAATACAAAATTACTTTCGATTGCGTTAGGATTTTCGGCAGGTGTCATGATTTACGTTTCATTTGTCGAAATTTTTCCGGAAGCGAGAGAGTGTTTTTCAGAAGAACTTGGAGAAAATGTAGCATGCTGGGCTAGCTTTATTGCATTTTTTGCAGGTATTTTTATTGTTGCTGTTATTGATAAATTATTGCCGTCTTTTGAAAATCCTCATGAAATACATAAAATTGAAGAAATAGAAAATAAGAAACTGGCGAAAAAATATCGAAAACTTTTTAAAATGGGAATATTAACGGCTCTTATTATTGCTATACACAACTTCCCTGAAGGGATAGCGACCTTTTTTAGCGCGTTAAAAGATTTTAAACTTGGGATTGCCGTTGCTATAGCAATTGCCATTCACAATATACCTGAAGGAATTGCGGTCTCTATCCCGATATTTTTTGCCACTGGAAATAGAAAAAAAGCGTTTTTTTACTCCCTTTTATCAGGGTTGGTTGAGCCTTTTGGAGCAATCATCGGATACTTTATACTTTCGTCTGTCTTTAACGGCATAGCATTTGGAGTTGTGTTCGCTGCCGTTGCTGGAATAATGGTTTTCATCTCACTGGACCAACTTCTTCCCACGGCCAAAAAATACGGCGAACATCATCTGTCTATGTACGGGCTCATCGCCGGGATGATGTTTATGGGATTGAGCTTACTTTTATTTGAATAAATGGAGCCACCTTGCGGATTCGAACCGCAGACCTACTGTTTACAAGACAGTTGCTCTACCAACTGAGCTAAGGTGGCGTAACCGATTGTCAGGCTGATTTGCAAGCGGCATTTTATTTGAAAAACACCTGCCATGTCAATTTTTTTGATGTAGAATACGGACATGAGCGAAATAAGCGAACAAATCGTCAAAAATTTTCCGGACATACTTCAAAATGAAGATCTTTCCCGGCATTGTACTTTTGGGATTGGCGGTCCGGCGGACTACTTTTACACAGCAAAAACGGCGGATGATCTCGCGAAAATCGTTAAATTCGCCCATGAACACAAAACCCAGTTTTTCATAATAGGCGCGGGCAGCAATGTTCTTTTTGATGATAAAGGCTTCCGCGGAATTGTTATAAAAAACGCATCGGATAGTATCGAATTCTCAGAAAATACGGTCACTGCGGACAGCGGCGTTTCAATAGCTCGTCTTATGACAGAAGCCATAAAAAACAACCTTTCCGGCCTTGAATCATGGGTCGGTCTGCCCGGAACGGTCGGAGGAGCGGTCAGGGGAAATGCGGGCTGTAACGGCCTTGAAACAAAAGACATTCTTGTCTCAGCCCTGCTTTTTAATCCTGATACTGCTGAAACCATAAAAGTTCCCGCCGATTATTTTGAATTCGGCTACCGCCACAGCAAACTGAAAGACACTGACGAAATAGTTCTCAAAGCCACCTTCAGTCTTTCAACAAAAGTCTTATCTCCCGAAGAACAAAAAAACCTTATGCGCAATATTCAGGAGCACCGCGTAAAAACCCAGCCTTTCGGCGCGTCGACAGGCTCATTTTTCAAAAATCCTTCCAATGACTCCCCCGCCGGAATGCTCATAGATAAAGCTGGTTTAAAGGGAAAAACCATCGGCCATGCGCAGATTTCCGAAAAACACGGCAATTTTATACTAAATCTGGGAGGAGCCACGTCACATGATGTCATATCACTTGCAAAACTCGCAAAACACGAGGTAAAAGCCATGTTTGGCATAGAACTCAAATCCGAGGTTCAGATCCTGTCTGAGACCGGAAAAATGGAAATTTAGACCCATCCAGCTTGCGCACCGTAGCCATATTTGATATAATAATAAAAGTAAATAACATTTAATTCCTATGAAATCAAAAAAACAGCTCATAAAACAGGCATTAATAATACTAGGCCTGATGGTGGGCGCAGTCACGTTACTATCACTTGTTCCTGCGGCGCATGCGCAATTTCTGACTCCGAGCGATCAGCCGTCAACAATTGCTGAAGCTACGGGCGGTGAAGGTTCACTGCGAAGTCTTGTTTTGAGAATAGTGAACTACTTCCTTGGATTCCTTGGAATCCTGGCCGTAATCATGATTATCTACGGAGGCGTTACTTATGTAACAGCCGCTGGTAGTGATGAAGCCATTGGAAATGCGAAAAAGATCATCATGTACGCATTGATTGGTCTTATTATAATCCTGCTGTCATTCGCGATTGTAAATACAATCCTTGGAGCCGGCACGGGAGTCGCAACGTAATTTAAATTTTAGACCGCTTAAAAAGGTCTGTCATCTTGACAGGCCTTTTTGTTTGCCCGAATTTAACTTACGGCCATATCCTCAACCCTAACCTCGCCTTTAATTTCTTCTTTCACCGTCTTTAGGCCATCCTTTACGACAATTTTTTCTGGAAGAACCTCAACTATATTCTTAACGCCTATAATTCTCGTATCATACCTGAAAAGCCCAAGAAGCCCTTTTGCGACATGGATTTTCGCCAGTTCAAAGGTATTTCCGTTAATGGTAAGATCAAAAACTCTGCCGATATAATCTCCACCCTCAGTTTCGACTTTATTGTGAATAAATCTGGCGTTTTTTTTATTTACTTCTTCCAGCCTCAGAATATTGCTTCCATCTTCAATAGCACGGCTATCATTCACTTTTATCGAGTCACTCAAAGAAACAACATCAACTGGCGCTATAACCTCATTTTTTGAAATATCAACTACAAAAGCAATGAGTTTTCCGCTCTCCGGATCAATAACTACATCCTTGACCGTATTGACCGCTCTCGGCACATCGTCCAGAAATACGGGCATCCCTATAATATTGGAATACAACTTTTCCACAAAATTTGCTTAACAATACCTCTTTTATTATATAGAATCACATGGCTAAATAAAAACACAATATCGGGGTGTAGCTCAGTTGGCTAGAGTACATGGTTTGGGACCATGGGGCCGGAGGTTCGAGTCCTCTCACCCCGACCATTAAAAATTCGCAGGTGTGGCGGAACTGGTAGACGCGCATGGTTCAGGGCCATGTGGGAGCAATCCTGTGAGAGTTCAAGTCTCTCCACCTGCACCATGCGATGAATGACGGGGTGTAGCGCAGTTGGCTAGCGCGCAGCGTTCGGGTCGCTGAGGTCGTGGGTTCAAGTCCCGCCACCCCGACCAATGAAAAATCCTCTGTCAAGATTTTATAAAGATTTTAGGAAAATTTTATATCCGGCCGATATAATTGTTTTCAGATAATGAAATGTTGAATGGAAATAAAATTTTTCAATCGAAAAATAGGGAGTTTTATTGAGAATCTGGAAAAACCGGTTATTGCAAAAACATTGCGCACTTTGGATCTATTGGAAAAATTCGAGAATAAACTAGGCATGCCCCATAGCAAAAAGGTTGACAGTAACCTCTTTGAATTACGGATACGGGGAAAAAAAGAAATCCGTATTATTTATTGTTTTCATAAAAACACGATTGTTCTCCTGTATGCTTTTATTAAAAAAACACAAAAAATTCCCAGAACCACCATCGCCCTGGCAAGAAAACTATTAAATTCTATTGACCAGTTATAACGTATACGTTATACTTAAACTGTATGAAAACTTACTCAAATTTCAAAAATAAACTACTAAAAGACAAAAAAGTGCGTAAAGCATACGACGCACTTGCCGCTGAATTTGTTATTGCTGAAGCGGTAATTGAAAAAAGGCTGGAAAAGGGAATGAGCCAAGCAGAACTTGCTAAAAAAATCGGCACCAAGCAATCCGCCATATCGCGCCTTGAATCAGGCAATTACAATCCCAGCATAAAATTACTTGAAAAAGTGGCAAAGGCGCTTAATCTTAAGTTAACTATTTCGCTTTTAAATCAGGCATAAAAAACTAAAAATCTATTTTCTCGCCCCAATAATCTGGTTTATCCAGACTTTTTCCTCATAAACAAACTCTTCGTCCTCGATTTCAAAAGCGCACGCCTCGATATCCCGCAAAACATGTTTTGGAAGATGATAAAAAGACTTTATGACGATCTCCCCGCCCTTTTCGGTCTTAAGTTTCGGGGCTTTTCTCTGGTTTATATTTGAAAAAATAAACCTTCCTCCATCTTTCAGCACGCGGTAGACTTCCTCAAAAGCCTTTTTGGGATTTTTTAAGTGAACAATGACGAACATCGCGGTCACCATATCAAAAGAGCCGTCTTCAAAAGGCAGATGCTCAATATCCGCAGCAACAGTTTCCACGTCAGGAAATTTTTTTTTGACAATTTTAAGCATTTTCTCGGAAATATCACAGGCCGTAACCTCCGCGCCCGCATTCCTCAAAATTCCGGTAATTCTTCCGGTTCCGCAACCCACATCCAGAATGCGCTTCCCTTTCACGTCCCCAAGCATTTTCATAAAACTATCTTTTTCGAAACTGGACAAAAACTCCAATTTGGAATCATAAGCACCTGCGTACAGGTCGTAGCCTTCTTGTGAATTATAAACGGTCATGATAGACTTATAGCCTCATCATAAACCAAAAACAATGGGAGTTGGAGGAGAAAAAAAGCCAATGCACGAGATAGCCGAAACCCGCGCCGCAGCCCGCGACGAAGCTTTTGAAGAGATAATCAACCGCGTAAAGCAATCCGGCGGCAATATTGAAAAAGATGAAACAACGCCTCTTTATACCGAAATCGGCTCGGAGGAATTTGAAACCGGCTCGCGAAGAATCGTTGAGTTCACCCTGAACAAAACAGATTTTCAGCTTGTCAGAGATGTTGAAAACTACGTTCTTCAGGGCGAAAGTCGCCAGAAACACCTCGAAGAACTCGAAGTCGCGCGCGTCAAAATCTCCATGAAAAAGAAGTCAGCTTACGAATCCGACTGGCAGACGGTCGACTTCGACGAAATGTTTTAGCCTCTAGCCCAAAATCTTCTTAGCCCACCCCTCCATTTCGTCCTCCTGTTTTTTTGTTTTATGGTCAAAGCCGAAAAGATGAAGCAGCCCGTGCGTAAACAAAACCTCAAGCTCTTCCTTCAGACTATGCCCCTTTTCCTTTGCCTGTTTTTTTCGCTGTATCAACCGAAATAAAAATATCACCGACAATCACATCACCTACCTCCTTTTCATATTCCGTAACCTCAAGATACGCGAAAGAAATCACGTCAGTAGGCTCATTTTTGCCCCTGTATTCGAGGTTCATGGCATGAATGGTCTTATCGCTCACAATTACAAGATCAATCTCGCCATCGCGCTTTAAAAGCGCCTTTTCGACTCTTGATTTCAGAACTTTGGAAAATTTATCGACGAGCTTTTGAAAGGCTGCTCCTGAAACTTTTACTTTTGTTTCGTTTGTGAAGTTGAATTTTAACATGGTTATTTAAGCCATAAATTATCATAGGTTTCCCACTCGTTCTCATCTATTTCCCAGTAAGGATAAATCGCTACGCCCGCAAAACTGTCCTCGTTGCTTCTTATATTATTAAGCCCGCTTACGATTCCGGCAAGTCCATTTTTAACATTTTCAGCATCGGGATTAAACCCTTCTTTTTCATCCTCATAAGCAGGAATCGCTATAAAAACCTCTTTATCGGGAATAAGATTCGTAACTCTTATCGTCTGCTCTTTCACAAACCATCTGTAAATAAACCCATGATCAATGCCGGTATCATACACCATCACGATTATCTGATCAGCGTATTTTGCAACATTTTTATAATTTACCTCGGAATTATAATTTTCAAATTCAAAAACATGTTCGGTAAACCACAGAAAAGATTGTGGAATAAATTCGGCCAGAGCCACGGAGAGCGTATACTGCTCAGGAATTTCCTCGCGGACATCCTTCAGCAAATTTATAAAATCCGCGTCCTCATCCCAGACCGGCTCAATATCGAAATGTATGCCGTTAAAACCGACCATACGCGTCAGAATCGTGCAAAGACTGACAATATTATGCCGAACTTTTTCATCAGATAAATCAATTTTGCTTCTCACCTGACCCAGCCATGCCTGAAAATGTATGCTGCTGTCGAATCTATTCGCTTTATCAACGAAATTGACAGCATATTGGTACGTAACCGGATCAACCGTTCCATCGGGCTTCAGCGGGCCTACATGAACAAACACAGTGTCTATATCATGACTTTTTAAATCAAGAACGAGATTTTGTACCTCGGAATCGCCCTTGCTGTCCCCTACCCATTCATGACCTATCCATATCGCGTTATGGTCTTTGTTGAAAGCATATCCCGGCTGGTTTGATGAAAGCCCTAAAACCCATACCCACACCATGGCAGCGGAAATTAAAAACAGACCTACAATCGTCATTTTCCACCAGCTTCGCATATTACTGTGTTAATTTTTTTAAAACTTCGTACATTATAATCCCATAACACGTCGCAACATTCAAAGAATTTGCACGTCCAAGCATGGGCACGTACACGGACATATCAACATTCTCCATAACCTCGTCTGAAATTCCCTCAACTTCATGCCCGAAAACAAAACAAACCGGAAATCTGTAATCCGCTTTATCATAAGTCACGGCACCATGCGCGAGCTCAACCGCAACTGTCAAAACACCTTTTTTCTTCAGATCCTTGATAACTTCAACGGCATTTTCATGATACTCAAACGGTACGGTTTCCTCTGCCCCAAGTGCCGTTTTTGAAATTTCTTTTCGCGGCGGACATCCGGTTATCCCGCACAAATAAAGCTTTTCGAGAAGCACGGCATCCGAAGTTCTGAAAATAGCACCGACGTTATAAAGACTTCTCACGTTGTCGGCCACGGCAAAAATCGGATTCCGCTTTTTAGCCGTAACTTCCTCTACGCTCGGCTTGCCCGACTGAATTTCCTCATGAGTCAGCTTCTTCATTTACTTCATTTACGGATATGGAATTTAAATATTTTTCAGTTCTGTTGACCATTTCGGTCAGCTCGTCTTTGGTAATATTTTCGTCAGGCCTGAAAGCATCACTGTCATCAATAATCCCCTTTTCAACTGAAAAGTTCACATAGCGCGGATACCACCACATATACGAAATTCTCGCGTCAACATCGTCAAAATATGAAAACTGGCTATTAAGCTTTTCCAGAGATCCCAAGACGTCTATCAGTTCAAATCTGTATTTTGGCGGAATAAGATCGTTTGCCGAAAGAATAACCTTGAGAGCCTGTATTCTTGATACCGGAAGCTCGTCATGAAATGGACTATTTTCCTCGTTTTGATAACCGTTTATAAGGCCCAGCATTGTTCCCACCGTAATATCCTCAAAATATATATCGTCCGGCTGAATATCCGGATAAAGAATTACGTTTGGTTCAAGCTGTAAACCGTCATAAGAAGACATCGCAATAAAATTAAAAAGACAGAACTCTTTATAGTCATAACATTTTTTTATATTTTCGGCCTTCTTATTCTTAAGATCAAATCTTGTCAGAACATAATTTATAAACTCTCCCCTACTGATATAATTTCTGTCAACAACAGGCTTTTCAACTCCAAACGGAGGATTTTGTCCCAGCATGACAAACACTTTTCCTTCATTCGCATAACGCGTTGTATCAGAATATCTAGAACCTATAGCCAGATCTTTATAAAGGTCTCCGTTAAAATCCAAAACGGCAATGCTGTAGCCGAACCAGTCATCAGCATTTTCACCGTGAATAACGGACGTAATGTCATTATCGTTTATATTATGCATAAATTTTTCGTCCATTCTGTTGCTATATAGCACATACACAGCTCCTGCATCGGAACTCGAACTACCGCCTATACCGGGAGCACCGATAACAATATCGGCTTTTCTGTCATAATTTATATCCTGAACGATAAGCCCGGCTCCGGGCACGTTTTCGTCCATCTTGCCGCCAACGATCATATCGACAACATGGTCAAACGTCTCTGCTCCATAATAAAACGAAACCTCAGCCATATTTCTGTCGCCTGCGAACGGGAAAGTTCCGACTCCGAGATCGTCCTTGCCGTCTCCGTCCAGATCGCCCGAAGCTAATGAAAAACCAAACCAGCCATTGCTATAAATACCCGCGAGGGTAACGGCTGGGGTTACTATCGCCGTTTTTGGAATTTCAGTTCCATCATACAAATATACTTTCCCGGATTGTTCTGCGTCATCGTTATCGGCGAAATAGGCACCGATCGCAACATCATTTTTATAATCCCCCATAAAATCCCCGCCGGTTATTGAAGACCCGAATCTTTCTCCGGCGCTCTGTCCGTGAAAAATATACTTTATCTTATAGGATAGCCCCTCAGGCATACCAAGGTGTACATAGACAGAGCCCGTTTTACCGTTGGTTGACGTATATGAAAAGGGAGCGCCTGCTAGAAGATCATCTATACCGTCATTGTTAAAATCCAGGGTATACAGTGATAACCCGAACCAGTCACCGTCACGAGACCCTGTGAGCTCCATATCCGGCTTATTAAAGGCAAGATCTATAGATTGACTACCCCAATTCGCTTTGCCATAAAAAACATATACCTTACCGGGCCTGCCGTTCATTGGATACGAATAAGAATTGAATGCTCCTACAGCAAGATCCGTGTACCCATCATGGTTGTAATCGCCTGCAGAAAGGGAAGATCCCAGTTGGTCACCGGAATGGCTGCCTAAAATCAAAACATCCGGCGGTATATTAAAAAGATCAATCGCGCCTCCATCCCTGCTTCTGGAGCCGAAAATTATGGAAACGGAACCGTTCCAGTCTTTTGATTTTGAGGATGAAAAAGGAGAGCCAATAGCGAGATCGTCAACACCGTCACCATTAAAATCCCCGGCTGCCATAGCCGCCCCGAACTGTCCGGATTGCTGCCCGCCTAAAAGCTCTATTTTATGAGCGTCGGTAGACACGAAAGATTCATAAATATAATTGCCGGCTACGGCCGTATTTATCACAAAAAATAAAATAAAAACCGTAAAAAACAAAAAATACTTACCGGATTTCATAGAAATGCATAAGGGAATAGAGCGTCCTACATTATTATCTCATAACGCGTGAAAGTAAAGATAACCAACTGGACAACAAAAACGGTACAGAGTAAAATCATGTCAACATTGTCTACTATATGTCTATACCTTGTCTATGGACATATAGTAGACAACAAGTAGACAATACTTAAAGATTAAAATGGAAATTGGTAATTATAGTTTGGACCGAAAAGCGGCTGGAAAAGTACTAAAAGTGTCGATCCGGACAGTGGATCGTTATGTTAAAGCCAAAAAAATATCAAGTAAGGTGATAAATGGGAGAATATGGCTTGATAAAAAAGAAGTTGTTAGGTTTCGTGACCTAGTAGGTCAGCGAGGTACGGTAGACGCTGTCGACATGTCTACACCTAAAATGTCTATAGACGATAGTGTCGACATGGTAGACAACGTCGAGCTGATTGATGGCGACAACCTGTCTACATTCGCAACAAAAAAAAGATCCCGCTCCGGCGAAAACGCTGTCTACAAAAACCTTTTTAACGAATTGAAAGAGGAGGTCCGTGAAAAACAGGAAAGACTGGAAATAGCAAATTACAGAGTGGGACAGCTTGAAGCCCAGGTAAAAAATAGCATTCCAATGCTTGAATATCATCGGGAAAAATTTACCGCCCGCCGTCAGGAGGAGGAGCTTTCGGAAAAAATTTCACAGCAGGAAAGCGTGATTACGCGGCTTGCCAAGAAGCTTAAATACGAAAAAATAAGCAAACGGATGTTCTTGGTTATCCTCATGATAATCATAGCGCTTCAGCCCCTTTGGCTTATCTTGATATACAAATAGGGGAGAGTGATCAGTTTATTTGTATAACATCCTTCCGCGTTTTCTCTATGCTTAAATTCGAAAAGCTCTCCTTGATCCGGTCAAAAATTCCACCAGGAATTTCCAGAATATCAAGAATCGTTGAGCCGTCACCAATTATATTGAACACATAAGGAGTGGAAAGAATGCTTCCGTTTAGTAAAATCTGCCCCTGGGGAAGTGTGTCAAAGCCGACAGTCTGATTTGTGATTCTGATGTTATTCACGCTCACGGCCTGCGCGCCGGAATTGAAAAATTCGTTTACAAGATCAACAATCCAGGGCGTTGTAATTTTTCCGTCTATCGTTATGGATAAACCCTGGCCAAAAACAGGGGACAAACCGCTCAGTTTTTTGTACTTGAGTATTTCGTTCTCAATAGAGTCAAGGGCCGCGGTTTGGTCGGCAAACTGATCCAGAGTGTTTTGAAGATCAGATATTTCGGTGCGTAAATCCTCATTTTTTTCTTTTAATATCATTATTTCCTGAAAAACATTGCTCCGGCTGTCCCTTATAAGATCATCTTTGATGCCACCCAGTGACCTTACCTGAACCGGAATGGCGATGCCGAGCAGAATAGCTGCTGCGAATATATAAATTTTACTGTTGGTCATGTTAATCAACCAGATTTAAATAATTAACTTTCAGATCACCATTGTAAATAGGAATAGTTATCCATTCCTTTACTGAAATTTCAAAAACAAGCTTGAATTTAGCGCTTCTGTCATACAAAGAGGACAGCAGGGTTTCGTTAAGAAGACGCTGAAGCATTAATTCCGTATCTCCGACTGCGCTTATATTAAAAGGCGGAGCAATATAGGAATTATTGACAAGCAAAGTGGTTCCAACGGAAGAAATAGGGGAGGACGCGATGATTCTTTGATTGTTAACGGAAACGGCTTGTGCTCCGGCTGCATTCAAAACATTCACAATATCGCGTATATCGGAGGCCTGCACAAGCTCGGAATCTGAAACGCTTGAGCCTGATCTAAGGGCAAAAGGGCTGTCATCAATCAAAATCTCTACGCCGCTGCCGCGCACCTCCGTAAGCCCGACATTATTTTTCAGACCATCTAGAACGGATAAATTATTTACTTCGCTTAAAGACGCAATATCGTTCTGCGAATCTTCAATCTGTTTGCGCAAAGATACTATTCTGCTTTGCATGTACGACTGGTCATCAAGATAGCTCTTTAAAAGGCTATCTCTCGCGGAAACTTCATCGGTAGGGTAATCACTGCTTACGGAAGCACTGCTTAAAACCTGCCAGGTGATAAGAAGCCCGACCAAAAAACCGGTAATGAGAAGAACAATCAAAAACTTTTTTCCCATGCCAGAAAACTAACATAGGCGCCGGTCTTGCGCAAGAAGCGCGGATAAGGGTAGATTATTGAAGATAAATTTTAATAAAAACGCAATGATAGGAATTTTTGATTCCGGCTACGGAGGAATGACAGTATTCCGTCCTATAATGGATTTAATGCCGGAATATGACTATATATACCTCGGAGACAACGCAAGAGCTCCCTACGGCGGTCACAGCACGGAGAATTTAAAGCAATTTGCTTCACAGGCAGTCGACTATCTATTTGCAAGGGGCGCGACGTTAATAATTTTTGCGTGCAACACGGCATCCGCGGCAACTCTCAGGTATATTCAAAAAAAATACCTGAAAGGGGATAAAGAGCGTGAAAGAAAAATTCTGGGAGTTCTAATTCCGGCGGCGGAAAACGCCGTCGAATTAACAAAAAACAAAAGAGTCGGCGTCGTTGGCACAAAAGCTACCGTCAACTCGGGAGTATATGAAAAGGAAATAAAAAAAACTCGCCCGGAAGTAAAGGTGTTCTCCCAGGCCTGCCCTTTGCTTGTGCCATTTATTGAAGAAGGCTGGCATAACAAGCCTGAAGCTAAATCAATTCTCAAAAAATATCTTCTGCCCCTGAAAAGCAAAAATATAGACACTCTGATACTCGGATGCACGCATTATCCGCTTATGACAAAGAGCTTTAAGAAAATCATGGGTAAAAAAGTAACCATCTTGAATTCCGGAACAGCTGCGGCGGAAAGCCTGAAAGACTATCTTGCAAGACACCCTGAAATAGAAACCCGCCTTCAAAAAAACAGAAAAAGAACTTTTTTGACGACTGACGATCCTTCCGTGTTCAAAGCTTTCGTTGAAAAATATTTCGGCCTTAAAGTGTCAATGCCGGAAAAAATAACGCTTTCATAATTAGCCCGACGTAATTATTCCCATTCAATGGTTGCGGGCGGCTTATTTGTAATGTCGTAAAATATACCCGATATCCCGTTTAATCCGGAGAGCCTTTTAACAAGTTCGTTCAGTTTTGAAATTTCCATCCTGTAAAAATTTGCCGTCATCGCCTCCTCACTGCAAACCGGCCTTAGTACAATAGATTCGGAGGTTTGACTACCCACCTGCATCGGAACAAGGACGGTCGGGAACTGCCAGATATCCCTGTCAATTTTAGCTTCCACAAGGTAATCCATAACTATTTTGTCGGCAGTCTGTATAGTCGAAACACGGTCTTTTGTAAGATATAAATCCGGCACCTCCAATTCATCAAAATTATCAGGCTTTAAGCCCAAAAGCACCCTGTTTATTTCAGGGAACTGATTAGTCAGCCGGGTAGACAGCATGCTTAGGTCATCCCAGGAATTCCATTCACCATAAAGCAAAACAGGATGTCTGTATGTCCTCTCGTCACCCTGCACGCCCACGCTTTTTATGGGAAGAACTTTTGCTTTCAGTCCTTTTTCGGAAACGACTTCGTTGATCTTAGTCTCAAGCACCTCTACGTCAGGCGGAAAATCCGGCCCTTTCGCGCATAGTATACGAACAGCAAGGCCGGGGCCGGGAAACGGATGCCGCCACACCATTTCTTCGCTCAGACTCATTCTTTCGCCCAAAAGCCTGACCTCGTCTTTATAAAGCTGGGAAACAGGCTCAATGACTTTGCCTTCATCTATAAGCTTCTGAATCTTCTCAGCGCGGTTGTGGTGTGTCTTTATCCGCGCCGCATGAGCCGTCCCGCCGGTTTCAATGGTGTCGGGATATATTGTGCCCTGAGCGAGCAGCCATTCATCGGGATTCAGATTTAGTTCATCGGAAACTTTTTTTTGAATGTCGACAAACAGGTCGCCAATAATTTTGCGCTTCTCCTCCGGCTCATAAATTCCCTTCAGAGCTTCAAAATATTGTTCGCTAGCGTCATAAACATGCAGATTCTCAACTCCGACCTTTTTAAGAGCACTTTCGACTTCGTTGCGCTCATTGAATCTCATAAAGCCGGTATCCACAAAAAGTCCGTAAACCCTGTCCTTGCCTAGAGCCTTTTGTATCAGCAGAAACGCAACGGTACTATCGACGCCGCCGCTTACCAGAAGAAAAACTTTTTTCTCGCCGGCCTTCTCCTTTATCTCCTCGATAATATTTTGGGCATACACGTCAATATTCCACTCGCGCTTCGCGCCGGTTATATTTATAAAATTTTCCAGAATAATCCTTCCGCACGGTGTATGCGTAACCTCGGGATGAAACTGTACGCCATAAATATTCCGCTCATAATTCGCCATGGCGGCAACGGGACAGTCGGAAGTCGACCCAACGACAGAAAATCCGCCGGGAGCGCCCATGACCTGGTCAAAATGGCTCATCCACACATCCTCGCTGTCGCCTACACCTTCAAAAACACCTTTTCTTTCGGAAAAATTAACATGCGCCGGACCGTATTCCCTTACCCTTCCCTGCTCGACAACGCCGTCCAGAACATCGGCTATAAGCTGATGGCCATAACAAATTCCAAGAATCGGTATGCCCAAATCAAAAATTCCGCTGTCACATTTTATACTGTCCTTTGCGATAACGCTCGCCGGCCCTCCCGAAAGAATCAGCCCTTTATAATCAATAAGCTTGCCGGCAGGGGTCTCTCCGTCCAGAATCTCCGTGTACACGCCAAACCTCCTTATCCTGTTTGCAATAAGATGCGCGTACTGCCCGCCATAGTCCAGAACAGCGATTTTATCCATATTACATTTTACTTATCTCGGTAAATCTTTTTATCAGGAAATCTTTTTCCAGCGCCTCAAGAAACCATCCCGCCTGTGGGCCGCTGTCCTTGCCAAGCAACGCCATATAAATAGCTCCGAAAGCCTCTTTCGGATTCAGAGGCGATGACTCCTTCAGTTCGTGAATTTTTGCATGAAGCTCCTCTCCTTCCCAGTCTTTCTCAGCCAAAACATCAGCAAGCTTGCCCAAAAACCCTTTTTGCTCGTCACTAAGTTCCGCTGATTTTGCCGGAACTTTCTGTTGAACTTCAAACCTGTACGAGTCAGGCGCAAACTTTTCGAGCCATATTTTTGCGTAATGCCGCCTCAATCTGACCTCATCCTGATCCTCTTTTGTTAATTTACCGCCCTTCATTTTTTCAACTTCACCCATGATGTCCACGTATGGAATCTGTTCAAGAAAAGCAATTCGCGTGAACCTTGGATAATAATGGTCACCCGATTTATCCGGATTCACCTGCGAAAAATGCCACGCCCTTTCCATGTCCTCGTATTCACCTTTTTTGTGGAAAAAATATTCGGCCGTCTCGTCGTGCTGGTCAAAAAGAACAGGAATAGTCGGGCCGTCCGGATTGAATTCTATAGGCTGGTTTGGCTTTTTTCTGACCATCAGAAAACGCAGAATATCCGGCGGAACAGTCTCGGAAATTTCTTTCACGCTCGCACCCATGCCCTTGCTGCTGCTCATTTTCGCGCCGCCAAAAAGAAAAAATTCATAAGGAATATTGAAAGGTGGAGGCATTTTGAGAACCTTTTTGCATATTTCCTCGCCGATATCATGCGATCCACCGGCGGCACAGTGATCTTTTCCGCTTCCCTCGATATCAACATTCATACTTGCCCATTTTACGGGCCATTCAACTTTCCACGGCAGTTTTCCTCGTCCGCCAAAAGGGGATACTTCGCCCTCATGGCCGCATCCTTTTGCCCATTCGACAAGATCCGGCATGCACACATATTTCACTTTTTCACCATCCCAGGACGTGACTTTTGTTGATCCGACTTTTCCACAATTCTGGCAGACAACCTGCAACGGATACCAGTCCTCAGGCTTTTCGCTGCCACTTATGTCTTTATAAATTTTCCGTATCAGTTCCTTGTGATCCAGAATTTTCCGTATCCACTCATCATAATGCCCTTTTTTGTAAAGCTCGCTGCTGTAAATAATCTCGGGATCAAAACCAATTTCCCTTATAACCTTAAGAAACTCGTTCGCGAAATATTCAGCGTAATTTGCGGCCTCCTCGCCGCCAAGATCTTCATGCGGCGAAGGCACGTCCTTCAGAGGTTTGCCCATATCATGTTCATATTTTTTCTTGTCCAGATAAATAGGCAGTCCGTCCATCGGATCAGCGTCGTTGAATTCATAAATAAATCTGGTCTTCCTGCCTTTTTCATTAAGAGCCTGAGCTACAACTCCATGAATTACCACGCCTCTCATTGATCCGATATGAACGCGTCCGGAAGGCGTTTTTTCATCACGCACGATCAGCTCTTCCTTATCCGGAAAAGCTTTTAAAATCTGCTCGACTGTTTCATCAACCCAAAACATAATTTCATGTTACACAATGCCGGCGTAATCCTCAACTTTTCTGTTTTTCTCAATATCGAGAAATTTCATCTGCTCTTTTTTGAAAGACAGCTCAATATGCCCAACGGGACCGTTTCGGTGTTTCCTTATAAACACATCAGTAACGCCTTTTCTGTCACTATCCTCTTCGTAATAATCCTCGCGATACATCATCAGTACCACGTCAGCGTCCTGCTCTATCGCACCGGATTCACGCAGATCCGATAATTGCGGAATTCTGCTCGGCCTCATTTCCACCGCGCGTGACAGCTGTGATATCGCCATAATCGGAATTGAAAGATCACGTGCCAGTTCCTTTAACGAGCGGGATATTTCAGAAATCTCCTGAACGCGGTTTACCTGGTAATTGCTATAGGATCCGGCGCTCATAAGTTGTAAATAATCAACAATCAGAAAATCAAGGCCGTTCTCCATTTTAAGCCTTCTTGTCTTCGCCTTGAGTTCCGCAATCGAATTGCCGATAGAGTCATCTATATAAACTTTCATGGAATTAAGTTCGTCCATCACGCCGCCTATCTTGCTGAAATCATCATCGGTAAGTTTACCGGTCCGCATCTTCCAGGAGTCGACTGAAAGCAGACTGCAAAACATCCTTTCCACGAGCTGTTCCTTTGACATTTCAAGAGAAATTATTCCCACAACCTTGCCTTTCTTTGCGATATTCTGAGCGATATTCAAAGCCAAAGCGGTTTTGCCCATTGACGGCCTTGCAGCAAGCACGACAAGGTCGGAAGGCTGCAGTCCGGACAAAATATCATCCAGCGACTTAAATCCGGTTGGAACGCCTCTGTATTTTTCCTTTGCGTCGGGATCATGCAGATCTGAAATTTTCTCATATGTCTTGTTAAGAACATCTTTTATGTGAACAAAACGGTCTGTCATAAAAGTCTGGGAAACGGAAAACAGAGCCTTTTCCGCAGATTCAATCAGCGTTTCTATTTCCTTGTCTTCGGTATAGCCAAAACCTTTTATGGTATCGCCGGCAAGAATCAGCTTGCGGAGAATGGATTTTTGCTTAACTATCGTCGCGTACTGGAAAATATGCGTTGCGGTCGGCACTTCATTTGCCAGAAGAGCTAGATAAGACGCACCTCCTATCATTTTCAGCTTTTTGCGCTCCTCCAGAATATTTGTAAGAGTTACCAGGTCAACAGGGGAGCGTTTGTCGTAAAGATCCAAAATAGCGATGTATATATGACCGTGGGCCTCATGATAAAAATCGTCCGGTGCCAGAAAATCCGAAATTTTAATAATTGCGTCCTTGTCGACAAGTAACGAGCCCAAAGTTGACCTTTCGGCCTCCAGACTATGTGGCGGCACGTAATTGCTTTGATTAGCCATGATTCAAATTTGATATAACACCCTCTGTTCGGGAAACACAATATTGCATAATCCAAAAATTTCTTCAAGTTGCAAAAATTTTAGAAAAATTTTAAGTTCGCCGTGTATTTTTTGTTCATGAACAAAAAAGAACTCGGAAATCTTGGCGAAACCTACGCGCAAAAATTCCTGGTATCGCGAAATTACAAAATAATAAAAACAAACTATTACTGCCGGCACGGGGAAATCGACATAATCGCGCTGGACATGGAAGCAAAAAACGAGCTGGTATTTTTTGAAATAAAATCAAGGACATCGACCGATTTCGGCACGCCGGCGGAAGCCGTGACATTCTCAAAAAGAAGAAAAATCATCACATCCGCTCTGCATTTCCTTTCGTCCCTCCCGAAAAAAACATCTTTTTCTTGGCGCATTGACCTAATTGCCCTAATATTGAAAAGAAACGGGGGAATAATTCATCTCTCCCACCTAAAACATATTTTCGATGGATAGAGAAAAGAAAAGAACACTATTTTTTGGGGGAATACTGGCGCTCGTAGTAATCGCGTCGGTTGTATATTTTTTGTGGGGAAGTTTCATAAACAAAGGAACTATAAGAATCACGGGCGAAGCTCCTTTTACGGCCGAAATTTTTGAGGGCGAAACATACGAATGCAACGTTTCTCCATGCGAAATAACGGCAAAAGGAGGAACTCAAAGCCTGATTCTGGCAAAAGAGGGATTTAAAACTTCATTAATGGAAGTAAAAGTAAAAATACTTCGCACAGTCGACATAAACGCGAAATTTGAAATAATACCGTCCATTGAAGAAACGGAGAATTTCCCTCCATTTGGTGAGGAGCAGTCTTATTCGATAGTTTTTGACAGCGGCTCCCGGATGTACAAACTCATAAATCTCAAGGATAACCAGCAGCGGCCTATTGTATATTTTAAAAAGGCCCTTGATTCCCCGGAAATATTCGGATCGGACAATACGGCTCTGATAATCGGCGAATCTTCTGCGACAGCTTACAGGGTCGACATGATCTTAAAAACGCGGGAAAGCATTCCTTTCAATGCCGTTAAAGGAACACTTGACGGAAAATGGTCGGAGGACGGAAAGTATTTCCTTTTCAGGAAAGACGGCTCAGGTTATTTCTGGCTTCTGAAACCCGACAATTCGGTGACGCAAACGGCGTTTAAGATCGCCGATTCAAATTTTTCCTGGACATACGAAGGAAGCCTTATTTTTGCCACGCACCAGAAAGCGATTCCGCAGACGGGAGAATATATTGAACTGATTGATGAAAACTCGGATTATGGATTTACTTTTGGAGAATACGACCCGGTCTCAGGCCTGTACGCATCAATCGGAGAGTTCAGCGAAATTTCAGCTCTTCCTGAAACTATAATTCCACTAAGCAACGGGGCGGCCGTATACTTCCAGATAGGCGAAAAACACTACAAACTCATTTTAAAATAATTTTAGGATTATTTTAGGAAAATTTTAAGTTTGTTTGCCATTATATATTTCTGCTTAACTTAAAAAATATGGTAAACAAAGTTTTTTCATGCTCCTTTACGGGGCTCCAGTGCCGGATAATTGAAGTACAGGCCGACATATCAAACGGCCTGCCATCATTTTCAATCGTGGGCCTCGGTGATGCGTCGGTTCAGGAATCAAAGGAAAGAGTCAGGTCCGGTATAAAAAACAGCGGCGCAAAATTTCCACCGACAAAAAAGACCATAAATCTCGCGCCGGCACAGGTCAGAAAACAGGGATCGTTGTTTGATCTGCCGATAGCAGCGGGTATTTTACTCGCCGACAAACAAATTTACGGCGAAAAAATACAGAATTCCGTCATCATAGGAGAATTGTCGCTTACCGGAAAAGTCAAAAGAATTTCCGGAGCTCTGCCGATAACCCAGCACGCAAAAGAAAAAGGATTTTCCCGCATATTTTTGCCGAAAGAAAACGCGCTTGAAGCAAGTTTTATAGAAGGCATAGATATTTATCCGGTCGATAGTCTTTGGGAATTTATAGGCTTTTGCAAAGGAACTGTTAAAATTTCCAGATACCCGTCCACTGAAATAAAGGCGCTAAAGCCGGTATATTCCCAGCCGCCTTTTTTTGAAAGCATAGTCGGCCTCGAAACCGCGAAACGTGGTCTTTTGATAGCCGCCGCCGGAGGCCACAACGTGTTGCTCACAGGCTCACCCGGCTGCGGAAAAACAGTTCTATGCAGGGCGTTTCAGGACTTTCTGCCACAAATGAATAGAATTGAAATGCTCGAAACGACAAAAACATATTCGATAGCGGGACTTCTTGATCCGGATAGCCCGCTGATTATGAATCGTCCGTTCAGAGAAGTCCATCACACGGGATCTATGGCCGCGATAATCGGAGGGGGCGGTACTCCGCGCCCGGGGGAGGTCTCACTAGCGCATAATGGGGTTTTGTTTTTTGATGAAATCGCCGAGTTTCCGCAAAAAATTCTCGAAGCGCTACGCACTCCGCTTGAGGATAAATTTATCAACATAAGCCGTTCGCACTATTCCTTAAAATTTCCGAGCAATTTTATTTTCATCGCAACAATGAACCCATGTCCGTGCGGATACGGAGACGACAAAAAAATCAAATGCATATGCTCTCCGACACAGGTAAAAAATTATCAGAGGAGACTATCGGGCCCGCTTTTGGACAGATTCGATATTTTTATTAAAGTTGAAAAAGTTCCAATGGGAAAAATATTCAATAAAAACACGGATAAACAGAGCCGTTCGACGCAAACCCTCATAACCCAAAGTCAAAAAATTCAAAATGAAAGATTCACCTATCACGAAAACATAAACAAAAACGCCGACATGAGTCTGTCCGAAATAAAAAAACACTGCGTCCTCTCGGCCGGCGCCCAAAAACTTTTAAATCAGGCCTCAAAAACCCTGAAACTTTCAAACAGGGGATACCTGAAAACCTTAAAAATCTCCAGAACAATCGCCGACCTGGACGGGGATAAAGATATTCAGCTTCATCATCTGGCCGAAGCAATACAATTCCGCAGACAAAATTAGCGCGGGCGGGCTATAGTCAGATACCTGCCCTTTATTGGATAATATTTATTGACCGTATAAGGATTTTTACCGACAAAAAGAACAATATCCTCGGGCGTTTCTATGTCGGCACGGATCCTCTGTCCGGTGCGAAGCTCCGGACTGAGATCAAAATACAAACTCAGAGATTTTTCGCTATCTGGCTCGACTGAAAAGTTCACATTCCCAAAAACAAGATAATCCCCGGACTGCGACGCCCTGCCGACAATTTCATTTCCGTACATCAAAACAGAATCCAGAATCATACTTTTATCCACCCCGGATATTTTAAACCTGATGCTTTTTAAAGAAGCAGGTTCGCCATACGTCTTCAGCGCAATATCCATAACATGAACATCGCTCGCGCCGCTTTCGGCAAAATTTCCTTCAGACGAATCTGCAAAATCAAAACTCAAAAGATCCGGATTTTGGCTGTATGAAACGAAAAGTTTAGATGAGTCGAGTCCATATGCATACACGGGATAAAAAGACGGGACATCTGTTACGAAGCCCGACACCGCGTCCGCGTTAAAAACGCTGGCTATATAATTTTTCACATCGCTCTGAAAAGTCAGAGAAGCGACAGTCACGATAATCATCGTGAAATAAAAATAATATTTAATTACCTTTGCGATATTCATCAATAAGATACTTTAAAAAATCTTTGGTTGCCGGTTTATCCGGACTGAAATATTTACCAAGCCCACTACCTTTGCCGCTTTTGTAAAAAGCCTCCGCGTAGGCAAAAACAGGATCATCTTCACCGACGTCGGAATACGCCGTCCCGCCGCCTGAAACAACAAGATCCGCGTCAAAATAATCCATCACTATTTTTAAAGCCTCACCACGGCCGATTGTTTTTTCCGGAAAATATTTATGATCGGCCATATCCAAAAGCCCGAGATTATATAATGTCCGGACGTAAGGCGCATACCATTCGGTAAGCGGAACATCTTCAAAAATATCGATTCCGGAATCATCAATACCAATATCGGCGTAATCGACCATTATTTTCGCGAATTGCGCGCGGCTTATTTTTTCCTGCGCCGAAAAATCAAGCACATCGCTCACGGCGTAATAATCAGTATTTAAATTTGTAGCTTTTATAAAAACATAGCGCGCGGATTTATCCACAAAATGAGCTTCAGCCGCGGTGGCTTCGCGCGTCTTATATCCGCTTTTTATATTTTCCGGCGAATTTTTTATAAGATAATAGCCTCGGTTTTCCCCGCCGGTTTGGAGTTCGCCATACATGGCATCCTTTTCGGAATACGTCGCGGATTCGCTGGTTAATACTTCAAATTTATATTCCCCGCTGTCATATTCCGCCGCATCAAAATTAAGTGCATATGTTCCGTCATCAAGGACCTCATCAAGAGAAATCGATTTTATGAGCGGCTGATCCTCAAAAATTTCCAGTTTATATGAATTATTTGCTTTGTAATAATCAGTCTTGTCGACCACCTCAAGATTCAGAGGAATCTCGCCTCCGTTATAGTGTCCGTCAAACATTATGTCGTAACCTCTGATGATATAACTTTTATCAGCGGCAAGAGAAAATCCTTCCGAGGTATTTTTTATAAGCATATGCTTCTGATCTCTGCCTCCATGAAGAATAACCCTCGCGTCTCGCAGCTCACCACCGTAATTGTGAATTACTATAGTGGAATTGTATTTGTAATAATCAAAATCCGGGGTGGGATCGTTTTGTTTTTTAATCGAAACGCTTTCGATAGAGAGATCCGGCGGTTCGGGGGCATTTCTCTCTGCGATATTTCTCAAAACTCCCAAGACCGAAGTCTCAAGAACGCTGTGATTTCCGTTTGGAAAAAAATGAAGTACGCCTCCAACAAATACAGCCAGGGATAAAATATATAGAAAAACTTTCTTTTCAATCTTCGTCATTTTATTTTTATTTTTGTTTTGATGATCAAGATATTTTAGCATAAACAAAGGCTTTCTTCAACTCTAATAAGGCAAAAAGCATGTACTCACGGTGGACTAAAGTAGGAAACTGTTGTATAGATAAAGCATGGCGAAATTTTTGGTAAAAGGGGGTAAAAAACTGGAGGGGTCGCTCACGGTGAGCGGCTCAAAAAACGCCGCTCTGCCTATAATCTGTGCGGCGCTTCTTACAAAGGAAAAAGTGGTTCTAAATAATGTTCCCGACATTGCTGACGTGCATTCGATGATAAAGCTTGCGGAATCGCTCGGCGCAAAAATGGAATTCAACAAAAACACACTTACGATAGATTCTTCGGGATTAAAAAAGAAAAAAATACCGGACAATCTTGTAAACAAAATGAGAGCATCGATTCTGCTTGCCGGCGCGCTGCTGCCTCGCTTTGGAGAGGTGAAAATGTCATTTCCGGGAGGATGCGTTCTTGGAAAGAGGTCGGTGCATTCCCATACGCACGCTTTTAAGGAACTTGGATGCAAAATAATTGACGATAAAAGGGGGCTGCACATAAGAAGCATCAGACTCAAAGGCAAAAAAATCATACTGCCGGAGCTAAGTGTAACCGCTACAGAAAACGCGATAATGGCAGCGGTCACGGCATCTGGCGGAACCGAAATAAGACTTGCCGCAACAGAACCGCACGTACAGGATCTGTGTCATTTTTTGTCGCGTATGGGAGCAAAAATCTCAGGAATCGGAACAAATAATATAAAAATAAAAGGTGTAAAAACTCTTAAAGGCGTGCATTACAGCATAACGGGCGACTACCTCGAAGCCGGAACAATAGCGATAGCGGCGGTCGCAACAAAAGGTGACGTGACTATAAAGGGCATAAATCCGGATCATCTGGACAGTGTCTGGCAAAAACTCGATGAAGTCGGCGCAAAATTTGAGCTCGGTAAAAACTATGTTCATTTGTATGGATCACACCGTTTGAGCGCCGTAAAAACACTCAGAACGGCCGTATATCCGAGCTTCCCAACTGATCTTCAGGCGCCTTTTACGGTTTTATTAACGCAGACCACGGGCGTCAGCAAAATATTTGAAACCTTATTTGAAGGCAGGCTTAATTATCTTTTTGAATTGGAAAAAATGGGGGCGCATATAGAATTTTTAAATCCCCACCAGGCGCTCATAATAGGCGACGGAAAACTTAAAGGCACGCCCATATCAAGTTGTGACATCAGAGCCGGTGCCGCAATGATAATAGCGGCCCTGATTGCCGAGGGCGAAACGGAAATTTCAAACATAAACTATATAGACAGAGGCTACGAGAGGCTTTCGGAGAAGCTCGCGGAACTCGGAGCCGACATAAAAAGAGTCTAAAATTTAATATCAACTCTGCCGTCCAGATCGTTCCGGTAAATTTTTCCGACGCCGGCCTCTTCAAGGTTAAAAAGAGTTTCTTCATGGGGATGTCCGAAAGAATTGCCTTCGCCGCACTGTATTACAACCGTTTCCGGCTTAACTTTTTTAAGAAATTCATCGCTTGACGCCGTTTTGCTCCCGTGGTGGCCGGCTTTCAATATATCGGCATCAAGATTATCGCCGCTTTCGACGAGCGCTTTCTCGCCTTCAATTTCCAGATCGCCCGTCAGTAGGATTTTTTTATCGGAATAAGACGCCATGATAGCAATCGAAGAATTGTTCAGATTCTCAAAATATTCGCCGATAATTTCATCAAACGGATACAAAACGTCAATATTTACATCAGCAAATCTGAAATTCTCATTGGAATCCGCAAAAAAAACATTCGCGCCCGCCTCGTAAATCCCGTCAAGAAATTCAAAATACCCCGCGTAATCACTATACACGCCGGTAATCAGTACATTGGAAACATCATACCTTTTGATAACCTCCACCAGTCCGTCGACATGATCCGAATGCGGATGCGTAAGAATCACAAGATCGATTGATTTGTCAAAAAACGGCATCACTTGGCCCAGCTGCTCGATAACACCGCCGTCACTGCCACCGCCATCTATAAGAATCTGATGATTTTCCGGAGTTTTTATGAAAATAGAATCACCCTGCCCGACATCCAGAAAATATATATGAAAATCATTGTCGGGAAGCTGAATTAACAGCCATGCAGCCGCCATATACCCAAGAACAATAACAGCCGCAATAAACTTCTTCGTTTTTACCGCGATGACAATCATGCTTCAGATCATCGCACGGAGATTTAAAATTTTCCTAAAAAATTCCTAAATTATTTTTTTCTCCTCTTGGAAAATACTCTGCCAAGTCCGAGAGAGACGATAAGTAAGCCTAAAATTTCAGGACCTGTTTCAGGAAGTACTACCTTCAAAACGGTTCCTATGCTTTCGTTTCCGGCTTCGTCAACCTGCGTAAGTTTTAGCCAGTATTCGCCGCTTTCAGCACCTGAAATCTCATACTGATCCACGTCCGCCGCAAGGTCGGATTTCTTTTTATAATTATTGGCATCATTAGCGCTCATATAGAGAATTTGTTTCTGGACCTCATTTAGATTATCCGCCAGAAGATCCCATGACAACGTTATGATATAGGTCCCGTTACTCTCCACGTATTTCGCTATAAGCTCTTTTACATCAGCCGGAGGAGTGGTATCGACAGGTTCTCCGCTGCTTCCGATTCCCTGGAAAACAGCGCTGCTTTTTGTCGGGTTTACGTCGTTGCCGGCATCATCCGTAACGCCGGAAGCAGTAAGGATATATGATACATCTTCCTGTGGACTTGTGGTGATTATCGCAGAAGCATCATCAATTCCATCAGTGCTGACGCCGAGCTCAACGCCCAGAATCGACAATGATTTTGTAGGATCATTTTCCTGAACTATTTCGAAATCTTCGGAAGGATCAATACTCAAAACGATTGTTTCACTGAATGTAGCAAGGATATGGGTATTATCCATTTCTTCAACACTGACAAGTTCAGGCTGGCCAAGATCCTCTACGGGTTTTTCCGCCCCGCTGCCGGTAAATATAGCGGTATCTGAAGTGCCGCTTATAATAGGATTTCCGGCTTCATCCTGAACGTCAATGCCGACCGTCAGCCTGTATACCACGCCTTCTTCCTGGTCATCGGTTGTAAGAATAACTGTTTTTCCGGTTTCATCGGTCTCATCCATAACGGCGGAAAGAACTGCCAAGGCTTCAAAAGTATCATCATTTTCTATTCCAAAAGCGTCCTGCGGATCCTGTTCCGGCAGAACAACGGCTTCGGAAAACACAACTTTTACCTCTTCTTTATTAAGAGCTTCCGCATTTGAAACCTGCGGAGCATCGGTGTCTTCAATTGTTCCCGCATCTTCAGAAGGTGTCGCGGATTGCTCGATAGCCCAGCTCAAACTTTCGTTACCGACAGCATCATACGCGATAATAGAAAAATAATACTCCGTGCCGTTATCAAGACCGTCCACCGTATACTGCAGAACATTTCCCGCGTCCACAGACTCGTCGTAAGTCTGGCCGGTTTCGGTTACGCTGGAGGTTCCATAATATACCATATAGCCTTCAATACCGGTATCATCAGTTGCCGCGTCCCAGCTTAGACTTACGGCTCCATCGAGAGGAGTCGCGACTACGTTTTCAACGTCGCTCGGACTTGTGGTGTCGGCAGCCAACGCAGTAAGCGCAGTGGCTGATAGTATAGCAGCCGCACAGCTTACCGAAAGGATTGCAAAGAATATTTTTTTCATTTTTATTTTTGTTATTTTTTATTTGTAAAAATTTATCCGATAATTATATCAGATTTCTCGGACAATATCAATACTCTAACTTTTTTTTGCCGGTATCTTCCTTCTTTTTTGAATTCTGACTTTGGAAACTAGATGTCTGTTCATTTTTAAAATATCGATTTTTATTCTAGGCATAATCACGGTTTCGCCCTCAAGCGGAAACCTGTGCAGATAATCGGTAATCATAGTGCTTATGGAGTTCCTTTCATTCCCGAACAGCTTTATTCTGAAAAAGTCATTTATATCTTCAACCAGAGCGCTACCCCTTGCGAGAACAGTAGTCCTGTTTACTATTTCAATCGGTTTTTCCGCGGCATCAAATTCATCAACAATCTCTCCGACGATTTCCTCAAGCAGATCCTCCATGGTTACAAGCCCTGCGGTTCCGCCATGATCATCTATAACAAGCGCCATATGCTGATGTTTTCTCTGGAATTCACTAAAAAGTTTGTTGATTTTCTTGGATAGAGGAATTTCCAGAGGAGGCGTTAGCTTTAATTTGCTGAGTTTTTTATTGGGCGGATATTTATCGTAAAATCCCAAAAGTTCCTTTATTGAGATGATACCAATAATATTATCAAGGTCACCATTGTACACAGGCAGTCTCGTATGGGTGTGCCTAAGCACAAAACTAACGGCATCCTGAAGATTCATATTGCTGTCAAGAGCCTCAATGTGAACGCGCGGCATCATAACTTCCTCGACTTCAATGTCGTTAAATTCAAGCACATTTTCAATAAGTTCCTTCTCCTGTTTTTCAATTGTGCCCTCTGCGGCACCTATACTCAGCATTGCCACAATCTCGCCCTCAGTTACGGTTGTGCCTTTCTTGCTGCCGACAAGCCGGTTTACGAAATTTACGATTTTCTCAAATACCCACACAAGCGGAAAAAGTATTATCTGAAGAGAATAAATAAGTCTCGCAACCAAAAGAGACACCCCGACAGCGTGCTGATGAGCGAAGGATTTTGGCGTAATTTCCCCGAAAACAAGAATCAAAAACGTCATAACGCCCGTTGCGATACCTATGCCGCTGGAATCAAAAGCCTTTGTGAAAATAACAGCCGCGTACACACTGGCACCGATATTTACCACATTGTTCCCGATCAGAATGGTAATAAGAAGTCTGTGCGGATTCCGTTTTAATTTTTTTAGAACCGAACTATGCCTGACTTTTTGCGCCACGAGCTCATTTACTTTTGAGCTTGTAATAGACACAAGAGCGGTCTCGCTTCCGGAAAACACAGCGGAAAGCAATACCAGCAGAATCAGTACTAAAATTTGAGGTAACATAAATTAATAAATAACTCACATATAATACACAAATTCCCTATGATTTGAAACTCTTTTCCATTAGAATACTGCGGGAAACCGGCATAACAATCCTGCGCAATGAACCTGAATATAGACAAAAAAATATTTGAGGAAAACCCTAATCTTAAAATCGGAGTAATCCTCATAAGAGAGGTAAACAACATAAAAAGAGTATCGGACGTTGAGGGACTGTTAAGAGGAATATCGGCTCAAAGAGGTAGAGAATTCGCGGAAAAAGACATACACGAAGATCATTTTATACGGGTCTGGGATTACGCATATGGCAAATTTGGCATCAATCCGAGAAATTTTCATTCGTCCCTGGTCGCGCTTTTGAGAATGTCAAAGGAGGGTAGGGAAATACCACATACTAACGCCCTGGTCGACATATGCAATTACTACTCGCTGAAACATCTGATCCCGATAGGAGCACTCGACGTGGACTGGCTTTACGGAGATCTTGAGCTTATGTATACGAAAGGAGGGGAGGCATTCAGGCCGGCAGATTCAATAGAGGTGCAGGATGCTTTACTTGGCGAGATTGCGTATCTGGACAAAGGCGGAATAATCTCAAGGTACTGGAATCACGGAAAATGTGAACGGACGAAGATTACGCAGAGGACTGTTACTGCGGCGTTTATAGTCGAGGACCTGAGCAAAATGCACATGGATCAGTTCGGAAAAATTTTGAGGGATATTGAGAACGGAATATACAGATACATCGGTGGAGAAATAGAATCGCACATATTGACCGAGGAAAATTCATCTCTTGATTTTGGTGTGAACGGAAGGCAAACGGCGGACGATTCGAAAATTCCAAAACAGGAAAAAGCATATTTTATGAGAGAAAGATAAAACATGAAAGAAAAAATTTCCCATCTTCTGCGGCAGGCGGTAAAAAGCGCTTTTTCCGTTGAAACGGAAGACATAAAAGTCGAATATCCGACGGAGGAGTCGCACGGTGATTATTCTTCAAATATCGCGATGCATCTGACAAAAACCCTGTCCATACCGCCGGCGGAAATTGCCGAAAAACTCGCGAAATTACTAAAAAAAGACAAACTTTTCAAAGAGGTTTCCGTGGCCGGCCCGGGATTTATAAATTTCTTTATTTCAGACGAAGCGCTCTCTGCCGAACCGGAAACGACTTCAAACATTGGAAAAAATAAAAAAATTGTCATTGATTTTTCCCAGCCGAACATCGCGAAACCGCTTGGGGTACACCATCTGCTTTCGACGATAATAGGGCAGAGCCTTTACAATATTTACAAATTTCTCGGCTACGACCCCGTCGGGATAAATCATCTCGGCGACTGGGGAACACAGTTTGGAAAGCTGACTTACGCGTATAAAAACTGGGGCGACAAGAAAAAAATAGAAAAAAATCCGATAGACGAACTTCTGAAACTTTATGTCCGTTTCCATGATGAAGCGCAGGCCGATCCGTCTCTTGAGGAGCGTGCCCGCGAGGAATTCAAAAAGCTTGAGGATGGCGATAGTGAAAATACGGCTCTTTGGAAATGGTTTTGCGAGGTGAGCACTTCTGAAATCCAAAAAACCTACGATTTTCTGGGCGGAATACATTTTGATCACATGCAGGGCGAAAGCTTTTATAACGACAAAATGGACGAAATCCTTGAGAAAGGCAAGGCCTCCGGCGTTTTTGAGAAAGGGGAGGGTGGGGCATTGGTTGTGAAATTTGAGAATGACAAATACCCGCCGTATCTCGTGCAGAAATCGGACGGCGCAACGCTTTATTCGACGCGCGATCTTGCCGCGATAAATTACCGTGGAAAGACGTTTCATCCTGAGAAGATTTTGTACGTTGTGGACGTGGCACAGTCGCTTCATTTTCAGCAGCTTTTTGAAACGGCAAAAAGGATGAAGCTCACCGGCGCGCAGCTTGTGCACGTGGTTTTCGGACGCATGCAGTTCAAGGATAAAAAAATGAGCACCCGGAAGGGGAATATAGTGCTTCTGGATGAGGTTTTGAAGGCCTCAGTTGAAAAAGCCGGAAAGATTATTGAGGAAAAAAATCCCGACCTGAAAGACAAGGACAAGGTCGCACACAAAGTCGGTGTCGGAGCCGTAAAATACGCGGTACTTTCACAGAACAGGAATACAAACATAACTTTTGACTGGGACAAAATGCTCTCGCTCGAGGGCAACAGCGCGCCGTACCTGCAGTACTCGTACGCCAGAGCAAAAAGTATTTTGAGAAAAGCGGCTTCTTCGGATGCTTCCGCGCAGCAGTCAGATTCAAATTCCGAGACATCCACACACATTCGTTCACTTGTAAGACTTTTTCCGCGGTTTCAGGAAGTTGTTCTACTCGCGGCCGAGGAATACAAGCCGAATATGCTTGCGAATTATCTTCACGACCTTGCGCAGAAATTTAATTCTTTTTATAACAGCGTGCCGGTTTTATCGTCCAAGGACCGCGAATACCTCTTGAAAATCGTGGAAACTTTTAGTGAAATTCTTAAAGCAGGCCTGAATTTACTTGGTGTTGAAGTTGTGGAGGAGATGTAATATATTTGTTTGGCTTTATTTACACGGAGAGATGGCTGAGTGGTCGAAAGCGACGGTCTTGAAAACCGTTATCCCGCCCTGCGGGATCCAGGGTTCGAATCCCTGTCTCTCCGCCAGATTATGATTTCCAAAAATCTCATACAGAGAATAGAAAATCGCGCCCTGCACTATCTTAAGTCCGCAAAAGGCAGCCATGATTTTGACCATACAAAAAGGGTTTTGAATCTCTGTCTACATATCGGGAAAAAAGAAAATGCGGATCTGGAAATTCTGACGCTTGCCGCGATTCTGCACGACATTGGAAGAAAAGAGGAGGACGACTCCGCGGGCAAAATCTGTCATGCGACAGCCGGAGCGAAACTTGCCGAAAAAATTCTCAAAACTCACAAAATTCCCGAAGACAAAATCAATCTCGTCACGCACTGTATCGCCTGCCACCGGTTCAGAGGCAATGCTGTTCCGGAGTCAAAAGAGGCAAAAATCCTGTTTGACGCGGACAAGCTGGACTCGATAGGCGCCGTCGGCATAGGCAGGACATTTTTATTCGCCGGCGAAATCGGCGCGAAACTTCACAACAGCGAAGGAGTCGATATTTTAAAAACAAAACCCTATTCGCCCGAGGACACCGGATACCGCGAATTTGTCATCAAGCTGAGCCGCGTCTCACGCCGCATGCTCACACGCGAAGGACAGCGCCTAGCCCGTGAGCGCCACAAATTTATGGTGGAATTTTTCGAAAGATTCAAGCGCGAAATTGACGGAAAAATCTAACTTTTCGCCGCAAGCTGGCCGCAAGCGCCTTCTATGTCATGCCCGAATCTGTGCCTCTGCGAAACTTCAATCCCAGTGTTTTCGAGAATCGCTTTAAAATTAAAAATATCCTTCCCGTCCGGCGGATTATATTTTTCCGTTTTGTTGTACGGTATCAGATTTACCATAAAAAGCCCGCCCAGACTTTTTTTAAGCAGATCCGCGAGCTCTTTCGCATGCTGTCCGGAATCATTCACGCCTTTCAAAAGCACATATTCAATCATTATTTTTCTTCCCGTTTTATCAAGATAATTGTTAAGCGCCCGCATCAGCCTGTCGATATTGAAGGATTTATTTATCGGCATAATCCGGCTCCGCAGCTCCGTGTTCGGCGCGTGCAGTGAAACCGCCAGATTTACCTGAAGAGGAAACTCCGCGAGCCTTTTTATTCCCCCAATAATTCCGCATGTGGAAACCGAAATTCTCCTCGCGCCTATGTTAAAGGAATCTTTGTCATTGAGAATTTTTATCGCCGCCATGACATTTTCAAAATTTGCCATCGGCTCACCCATTCCCATAAAAACAACATTGGTCACCCGCTGTCCGGAAGGCTTAAGGTATCTTTCAAAGATTATAACCTGATCGATTATTTCAGAGGTAGTCAGATTTCTTTTTAATCCGAGTTTTCCCGTTGCGCAAAAATCACATCCCATCCCACACCCCGCCTGCGACGACACACACACCGTATTTCGCCCGTCGTTATGCCGCATCAGGACCGCCTCGATTTTATTTCCATCCTCCAGCGTCACCAGAGCCTTCGCGGTTTTCTTGTCACGTGATTCAAAAATCTCCGCATTTATGGCAAGCGGCACGCTTTTTTCCAGAGCTTCAATCAGCCCTTTTGGAAGATTAGTCGCCTGTTTCCACGAATCGACAAACTCGCCGTACACAGCCCTCCTGCACTGTTTCAGTCTGAACGCAGGCTCCGACTCAAGCGCTTCTTTTAATTTTTCAAAATCCATGCAATGAGCTTATGCTAAAGCGGACTTTTTATCAATCTTACGCCCGCTCCAGCCGCATGAATATATCTCTGGGTCGTCCTGATGTTGAGATGCCCCAAAAGCTCCTGAACATAGATCACGGACGTGCCATTTTCTATCAGATGAGTCGCGAAACTATGCCTCAGGGAATGAAAAGACGCGGATTTGCCCACTCCGGCCTTTTCCAACGCCGCATTAAACACCTTTTGCAAAGCCCGCGCGGTGATTTTTCCATTCCGCCCCGGGAACACATAGTCCTTTTTTTCACGAAATTTCACCAAAGTTCGCATATCATCAACCAATTTCTCAGGAAGCAGAGTAACTCTATCTTTCCGGCTCTTCGAATTTCGTATATACATCACCCCATTCGCAAAATCCAGATCCTGCACTTTCAGATTTGAAACCTCACTTACTCGCAGTCCCGCCCCATACGCAAGCGCTATGGCAAGCCTGTGTTTTAGATTTTGCAGAGAACTTATAATCCTGATAATTTCATCTCTAGCAAGCACAACCGGCAATTTTATATTTCTTCTTGCGAATTTGATGTCGATCTTAAAAGAACTTTTCAGAACATTCCCATAAAAAAACTTTATCGCGTTCAGATACAGGTTTATGGTTTCCGGCGCATAATTCCGACTTTTCTTGTGGAGAAGAAAGATCCTGATTATTTCTGTTTCATAATTCCCGTAGATATTTTCCACCGTCATCTGCTGCCTCACGGCAGGTACAGATTCATTTTTGTTTTCACCTTTTCCCTTAAAATTTTCCCGCAAAAACACCAAAAACTCCACCACGCACCTCAGATATGAACTTATGGTTCTCGGACTATAATTGCGAAGCAGCATCTCCTCCTTCATCCTTTGAAGATAAAAATTTTCAGGAACACTCATATTTAAGCGGTTAAAACATTCCGCTATTTCTTTGTATCAAACAAACCTTAAAAAATCTTAAAATTTTCCTAAAAAAACCCTTAAAAAAATGACTTTTTCCCCAAATTCCCATAAAATACCACCCGCCACCTCCTAACCGAACAAAAGTTTATATAGAAAGGAGTTAGGCGAAAAAATAATTTGACACAGTTATTACAACTAAGTATTCTTCGTCTCCTATTCTTAACCACCAAACAATATGGCTGAAGTAGTAAATGCAACCTCTCACACTTGTGCCGGAGTTGGACATCTAGAAAAAGACGGAAGAATAGTAACAGTAACAACACCTTTAGGTCTAGATCCAACCCAAATAGATGTGCAACATCTAAAAGATGGTAGCACAAGGCCAGTTTGCGAATTTCTAGAAGACGATGGGAC
>JBDRNZ010000021.1:0-3470 GCA_043810515.1 Candidatus Peregrinibacteria bacterium
GGGCGCCGGGACTCCATCTTCGGACCCATGATGCGGCCGATCTCCTCCGGTTCCAGGTGGATCGAGTCCAGCTGCACACCGGCCGGGGAGACCAGCGACACGACTCGCCCGTCGCGAACCACGATGTCCACCGGGCCGCTCTCATGGGAGAGCTTTTCGGTTCCGTTGTTGCGTTGGAATATCTGGATATTCGCCTGTTTTTCGGAGTACGTCCCGGCTGTGGACGGCGTTCCCATGACATTCCTGTAGGAGAGTCTATGCAATCGCTCGGTGAAGCGGAGGTTTCCGAGGTGGTCTCCCTTACGGATCTCCATGGGGCGGCCGTAGAGGATGGAGGGGGCTTCCCAGGCGTTCCCGGCAACC
The DNA here is from genome assembly GCA_043810515.1 of Candidatus Peregrinibacteria bacterium. GTDB lineage: Bacteria > Patescibacteriota > Gracilibacteria > UBA1369 > LOWO2-01-FULL-3 > WJKQ01. The sequence goes on from JBDRNZ010000021.1 coordinate 364, forward strand.
CCCCGACCTACCTTGTAGTACAGGTAGCCGATGTGGAGCAGCAAGGCCGCTGCGAGGGATAGAAGGAGATATCTTCGGATCAAAGTGGCCTTCCCGCCGCTTCTATGAAGGGCCGAATCGTCGCCATCGCGACGATGATCTTGAATTTCTTATGTTGCAAATTGATAAAAACTTGTTTTTGCATAAGTTGAGGATACGGAGTGGGGAACCTTTTTCAACACACTCGCGCATAACCAGTCCCCGAATTCCACCCCCCGCTTTTGATGGCAGGAGGGCAAAAAATGACGGCGCTTGCAGGAAAATGCCAGGAGTTATTCGTGGCCGCAGTCTTTGCATTTCACACGGGCAAACCCGTTGTGGATGTCGCCACAATCCAGATACCGATAAATCACCTGCTGGACGTAAGGTCGTCAGAATCCGTACTGTCTTGAGAAATGTTCATCATAGATTTGGACAAAAGTTTCAAAATAGTCCTCTATCAAATCTTCCATATTGAGCGATTATAGCGAAAATTCAGCCTGGTTTCCAGGGCCTCTTCGGCGCAATTACAGAGTAACTGAATAAATTTTCAGGCCTTTTTTTAAATATATTTCCTTACCGTCTTTTATTCTGAAGTCATATCCGGAACCCGATACTACCTTTTGAACATTTTGCGAAGAACGATCATCAATTTCAGAAACAAAAATGCCGTCTTCTACTGACAGAATCAAAAGATCATTTCTTCCCGGAAAAAAGTCAAATGATAAAACTTTTGAAACAGTGTTTACAATAATTTCCAATTTACAAGTGTCGTTTTCGCAAAAATAATTCGGCGTTGAATCTTTCTCACCCTTCCATAAAACATGAAGTTTGCCGGCGCTGTTTTTCACCAATACATCTCCCAAAATCTTTGTATCGGGAGAGGTTGTCGCAGTCTTGACTGAAAGGCTCTTAAGGCCCGGCGGCAGGAAAAGAGCATTGATCAAATCATATTCGGAATTTTTCTTAGAAACATTTTGACTGGTACTGCTTAAGGCTGAACTATCTTCAATAAGCAATCTCGGAATTTCGGTCAAAACAGGCTCAGACTTAATCAAAAAAGGTCTGGCCTCGGTAACAATTTCCGGAAAAACCCGCAGGGACTTATTCCATGACTGTAAACCTTCTCTTGAAATATTTATTTGATAAACACCTGGTTTTAAATTTTGCACAAAAATGCTTTTTTGGATTATGCCGGTCTTCCTGACGCTTTCACCGTTAACCGAAATATCTATCCCCGACCGATCAGTGCTGATATACAGGCCTCCAGTTTTGGAAACATTAAAAAAATCCTGCAAATTCAGCTTATATCCTTTGGCATTAAAAATAAAAAAAGGCGCGCCAATAATAAATATAATGGCGAAAAAAATTAAGTAAAGACGTCTTTTGTTTCTTGAAAGTGGCAGCATTTTAATTTCTATTTCCTATGTTTCGGTGTCACCCAAAAACCCATATATTTGCCAAGCATTAATCTTGTCTGCGCATCAAGACCCGGAATCGCCCCGAAGAAAACGATTGTGAAAGGCACAAGAACCCATTGCAAAACCATGGCAAAACTGGCAAATCGACCTTTGTTCAGCGGTCTCTCAGGGAGAAAAGACATAAAAATAATGGCCGACATAATAAGACCAAGCATAGCAACGACCATTATATTTCTAGTCAGTATCGGCAAATTATAAGATAAGACTAACTGGTTGAACCTATCTCCTCCTAAAATAATAGGTAACCAGCCCAAAAGAAAGATGATAATAGGATTAGTCGCCAAAGACCAGAAACCTTCTATTTGTACAACTGAAATTTTAAATTTAGTCCAAAATGGAATTTTTTTATTTTTTATGAAACCAAAAAGAATATATGGCAGATTTTCGGCGCCATAAGTCCAGCGTCTGTGCTGTTTGTAAACATTTTTTACAGTCTGCCAAAAACTCGGCGCAACATTTGCGTCCATCGACACCGGATATGACAGCGGCAGGACTGAATAATCTCCATCGTGGGCTAAAAACAAATTCCAAAAAATTCTGGAATCTTCAGAAACCATATTTTTTTGCCAATAACCGATTTCATATAATGATTTAAAAGGCACAGAATGGGAAGAAAAAGTTGCCAATTTTTCCGGACGTTCCTGCTGTATCATTTGCCAAAAAGTGCTTGAGCCGGCTACAACCCGCGAGAGAACCGGCGCGTTCCAAATATTGTTATTGTAAAAAGGTACCGGTTGAAAAGAAACCTTATATGGATCAGGTACGGTCAAAAAATGCCAGGTGAGACATGAGAAATATTGTTTATAAGCAACGGTGTCAATATCGAAAGCAGAGACAATAACGTTTTCATAAGGAATATTATTTTTGTCCAAAATAATTTTTCTGGCTTTTTCTATCGCATAGGTCGTATTTGCACCCTTACCCGCAAGTTCTCCTTCAATGTCTTTCGGATGAACAGTCGCTAAAAAGTAGCCGAATTCCTTGGCATATTTCTGCTCTATTAGGCGAGAGACTGCTTGCGCCTCGGTCCCCGCCCTTTCTTCCGAAGCCAGAACGACTGCCATTTTCTTTTTGTCATACTCCGTTTCCAAAAGACTTCTGACGCTTTGCTCCACAAGCCCAAGTCCTTCTTTGTAAAAAGGCAAAACAATTAGATGGACAATATGCTCATGCTTAAGTTTTAACAGCATTTCGGACCAATCGACAGAAAGATTATATTTTATTCTTTTCCAGTTGTGCCGGAGATGCAGCGACAAATAAACAGTCTTGAGCAGCCAATAAAGATCGAAAGCGATAATAAAATAGGCCGCGGCACTCGGCGCAAAAAATGACAGAAAAACGACAAGAACAATGGTTCCCCAAGAAAGAAATCCCGGCATAATTTCCAGGGCTCTATATACGACTTTATCAGAGCCGGTAAGTTCACTTGCCCGACCAACCTTAAAATATTCTGTATTCTTATAATCCATAACTTAAAGAAGGCTACTTTACCAGAGTGAATGACCCCGCCCTGTGGACGGGGTCATTCACTGTTGTTATTGTTGTTTTTTTGAACTTTTTTACTCCGAAGACCTCATGCCTTTCGGAGTCTTGGTTGTGGTGTGTCCT
>JBDRNZ010000022.1:0-10567 GCA_043810515.1 Candidatus Peregrinibacteria bacterium
CTCAGCTTCCCGATTATTTTTCTTTTAATATCGCTGGCGGGCGGCCTTGCGATAGCCGGAACGATAATGGTAGCCCAATATAAAGGAAAAGGCGACATTGAAAAGGTTGATCACATAGCCGGACAGACTTTGCTTATGATGATTTTCGTCTCAATCATAGCATCAGTCCTGGGTTATATATTTGCCGGTCCGCTAATTAAACTGATGGGAGCAGAGCCAGACGTGCTTCCTCTTGCCACATCATATTTAAAAATATCCTTTGGAGGACTGGTTTTCGTATTCGGATTTTTTGTTTATCAATCGTTAATGAGAGGAGTCGGCAACGTAAAAACACCACTATTGATAGTTCTGGGCACGGTACTCCTAAATCTTCTGCTTGATCCTCTCTTTATCTTTGGATTGGGACCCGTTCCGGCATACGGAGTCAGCGGAGCGGCTGTAGCCACAATAGGCACACAGGGAATCGCAACGATAATTGGCGCAATCATACTTTTCAGAGGTAAGCAGGGAATTAATATCAAACTTTCAAGCCTGAAAATTAATTACCATACAATAAAGGAAATGTTTCTGCTCGGATTACCAGCCTCTATAAGCCAGTCGGCAAGAGCTTTTGGCTTAGGACTTATGACATTTCTGGCAGCCAGTTTCGGAACAATTGTCGTTGCTTCTTATGGAATCGGCGGAAGAATTTTAAGTTTCATAATCATCCCGGCAGTAGGTTTATCAATGGCCACATCCACGCTTGTCGGACAAAACATCGGCGCCGGCAAAATCGAGCGCGCGGCAAAAATCACCAAAACAAGCGCTTTGATCTCTTTCGTATTCCTGACAGTTGTCGGAATTTTGATATTTATAGTCGCACAACCGCTGACGAAAGCATTCATACCAAACGACGCAGAGGTGATCCAATCCGGTTCGCAATTTGTTAAAATCATGGCTCTCACCTTTGGTTTTCTAGGAGTACAACAAACTATCAACGGCACTTTTCAGGGCTCGGGCAACACCACGATATCAATGATTCTTTCGGTAATATCACTGTTTATAATCCAATTCCCGCTGGCATTTATCCTTTCAAATTATACAGACCTTGGAGCAAACGGCCTCTACTGGGCATTCCCGATAACAAACGTCATAACCGCAATAATCACTATAATCTGGTATGCCACCGGTTCATGGAAGAAAAAACAGCTATTAAAAGACCAGATGGTCAGCAAAGTCGTTTCGGAAACAGTTGTTGAAGAAGGAATCCAGTAATTTTTACAAAACTATACAAATTTACCACTTATGAAAAAATTAAACATCGCCATAGTCTGCGACCCGATCACTCATCTGATGAGCGGATCCATGATCTCGACCTGGAGATTCGCAGAAAACCTAAGAAAAAGAGGCCACAAAATAATTTTCATCGCAGCAAAAGACAAGTCAAAAAAACACATTTCCCATTACAACAATTTTAAAATTTACCATTTCCTTTCAATATCTCTGGCAAATAAAAGTTGAAAGTCGTGGCACATTCCCATCTTCAGCCGGAAAATATTTCCCTGCAGCTGCCAAAATTTTCTGGATTTCTTCGCCAAAACCAAATCACTTCCGGTATCATTCATCAAAACTCCATAACACTACCGGAATACCAGACATATATAGTAACTAATTTTGAATACGGGTCGGAACTGATATCCACACTTGCTTCAAAACCACTGGAATCTGTCACACCGTAAGAAGCTCCGCCGCTTTCACTTGATTGGGATGTAATTTTCCACGAAGCCTGTGAAAATAAATTTTTATAAAAATCCTTAACCGTTTTAAAATCCTCCGTTGTCTGTATGGTAACGCTTTTGTTTACATAAGTCTCATCACCGTTATCGGAAGATGAAGTGATTTTTCCTTTGTCATATATAAGATTGGATGGAAAATCGCTTGGTGGATCTACAGCCTCCGCGTTTTCAAAATCCTGGAGTTCCATTTGCGCTCCCAATTCAGCATAACTTTGCATAATTTCTGCCGTAGATTCAGGATCGTTCGGATCATACGTTTCTGCAATTTTTTGCTGAGCCGTCGCCAAATCAGACGCTTGTTGGCTGATCGCCTCCTGGGGAGTTACTGTCTTTCCGCATCCGGAAAAAAGCGCAACAACGGCTATCACCATTGTTAATACCACAAGATTTCTTTTCATATATTTTTTATTAAAAAATTTACAAAAATGATATCGAATGAAGAAGTCCTTTGTCAAACCGTTCATTGATTTTTAGCTGGCGACTCGGGTCTGGTACCCTTTGCACAATTTCCGGAAAAGCATATCGACAACCTTTTTCTTAATATTTAATTCGGGATGCACAATATCAAGATTACAAAAGCCCGGATTAAAGACATTTATCTCAGATAAATATTCTACTCCATCTTTACCTATCAATAAATCCAACGCGGCTAACCCAATCCCATTATTCGTAAGGTGAGGCTTAAGAATTCTCACAATTTCACGATCAGCTTCAGTTGGATCACAAATTTTCACCCCATTGTCTGAGCAAACACAAACTCCACTTATAGCATCCGGTAAACGAATATAAGAACCAAGAATATCTCCCTCCAGAATCACGACTCTTTTATCCCCTCTTTTAGGTGCGCTCAGTAAATATTCCACTACCAATATGGTTTTATCCAAAGAGTCTTCTAGATACTTTTTAATGATCAATGAAAGATCTTTTTCAGCCAATAAGACCTCTTTCCCGCGAATATATCTATAAAAGTTTCCCGAATTATATCGAATATGTTTTACACCTTTACCCCCGGAACTATCACTTTTTTTAATCATAGAATTTCCAATATTTTTGATACATTTAAGAGTGCGTCTAACTGTATTGGAATAAAATGTTTTCGGTGTCAGCTCGGAAAAATTCTCAAGATAAGATTTAGTCCCCATTTCCAAAACTCCACCAGCACGATTTACAGTAGGAATTTTTTTCTTGATAAGAGTTTTTAATAGATATTCATAAGATACATCTATAGGAGGATCTTTTTTTAAAAAAATCAAATCAAAGTCATCTATTTTCACCATCACTTTCTCTTCACCAAGGTTTTCCCTTGTTTTATAAGTAACAGGTTTATTAATTCGTTTTGCAGTCACGAAATTATCCTTGGACAAATCATCAGCATCAAAAACAAAAACTTCCAGATTATCCCTAGAAATAGCCTCGTTAACAAACATAAAAAAAGTATCCTGTTCGTCTAATTGTAAAAGACAGGTAACGATACCTAATCTTTTAATAGACACTTTGCTGGAAATCATTTTTTCACAGTTTTTTTAAACGCCGAACCAATCAAGGCTACAGCATCTAGCCTTAAACTACAATGGGGATGTCCCATTCCAATAAAACCGGTCTGGTCTAGTCTTGGCTGGGGTGGAGGGATTCGAACCCCCGGATGACGGGTCCAGAACCCGTTGCCTTACCACTTGGCGACACCCCAACGTGAAACCTACTTTAATACATACCCTCTATCTCCTTCAAGATGATTTTTTCGACGTTAAGTACACATTCATTTATTTTGCCCCATTTGTTTTCAACCTGATAATCGCATTCACCGGCCTGCGCGATTTCGGCAAGCGCGCTGTCCATGCGGCGTTTGAGCTCTTCGTCAGTCATTTCACCGCGGCGCAGAATCCGCCCCTTGAGATCCTCCAGATCCGGCACTTTCATAAAAATCGACACCAGATTTTCGGCAGGAATAAGCTTTTTGATGGAATTAAACCCCTGAATATCAACCTCTCTTACGACCACAGCCCCAGCTTTCAGTGGCCCAAGAATATCGCTTTTTGAAGTCCCGTAATAATTGTTGGAATGAACAATCGCATACTCCAGAAAATCCCCATCCTTAATCATCTTTTTGAATTTTTCGCGGGAAACAAAATGGTAAACCTCGCCATTTTCCTCATCCCCACGCGGTTCCCGAGTAGTATACGAAACCGGATAAACAAACGCCTTATACCTTTTCTTAAAAATATTTATGACAGTCCCCTTTCCGGAACCCGAAGGTCCGACTATCAAAAACAATTTACCAAAATATTTCTCTTTTTGTGACGGCGTCATAGCAGGATTATACAAAAAGTTATTCCCTTATGACAGTTGAAAAAAACCTCAAAAACTGCTATAATATCTTAATTCGATCAATGTTAATTACTCGTTCCTTGAAAAATACCTATCGTTCGCTTATTAACGGCGAAAAGTGGGGGCTGATAGCCCCGCCTCGGCGGGACCTTCACTCCCTACTTTTCGATGGCGGCCCAACACCGCCACCGTTAAGCACCCTCCTTTTAAACTGGAGGGATAAAACAAAAACAAACTCAACAAAAATCTGCTGCTTCACGGGTTATCCTGGGAAGCGCACCAAAAACAAAAACACAAAAGAACGGCCGGTGAAATCCCGTTCTAAAATAAAACACCAAAGAACGGTAGGGAGAAGTGGGAGGAAGCGTTGGGTATCTCCCGCAAAACCGCTCTTTGTTTAAAGAGCGATACGTTGGGGCGTCTCGTCCACCTCTGATTATCACCCTCATTCATTACGGGTCAATCATGTGAAATTTGACCGGCGCCCCTTATCTATTTAAAAAGGCAGATCGTCAATCTTGACATCATCGTCCGCAGTCATCGCAGGACTTTTTTCAGAGGAATCCTGATCCGGAGCCTCGCTTATACCGGCCGCCTCTCTGTCCATTCCGACACCCGCACCATCAGTTTTTCTGTCGAGCATTATCATATTATCAGCAACAATCTCGGTCCTGTACCTCTTCACTCCGTCCTCACCCTCCCAATCGCGCGTCTGCAGCCTGCCTTCAATATACGCCTTGCTCCCCTTTCTCAAATATTGCCCACAAATTTCGGCAAGTTTTCTCCACGCAACTACATTATGAAACTCGGTTTTTGACTGTCTCTCCCCACTCTGGTCATTCCACGTAAAATTCGTAGCCAGCCCGAAAGTAGCCACAACCTGTCCGCCCGGGATCTGTCTCATCTCCGGATCGCGCGTCAGATTGCCAATAAGCTGGACTTTATTCAAAGACATTGCCATATTTTTTCTGGTTAAGATTTATTGCACAGGCAACCATACCGTCTGCATCGGAGTTTTGCAAGTATCGACCTGCCAGTACCTGAAAATCGTATACCCAAACAGCAGACAAAGCGCCAGGCTTAGCACAAAAGCCAGGATTACAAACCACTGCTCCATTGATATTTTGCGAACTTGATATAACATGTTGATAATTTATGAATTTATATGCTTTTGAATTAGGCCGGAAAAAAGAACTCTGCTTTGCGGAACTTCTCGCCGTATTCGGGGAAAAGTCGCTTAGGGAAAGGAATCTGGACACCGCGATCTTTTCTCTTTCAAAATTTGATCCCCGCCATCTGCAGAACAGCCTCGGCGGAACGATAAAAATTATCGAGATTGTTGATGAATTTTCATCGCTCCACGAAAACGAAATTCATTCATCCATCCAGACACTTCTGGAAAAACATTTAAAAGGTCGGTCGGGAAAGATCCCTTTTTCGGTAACGGCTCTGGGTTTCAAGAACCCTCGTGAAATTAATATCAAAGATTTATTAAATTTTTCTAAAAAAATCTTAAAATCTTTCTCACTAAACAGCCGCTTCGTAAACAAGGATTTTCGCTCCCCCGCTCCATCCACGATCTACAAAGCAAAAGTTGTTGAAAAAGGCGTCGACATAAACATCATCAAGGGAAACTCCGGCATATTCCTCGGCCGCGCAATCTCAATCCAGAACATCGACGCATACTCCCTCCGCGACTACGAAAAACCACGCCGTGCAGCGTCCGTAGGCATGCTTCCGCCAAAACTCGCGCAAATAATGATAAACCTCGTCGGCCCCACGGACACAATCTACGACCCTTTCTGCGGCACGGGCACAGTCCTGACAGAAGCCATGCTCATGGGCAAAACGGCAATCGGATCGGATCTCGACGTAAAAATGGTCGAATTCACAGAAACAAACTGTCTCTGGCTGAGACACGAATTTAGAGCAACAGGCCGCTACAGAGTTTTCCAGCGCGACGCCCGCTTCATAACAAAAAACCAGCTCCCCGAGGCTATAGACGCCATAATAACCGAAGGCTACCTTGGAAAACTTCACACCGCCCTCCCGTCCGAGCCCGAACGCGAAAAAATCTTCCGCGAACTCGCGCTCCTGCACCTGAACTGGCTGAGAGCCGTACATTCCGCAACCCCAAAAACCTGCCGCACAGTCATGTGCCTCACCGCTTTCCGCGTGCAAAACCGCCTCGAGCACTTCCCCCGCTTTCAGGAGCTCGCAAACGAAGCCGGCTGGAAAATCACAGAAACTTTCACCTACGACCGCCCCGACCAGATCGTGGCCCGCGACATCGTCATCTTGGACAAAAAATAAATTTAATGTTGAAAACCGTCCGGTACTTTCGTATATTACCCCTGTTCAAAACCTTTTTTTGAACTCTTCACACTCCCGGGTAGCGCAGCGGTAGCGCAGCGCGCTGTTAACGCGTTGGTCGCCGGTTCGAATCCGGCCCCGGGAGCCAAAAAATCCAAATCATCTAAAACGATTTATCCATGAAATCAATAGAATTGAGAGACCGATACGAACCTGCAAACGGCGGCATTGCAGGACTGGTACCGGATACCGAATTCTCCAACACAGGGGAAGGAAAAACAGCGAAAAACTCCGACAGAGCACCGGAAGAAACAGCCACTTCAAGCACAACCGAAGATCGCGAAAGAGCGGTAGTTAATACCTTGATCAGTAAAGCTTTGTCATCCCGACAGCTTGGCTAAAAACCTTTCATATACTTGCTTCAGCCTGGCATACGAGGATAGGATCTCTCCGTTCTGTCTGGTTAGATCAATATCATTTTCCAGCCCCGTTACAGTTATCATTTCATCAAGAACTGCAAATTGATATAAATACATTTCAAATAAATTTTTTGCGGTTTGGAATAAACCGTCAGCTGTTTTCTTCGATAAAGTGCCACTTTCCTTTCCGCTATAAAATAAAAGATGCGTATGTTCTATCATCTTGCTTACTATTTCTCCAATTGATCCCCACCATCGCAACACATAGACTGCACCCGGCCGATTTTCTATCGTCTTCAAATCGCGGGAAATAGTTTCCCAAAAATTTTTAAAAACATCCGCTGCGGAAACCAGATAATCAATAATCACACTCATCCCTTCTTCTGTAGCACCCAAATGTATAAGGATCGCAGAAACAAACCGCAAAGTTGACATTCCTTTTGGATTAATCTGCAAAGCCCTCCTGCATTCCTGAAGAGCTTTTTCACGTTCTCCCATATTCACAAAAATTTCAATCCGTTCATGAATCATATGAAGAGGCACTACATCCATATCATCCGGATCATCCAATTGTTCCGGTATCAACAACTTTTGTCCCGGATTTAACTTTTTATTTATCATTGTCCAAAAAGCAAAAATATCTATAAGCCCGTCATCAAGAGTTGACGCTACAACATGTGGAGAAACACACATTTCATACGCTTTCCGAAAATCTCTCGCTTCAATACGAACCCTCCTCATCTTTCCGTTTGAAAGAGAAGATAATTTTAACTGCAAACCTTCCTGCGCTTCATAAAAATCATCTGGAATTTTGGTACAGGGAAGCCTCATCGCAGGATCGAAAAAATACGTATCATCTTTAGCGTCAACCGCAATAAAACTCACATGACCTTCCCCACCAAAAACATTATGCAAACCACGCAACATAAAAGCTTTTAATCCCAATTCTTTCATCCAGTAAGCAGCCTGTACAGCCATTCCTCCACACCCGCGCGAAGAACTTTTCACGATATCATCTATACTGTCATTATCGCCAAGACTAGCCTTCTGTTCATCAAAAATAGCCGGCCTATAACCCATTGACCCTGAAAAAATAGCATTAAAACAATCCGTCTCGTATTCCGCTATTTTCTGCAGATCCCCCTCCTCACGCAGTTCAGCCAATTTTGCTTTTCTTTCAGCAAGTTCCAGAAACTCTCTCTGAAGAACAGGACCTTTGGGCAAAGGATACCCGACAGCTTCTGCACAGTACTTATCACGTCCTCCAGGCAACCTCTCGTCACATTCCGCCTGCGTAGGCTGCGAAATACCTGCAATCCTCGCAGCCCCTTCATTAACAATCTGCCGCAGAATATTCAAAAGATCTCCTTCGCCACGCCATTCGTACATGTCCTTACATCCGGCAACATCACTCGAGAATACTCCAAGCCATGACACCTCCGAAGTCGGCCCGCAAGAATCCCCAGTTTCTATTACACGTACACCCATAATAGTTCAAATAAATAAGACAGGATTCTATCCTGAAATATCACAGAATTCAACCCCTCGCCGGTTCGAATCGGCTTCTTCATGCAGAAATGAAATTGAATAAGTAGCCTATTAGTATTATTCCCACAGCAACAATTCCAAAGAAAACAGCCAAAAGCTTAAAGTTCATCACCCTTTTTAAAATAATCGCTTCCGGTAAAGAAAGCCCCGCAATGGACATCATAAAAGCAAGAGAAGTTCCCAACGGAACACCATTTACGGTTATTGAAAAAATAAGAGGAACAATCGTACTGCATCCGGCATAAACGGGAACTCCCACAATCACGGCAATCGGAACTGACAATATGCTGTATTGTCCAATGTAATTTTCAAAAAATTCCTGCGGAACATATCCATGAATTAAAGCCCCAAGGCCAACTCCTCCCAAAACATAGGGAAATAATTTCCTCAAAGTTTTCTTCCCTTCAACAAACGCAAATTGCAATTTGCCATAAAAAGTTTTCGGCAAATAATACTCTCTATGCCCATTTTTACTATTATTCAGGATAATATTTTTTTCCATTTTCAAAGCTCCAAGAATCATTCCCGCGATAACTCCCAAGAGTATTCCGGAGATCGCATACAATAGAGCCAAACGCCATCCAAACAAACCTCCCATTATTACGAAAGCAACTTCGTTCACAAGAGGAGAAGTTATTAGATACGAAAACGCAATGCCTACAGGAATTTCAGCCTCCAAAAATCCGATAAAAATAGGGATTGAAGAGCAGGAACAAAAAGGCGTAATCGCTCCAAAAGCGGAAGCGGCGAGATTTCCCAATCCAAATCTGGACTTTTTCATTAAATTTTTTAATTTGTCCGCAGCGAAAAACGTCCTGACGAAAGAAATAAAAGAAACAACCAAAAAAATCAGCAACAAAATCCTGATCACATCGTAAATAAAAAAATTTATGCTTGATGCTAATTGCGTTTCAGCTTCAAGATTAAATAAGTTATAAGTAACAAAATCCGCGATATATTTGATCATACTTGCTAGTGATTATTTATTTATACCCATCTTAATAACAGAATCCACCCACTCTATCTTTGGCATATTGTTAGGTCAGTAAGTTATTAAAGAGTTCTTTATGTTTTTTTATTTCCGGCTGATTAAAACGATAACGCTTCCATTGTCCCTGTTTTTCATAGTCGATAAGTTTGGCATCTTTTAAGACCTTTAAGTGATGCGAAACTAAATTTTGTTTTAAGTCGAGCATGTTTTGGACTTCACAGACACATTTTGAACCAGATTTGAGCAAACATAATATTTTAAGCCTGTTTGGCTCTGAAATAACTTTTAAAATTTCAGCTAAATCCCTTATTTGCTTTGAATCTTTTGAATTTTTACAGCAATTACTCATTGGTAATATATCAATAGTCGTTGATATACTATCGGTATTTTTTGAAAAATCAAGACAATTGCATCATCACGTTTTAAAACACGGTAGGATCCATAGTTTCCCGCGTTGAAACCTTCAAAGAATTTCCATTCGCAATATAGCTTTCCTCAATAATATCGAGCACGTCATCCGCCACCATAATACAGCCCAGACTTAAAAATTTCCTTCCATTCTCGATTTCCTTATCAAAATACGCGTAGCCGTGAATGCCATAAGAAGTCCTTTTTGTGCCATCCGCAAAGAGTCTGAAGAACTCTCCGCTTTTCGAAAAAACAATACGGTTGCTCTGAATGTTTTTTTCCAGCACAACCCAGTCTTTACAGGGCGTCGAATGTCCCGGGGTCCCGGTCATCACAGGAAAATCAGTATAAAATCGCGTAATCCCGTTCATAAGATAACCTCTGCCATCCGTCACATTCACCACAAAATAATCGCCGGAAGAAGGAAAAAATTCAGTATACGACACGTTAACCCAGCCGGACGACACCTTCACTTCAGCTTGAACCGACCATTTGATCATATTTTCAATAACACCCGCCTCAGCAGAACCCGTTCCGCAATTCGCAAAAAGTCCAAAAGTTAAGACCAGCAAGCCGGTTATTAATGTATGATATTTCATTGTAAAATGGTTAGCTGCGCATTTTACAAGAATTCATACGTTCTGTCAAGCCTTATCCCCCTTTATCAGCCTTGCCCTCATTTTTTTATCAAGCACAAACATCTGGTCATCGTTATAACCGAAGTAGTGCGCCAATTCATGCATCAAAACAACATGTATTGTGATTTTCAGATCGTGCAGATCCTTGCT
>JBDRNZ010000023.1:0-2063 GCA_043810515.1 Candidatus Peregrinibacteria bacterium
CATGATTATTGACGGCTTGGTTAAAAAATACAATCCTTTTGGCGCTTTTATTGAAGTGGCTTGTCCTTCTTCTGATAATAAAAATGAGGCGCTTCAAGGACTCTGCCATATTTCGGAGTTTGGCTCTGATGAAAAAATGAAAAATGTCTTGGAAATCGGCAAAAAATACCAGTTTAAGATTTTGGCCTTTATTTTGGAAGAGCATCGGATGAGTTTAGGGCTATTGACAAGCTAATAGATTCATATTGTACTAAGAGATAGTCAATGGTTAGTAGTTTTTGTTGTTCTTTAATTTTTTAATCAATTACAGAAGGGGGGTGAGGATGTGAAAGAAAGGATCTGGAACAAGTTTCATTCGATTTTCGGACCCGACTTGAAAGTTGGGTTCGAGACAACGGTTCCGAAAAGCGCAAGTTTGTATTATTTGGATTCACTCTATAAAAAGAGCGGTTTAATCCATGAGCCACTGAACGAAACAGTTAAAAGAATCTACGCACCGGCAGTCAAGATTTTGGGCGATTGCCTAAACGGCGAAGCCGCTCAAGTTTTCTTTGAGCCGGTATCGTCAGATGGTCCGTTTTTTTAGCGGTTGGTTTTCGCGAGAAAGGTGGAGCATCCCAGCCGAAAGCCACGGTATTGGATGGTGGCCGCTCGTCATGGAGAGGTGAGTCATTTCGGCTTTGATTCGTGGAATAGCCGGAGCGATCGTTATCTGCCTCTGGCATATCCCGGCTTAAGCTCGGAGTTCGTCCTGGCATATTTCAAAATTCAAGAGAAAGGAGGTGAAAAAGGAGAAGAATTTATGTATTTGGAGGTGTGGGCTTGGGATGATGATGATGATGGTAAAGTTGTGGTTCAGGGACGAAGGGTAAGTGAAAAAGAAGCGCCGGAATCACTAATTTCTGCAAAAAATTTTAAGGAGGTCTGAAATGGATTCGATGAAAGAAGCTTTGGAAAATGCAGGAGTGTTGAAAACAAAGGCGAAGCAAGTTTCGCCAGCTCCCAATGATGTGCGTATTCCGACCATAAGGTCAATTAAAGAGACTACCGCCGTGGCAGAAAAACGGCAGTATATCACGGACATCCCCAACCATATGACTGGGTTGGTGTTTCGGATCCGCGGGATTCGAGGCGCTTCGGCCGAGGAGAGGGCTATCCGCTCCAAAGAGCTCAAGGCCCTGGAAGATGAGGTGCTTACACATCTCAACTCCGAGGAAGAGCTCCTGGCGAATGCCGCTCGCCGGGCACACGACTTGGCGATGGATTCCACGCTGTTGCTTCTTGCGAATGTTTCAGTTGCCGAGATGCTAACCAGAAAACCCGGACGCGTCTTTATGAATGTTTCAGATACGAGGGACGGAGAGAGGTTTCTCCCCGGTGGTCGTCTCCTTATGGAAAGCAACGGCAAGGCGGTGAAGGTCGTTGAGGCATATGGCAATTTCCAGCGTATCATGACCGAGATCGCGAAAGCCCGTGTGTTTATCCCGATCGAGTCGCTCAGTCATGAGCGACTGGAGTTGGCCAAGCGGTTGCCGGAAGACGCTTTCCGGCGCGCGCGGATTCTTCACACAGTTCTGCGCCGAGGCATTGCCGAGGCGCAAAAAGCCAAGTAACACAAGCCCCTGGCAACAGTTTACTGTTGCCAGGGGCGCATTTTTATGATAGAATACTAAAACTAATAAAATGAAAATATTATGAAAATAGTCAAATTCAACTATAAAAAATTTATAAATCAGATTTTTATCGCTTTGGGCGCCTTGCTTTTAGTTGTTTTTGTTTTTGCCTATCTTAATTCATCCTTTCAAAAGTCGGACGTCATCACTCTTTCTGAGCTTGTTTCTAAAATCAATAACGGAGAGGTTTCAAAAATTGTTGTCAGGAATGACGATTTGAATATAACCCTGAAAGACAACAGTAATTACGTGGCGAAAAAAGAGATTGAGGGCTCGCTCACCGAGACATTAAAGAATTACGGCGTTGACAGCTCTAAACTGCAAGAAATTAATCTTCAGGTGGAGCAGAACGTCGGACTTAGTTTTTGGGTTGGTTCCGTTCTTCCGATG
>JBDRNZ010000024.1:0-26200 GCA_043810515.1 Candidatus Peregrinibacteria bacterium
AAGGAAATAATCCCTTATATAAAAGGAAACCTCACCCTTCCCGAATGCCTGGAAATATTGAAAAAAAACACGCGAAACTACGCCAAACGCCAAATGACATGGTTCAGGAGATATGATAATGTTAGATGGCTTGCGCCGAAAGAAATTGAAAACATCAAAAATGGCAAAAAAAACGCTTCACGATCTGCAGATACTGGCGGAAAAACTTAGATCGGACACCGGCTGTCCGTGGGACCGGAAACAGACTATAGTAAGCATGCTGAAATATATAAAGGATGAGGTTGAGGAAGTCTCTCAGGCCATAGAAAACGGTGATCATGAGAATTTAAAGGAAGAGCTTGGGGATGTCCTTTTCCAGATAGTGATGATTGCGCAGATAGCCCGGGAGCACGGCTATTTTGATATGGACGGAGTGGTGGAGGGAATATACAAAAAAATCCGCTCAAGACACACATGGGTTTTTGGGAAGGATAAAGCCCGCACGCCTGAAGAAGCTGTCGAAAAATGGAAGGAAAACAAAAAGCGGGAAAAAAATAAATAATACATTTTATGTCTGTTCTCGGGAAAAAATGGGTGATAAAAAACACAAGCGGCAAAAATACGATTAAAAAAATCCTTGAAAACCGCGGACTGAAGGACTTTGAAAAGGACTATGAACTGCACGATCCTTTCCTTTTTGCCGATATGGAGCGCGCGGTTGAGAGAATCGATAAAGCAATTTCGAACAACGAAAGGATTATAGTTTTTGGCGACTACGACGTGGACGGCATAACCGGAACCGCGATACTTGTGAATATTTTGCGCCGTCTTTCCGCTAATGTTTCATACAGACTCCCGAACAGAATGGAGGACGGATACGGATTTTCTGAAAAATTCATACCCGACTTCGTCGAAAAAGGCGTAAAACTTCTTATAACTGTTGATTGTGGAATTTCCTGCGCGGACACCATCGCACAGGCCGCCGGAGAAGGGATAGAAACCATAGTAACGGATCATCACGAAATTCCTCGTTCAATTCCAAAAGAAGCGGTTGCAATTTTGCATCCGCGTGACCCAAATTCATCTTATCCGGAACGCAATCTTACGGGAGCCGGCATGGCATTCAAGCTTGCGCAGGCTTTGATAGAAAAACATTTTCCTGAAAAAAAGGATGAATACATAATGTCTGTTATAGATCTTGCGGCGCTTGGGACAGTTGCCGATATAGGGCCGTTAAAAGGCGAAAATCGCACAATTGTTAAAAAGGGCATCCAGGTTTTGTGCAACACCAAATGGGTAGGCCTCAAAAAAATAATGCAGCTTGCCGATGTAAAGGAAGACAGCAATATAGACGCATCAACAATAGGCTATCGCATAGCTCCGCGTATTAACGCGGCCGGCAGAATAGGCGATCCGTATCTTGCTTTATCGCTTTTGCTTGCGCAAAATTTCGATAAAAAGGTCAATATGTGGGGAAACAAGCTGGAAGAGCTGAATTCGAAAAGAAAAGAGATGATGACTTCCTCGTTCATTGAGGCGGAAAGCGGTTTTGATACGGCATCACCGCCATTTATTTTCATAGCGCATAATCCGGACTGGCATGTTGGAATACTTGGGCTTGTGGCCGGAAGGCTTGTTGAAACCTACGCAAGACCTGCGATTATCATGCAGGATTTTGGAGATACGCTCGTGGCATCCGCACGAAGCCCGGAATATTTTAATATCGTAGAAGCCATAACGGTTTTTGGAAAATATCTCACAAGTTTTGGTGGACACAGCCAGGCGGCTGGATTCAATATGAAAAAAGAAAACCTCGAAGCGTTCAAAAAAGAAATGGCGGACTATGCTGAGGAAAAACTCAAAGGAATGGATTTAAGACCGACTCTCAAAATTGACTGCGCGCTCGATCCTCAGGAGGCGAGTTTTGAATTTATCAGTGAGATGGAAAAACTCAAGCCTTATGGAGTTGAAAACCCAAAACCCACATTTTTACTAAAGGGTATTGAACCGCATTTTGTGGATCTGGTTGGCCGCGAACAAAATCATCTAAAATTTTCGGTTGAATTCAATAAAAAAAACATAGGAGTTATCGCCTTCCACATGGGAAAATTTGCAGACGCTCTTAGAACCCACAAAAAAATAGATATTGTGTGCCATCTCGAACGCCACAGCTGGAATTCAAGAGAAAATCTCCAGTTTCAGGCTCTGGACTTTAGGGAAAGTCGGCAGTAAAATCAAAAAAAAGACAACGCCCTCACACCAATGAAAAAATTTTTACTTATTCTGTCCATTGCAACATTTTCGGCTCTCGCAATTGTGTCGGACGCCTTAGCTCTCGATACGAATAGCTGGTACATATACAACGGATATTCAACACTCCATTCATTTTCTGTCAAATTTCCCACGGACTGGCAGGCCAGGACTTTTGGGGACGATTTGCAGGGTTTTGCGCCAAAAGATATCTTTGACGACACATATTTTTTGATAAGGGAATTTGAAGGCGGAACTTACAGTCAGGCGGTTGATTATTACACGGATGAAAATACCGAGGCGGTTAAAATTGAAGATGCTGTTTTTTCGAATGGGGACGACCTTATCGGAAAAATAGCCACATACAAAAACAACACAACGGAAACGGAAGAGGAATTTCAAATTACCTTTATAAAAAGGGGAAGCCTTATCTTGGCCATGAACAATCCGGTGGAAGGTAAATATTTTGATATTCTTGAAGAGATTTACAATTCTCTGTCTTTTACAGACGGATGGTTTCAGTATATAGATTTCGGTGACGGATACGCTTTTATTTTCCCTTCAATTCTGGATATTGAAAATCTTAATAACGGCGTGGCGCTAACTGATCCACAGCGTCCGGAGGTCATGATTTTTTCAGGAATAAAATATGGGAATACAGCCATAGATGAGGCTCCGGAAAAAGGCGAAGGATACAATGAGTCACTTAAAGACGCCAAAAGTATTTTATTTCACGGAATTGATACGGCTGTACTCGCGACATATTACGACAGCAGCGAAAAAAAGAATTTCAGCAGAATTTTTGTTGAAAAAGATGGCAGCAGTTATGGACTTACGAATGTAAATATTTCCTCCGATTTTCCTCATCCGAATTATTATGATGAATATATAGTTGAAATTCTTGAGAGTTTTGAATTTTTTGATGTCGATGGGGAATATTACTCTTACCTTTATTTTCCTGACGTGCGTGAAAATCATCAGAACGAGCTGTCTATTGATTCTCTTGTGAAAGATGGAATTATAGAAGGATATCCTGATGGAACTTTTCGACCGGACGGTGAAATCAACAGAGCGGAACTTACAAAAATGATAGTTGCCTCAAAAATTTCACCAAGTCCTGAAAAATACAATAATTGTTTCCCGGACGTGAAAGATGAATGGTTCGCGCCGTTTATTTGCTACGCGAAGGAACAGGGATGGGTGGAAGGATATCAGGACGGGAAATTTAAGCCGGAACGCAATATAAACAGAGTCGAAGCGCTGAAAATAATATTGGAGGCACTGATAACGAACATTGCCGAAGAAAGCCTTAAAAATACTTCTGTAGCGGATATCGGACAAACGGAATGGTACAGAGGATATTTTAATTTTGCCGACAACAGAAACCTTTTGGATAAACAGCACGTCCTTGAGGACGGCGAAGCTTACTATTACTATCCGGGAGAGAATATTACAAGAAAAGAGGTCGCTGAAACGATTTACCGCATCCGCAATCTGCAGTAATCATAAATACTGGCCAAAAACCCCATAGATGATATACTACCTTCCTTTAGGCAAGGGGGTTGACTAAACTCTTAAATTATTTTATAATATACGGAACAGCAAAGTTCCCAAAATATAAAAAATGTCCGATACCGCGCAAAAACAAGCCGTAGACCTTATAAGGAGAAGTAAAAACATCCTTATCCTGCCGTCATCTCCGATTGACGGAGATTCTTTGAGTAGCGCCATCGCGATGTATCTTGCCTTGAAAAAACTGGACAAAGATCTGACTGTAGTGTGCAAAGACCCGATTCCGGAAATATTAAAATTTCTGCCGCACACAAACATAGTGGGGGACAGTATATTTTCTTCAAACGATTTTATAATCACGATAAACGCGGAAGGCAGGGAAATCGAAAATATAAAAAGCGAAACGGAAGGCGAAAAATTAAACATCGCGATAACTACAAAAAAAGGTCGTCTCTCTGAGGACGATATCACTTTCAACAAAGGCACGGTAAAATACGATCTGATAATAGCGGTCGATTGCGCGGAGCTCACGCAGTTTGGCGAAGTTTACGAAAATAATATTGAAATGTTCCATCAGATTCCGGTTATAAACGTGGATCATCACATATCAAATACTCATTTCGGAAAAATAAACTACGTGGATATAATGGCCGCTTCAGCCACCGAATTGCTCCTGCCTCTTTTGGAAGAACTTTCAAAAGTGGAAAACCGCGAATTGATAGACGAAGATATAGCGACATTGCTTCTTACGGGAATAATTACCGATACCGGAAGTTTTCAAAATGCGAACACGACACCGAGATCGTTCGCGTCATCTGCAAAACTTATATCGTATGGCGCGCGACAACAGGAAATTATTCAGCACGTTTACAAAACAAAACAGTTGAGCCAGTTGAAACTTTGGGGACGAGTCCTGTCAAAAATTCAGACTGATGAAAAACACAAAATAGTGTGGTCGACCGTTAGCACGCAGGATTTCAGGGACACTTCGAGTATGGAACAGGAAACCGGAGATATTATAGATGAGCTGATGACAAATGCGCCGGGAGCTGAAATAATCCTTTTGCTGAAAGAAAAATCAACCGGCGAAATAAGCGTCAGTATGAGAACAACAACGCCCGCGATAGACGCGTCAAAACTTGCGGAAGAATTTGGCGGAGGCGGACACACGCAGGCCGCCGGATTTAGAATAAAAGACGCGAGCTTGCGTGACGCCGAGTATAAGATAATAAACAGATTGAAAAAATTTCAGGCAACAAGACTCGGACTTGTGGAAGAAGAAAAGTCACAGCCACTGCCACAGCAACCGCAGCAGTCCCGACCGCTCCCCCAGGCGGTAAAAACAGCGCCTGTTCGGCCGGTTGAATTACAACCGACTCAGCCGCAGAAAAACCGCAAAAAACATCATTCAAAAAATTCAAAAACAAAAACTTTAAATTTACAAAAACCTTCAAAAGAAGATTATTCCGTCACGGAAAGCACGTACAAATTTGACGATTAGGAGATTTTCTCGATTATATCGGAAGGAATATCAAAATTGCTGTAAACGTTGGTTACGTCATCTTCGTCTTCAAGAGCTTCCACAAGTTTTAAAACTTTTTTTGCGTCATCGGCATTATTTATCTTTACGGTATTTTTCGGAACATAGCTTAAGGTCGCCTGCTCAACGGAAAAACCTGCATTTGCAAGAAGCTCCCGGACTTTCATCAGTTGGGCGGGATTTGTAGTAATTTCAAAAGTGCTGCCGTCGGCATCAATATCCTCGGCTCCGGCGTCAATCGCCTCAAGCTCGGCTTCATCGTGATTTTTTCCGTCAATATCAGCAAAAATAAGCCCTTTTTTCTCAAACATCCACGCGGTACAGCCTGCCTCGCCCATATTTCCACCGTTTTTCGAAAAAGCATTTTTTATACTTGATACAGCCCTATTTTTATTATCCGTAACGGTCTGCACATAAAGAGCCACGCCTGCCGGACCGAAACCTTCATACATTGACTCGGAAAGAGCGGAAGTTTCTCCGCTTCCACCTGCGCCCTTGATGATGGCCTTTTCGATATTTGCGTTTGGAACATTATCAGCTTTTGCATTTGCTATAGCGGTTCTCAGACCGGGGTTCATTTCGGGATCATCGCCGCCGTCCCGCGCGGCTATAGTTATAAGTTTTGCGTGCTTTGTAAAAATTTTTCCGCGTTTTGCATCCGCGGCTCCTTTTTTATGCTTAATTGAATGCCATTTAGAATGTCCTGACATAACTTATACTTATAAACTAGCGGCAGAATTATATATCGCAGACTTCTTTTTGAAAAGTGTCACCGGTGACACTTTTGACATTAATTTTAAAATCATTTTTTAACCGCTCTCGCAACCACCTTACTCACCCCTTTCTCAAAAATTCCTGGAATAATTTTTTCAGCGGAAGGGTTTTTTACAAGTCCAGCTAAGGCTTCAGCTGCGGAAATCTTCATTTTATCTGTAATATGGTCAATCCTCGCCTTAAATGCACCTTTAAAAATTCCTGGAAAAACGAGAACATTATTTATCTGATTTGGATAATCGCTTCTGCCGGTTGCCACTATCTTTGCGCCTGCGGCTCTGGCTTCCATAGGATGAATTTCAGGGTCGGGATTCGACATGGCAAAAACAATGGAATTATCGGCCATGGACTTAATCATCGGCTTGCTGACAATATTTGGCCTAGAAACCCCTATAAAAATATCAGCGCCTTTAAGAGCGTCCTCGAGATGTCCTCGGATACCACCTTTGTTTGTGAGTTTTGCAATGTTTTGTTTGTAAGGGTTCAGGCCGGCGCGGCCGGCGTAAATAAGTCCTTTGCTGTCCTGCAAAATAAGATTTTTAAACCCATATTTGAGCAGCAGCTTAGCAATAGCGATGCCGGCCGCGCCGGCCCCACTTATAACAACCCTAACTTTTCCCGCCTCTTTCCCCACGACTTTAAGTGCATTTATCAGCCCGGCCAGACAACATATTGCCGTCCCATGCTGGTCGTCGTGAAACACAGGAATATCGAGCTCCTTTATCAGCCTTTCCTCAACTTCAAAACATCTCGGCGCGCTTATATCTTCGAGATTTATTCCTCCAAAACCCGGCGCAATCATTTTTACGCACCGGACGATCTCATCCGTATCCTGCGTGTTTAGACAAATAGGAAAAGCATCAATTCCCCCAAAAACCTTAAAAAGCACGCATTTCCCCTCCATAACCGGAAGCCCTGCCAGCGCGCCTATATTTCCAAGCCCAAGCACTGCGGATCCATCCGTCACAACCGCAACCATATTTCCTTTCGCAGTGTACTCATAAGCCGCAGCAGGATTTTTGGCTATTACTCTACACGGCTCGGCCACGCCCGGAGTATAAAACATGCTCATATCGTGCCTGTTTTTTAAAGAAACTTTCGAGACAATTCCAATTTTGCCTCTATGTTTTTTATGAGCCGCAAGAATCATTTTTTTAATATCTGTCATAACACTTGATCGCAATGAAATTTAATTTTCCGGCGGCGGCGAAGTCGGAGGCGTGACATAAGGAGGAGAACTTGGCCCCGATGCACCGGACGGATTAACCGCCGGCATACCTTCATCCGTGTAGTAAACCGATTCACCAGCAAGATCTTCCGGAGTGGTTCTCACAAGCGAATAAATAAAAGCTCCGATTGCAGCGGCGAGGATAATCAGCGCGGCATAAATCAGCGTAAAATAATTTCTTAATTTTCCTTTTGTATCAGACATTTTTTGTTGTTAAAAAGCGGTGGTGCGGCCTTTTCTCGTATCAAGAATAGTGTCGCTGGCACGCTCGTATTTAAAAGTATAATCAACTCCGCTACTGTAATAATAATCAATAGGACCAGTGCCAACGCCTATCGCGTCAGTTTCAATAATAAGCTTGTCGGGAAGTTTGTTCAGATTTTCTTCTCCCTTCCCTTCAATCAGCACGTTTGCAAAAATTTCACTGAGTAGATCCGAGTAATCAACTTTTCCATAATCGATTTCATTGTATCCGAGTGTCGAAAGCATCGCCTGTATAGTCCTGGTCAGCTGATATCCCAGGGTTCCGCTTCCGAATTCCGTATAAACCGCAACAACATCATCATTTGCAAGATACATATACCAGTCAACAATTCTTTTTTCGGGATAAAGAACCTCAAAAGCCTTCAGCCCCTGAATTGTAAATGGCGTATATTGTGCGCCCGGAAAAGCAAGTTTTATATTCGCAAAATACTGGTTCGCGTCCATTTCAACATCATTTGAATCCAGCACCACGCGTACAACCGCGGAATTTGGATATAGTCTCGCCGGTGAAAACTGCATGAACTCGCTGTCACGTCGGAGAAAAACAACCTCGCCGCTTCTTTCAATAACCTCCCACTTTCCGCTATCATATTTCATTTTGAACGGAATGTCCGTGCCATCATAATACGGCCAGTTCGTGTAAAGAGGATAAGGATCTCCGTCATTTTCATTCACGATAATCGTCCGGTAAATTATTTCCGCTACATCTCCTCTGGCAACGGGCTGTTCAGGATGAATGTATCCGTATTCATCCGGCAGAATTATATTGTGTTCTCTTGCATAAAAAGCATGAGGCGCATACCACGCCGACATCGGGACATCGACAAATATATCGCTCTGCACTTCGTCGGGAAGAGTTATTTTCGCCGCAAGCATCACCATTTTTAAAAATTCCGCCATGTTTACATTGTCGGCGGGTCTGAAAGTGCCGTCCGGGTATCCGTTAATAATACCCGCATCCTGTCCGGCCATAACGTAATCAAAAAACCAGCTTGTTTCAGGTACATCCGGAAATTTCTTTTTATAGGAATCGGAAATTTCAATGCCGAAAGAATTTATGATCAGTTTCATTGCCTCCGCGCGGTTGAGCAGATTATCCGGCCCGAACGTTCCATCTTCATATCCCTGAATAATTTCTTTTGAATCGAGATATTCCACGGCATCATAATTTTCATGATCCTGAGGCACATCCGGAAAAGACCCCGCAAAAGCCTGCGAAGTCATCAAAATGAAAAACATCACCAGTAAAAATATCTTTTTCATACCGACAATATAACATTACTATTATGAATATAAAAGTTCTCCGGGAGTATACTTGTCCAGATTTTTTTCGCCAATCAGCTTAACAAGTCTTTCCGCAACTTTTTCCATTTTAACGGTTTCCTGAATGCCCTTTTTCATGTCACGAATAATAGCGTTTCCCTCGCGCACTTCGGTTATCCCGATAAGAACAGCATAAGCAACGCGAAATTTATCCGCGATTCTCAGCTGAATATTAATGGATCCTTTTCCTAAAGCGCCCATGGTTTTTATTCCGGCTTCCCTGAGCTCGTCAATCAGACCGAGACATTTCTTTTTTGCCTCATTTCCGAGCTGTGCCACAAAAACATGTAGCTCGTCCTTCGAGGGAACGACGATTTTTTCTCTTTTCATGTTGGAAATAATTCTTTCAATGCCACCGGCATAGCCGACGGCCGGAGTATTTTGCCCGCCCATTAATTCTATCAGTCCGTCATACCGTCCACCTCCGCCTATCGCGTTCTGGGAGCCGTCTCTTTTATCCCAGAATTCAAAAACCGTCTTCGTATAATAATCAAGTCCGCGGACAAGTTTTGGATTTTCTTCATATTTGATTCCTATTTCATCGAGATATTCAATAAGCTCGGCGTGAAAATCGAGAGATTCTTTATCGAGATGGTCTTTCATAGCCGGAGCGAGCTGGGCAAGAATCATGCAATCCTCTTCTTTGCAGTCCAGAAGTCGCAGAGGATTTTCATGGAGTCTTCTTTTGCAGTCTTCGCACAGCGAACGCTCTTTTCCGACATAATAATCTTCCAATATCTGCATATATTTTTTTCTGGCTTCCGCCGTACCTATCGTATTCAGCTGCAAATTAAAAAGTCCGTCTATTCCAAGATCTTCATGAATTTTATTTGCCAGCTGAATGCATTGCGCGTCCAAAGCCGGATCGCTCTCACCGATAACTTCAAATCCGAACTGCCAGAACTGCCTGTATCTTCCTTTTTGAGGTCTGTCATAACGGAAATGCGGTTCAAGATAATACAAAAGCACCGGCTGCGGAAGCTTATTCATACCATGCTGTATAAAAGCTCTCGCGACGCCAGCCGTTCCTTCCGGTTTCAGCGTAAGACTGCGGCCTTTCCGATCTTCAAAAGTGTACATTTCCTTTGAAACTATATCCGAGCTGTCGCCTATACTTCGTTTAAAAACCTCGGTATCCTCAAAAATCGGCGTTGATATACGTCTAAAACCTGCCTGCCTCGCTCTGTGCCTCACGACTTTCTTTATGTAAGTATAATATTCATGATCATCGGGCAAGATATCATGAACCCCGCGCGGAGTTTGAAAAGGCGCATATTTGACGAAATTTTCTTCTTTTTCTTCGGGCATAAAATTGAAACAAATCTTACAAATTCTCAACGCTCAAACACAACTTTGCGGCCTGAGCAGCTATATAATCAAAATTTTCTTCGTTCAGATAGGAATCCGCAACGCACTGCAAATACTTACTTGGTGCCAACTCCTTCATATAAATAAGTTTTCTGGTTGTTGATCCAAAACTTTCGATAGAAAGATACGTGGCGATATAGCTGTCTGCCGACTTAACACCAAGATGAGTGTCTGTCGAATAAATTCCCGTAAAAAGATCGTTCGCATCCTCTAATGATGGCGCAACTGTCATAACGCTTACTATAACTCCTCCGACTCCAAAACCGTCAACGGAGTGCATTGCGCTCACCCCATAAATATCACTGTTACAGCTCCATCCTTCATCTTCCGTTCCGGGACATGTGAGCTTTATCCCAAGATCCGTATTTTCAATAACCTGACCCGTAAGCGTTGCGTCCGCGGTCTGTGATTCAATCTCATCAATAAGAGAACTGTCCACTGCTCCGATATCACTCTCGCCAGCCGAAGATCCATCATCTGTTGTATTGGAAACCATGCTTGAGCATCCGGCCGCAGCCAGCGCCAAAACGATAAAAACACTTCCTGTAAATAAGGATAGTTTTGAATGTATCTTCATGATTGAAAAATTAAATGACATTGTAGCACAAATTCTAATCTTTCAAGGCCGATAAGTCAAACATCGCACTTACCATATTTCGAAAGATGTTGTTGGGATAACGTTTGAAGCCGGCGCGAAAACTTTGTTTGAATATTTATATATGTAATGCGCGCCGCACGCGATCATTGCGGCATTATCGGTGCAAAATTTTATTTCAGACGGATGGCGAAATTTTACGCCGACAGGTATTTTACGCATTATAGCCTCGCGAAGTTTGATATTTGCGGACACTCCGCCGGCCAGATGGATTTCTTTGATTTTTTCGAATTTTTCCGCGGCCCAAAGCAGTTTTTAAGACAAAATATCCACGACTGTCTCCTGAAAACTCTCCGCGATATAGGACTTAAACTGTTCCTACAAAGTATGATTTTTCGCATAATTCTTTACCTCATTCAAAACCGCCGTCTTCAGCCCTGAAAAACTAAAATCGAGACTGCCTTTTTCCAGAAAAATCCTGGGAAAATTAAATCTTTTTCCGTCACCTTTAACGGAAATACTGGAAATTGCCGGCCCGCCAGGATACGGCAGCCCGAGAATGCGCGCCACCTTGTCAAAAGCTTCTCCCGCCGCATCGTCGCGCGTTTCGCCGATAACCTCAAAATCATTATGCCCGTTCATTAAAATAAGTTCATTGTGCCCGCCGGACACCGTCAGGATCAAAACCGGAAATTTTATTTCCTCATCCGCCTCAAGCCAGTTCGAATAAATATGTCCGACAATATGCTGAACGGGAATTAAAGGTTTGTCTTTCACGTACGAGATGACACTCGCCGTTTCCGTTCCGATAATAAGAGAGCTCACAAGCCCCGGGCCGTTTGTAACCGCAATCGCGTTTATGTCATTCCATCCGCACCCTGCCGCGTCTAGACATTCGTCAAGAACCGGAATCATTTTCAGAATATGTTCCCTCGCAGCGACTTCCGGGACGACACCACCTGTTTTTGCGTGAAGATCAATCTGCGACGCGATTACATTCGAAATTATCCTGCGCCCGTTCTCAACTATGGCGCATGATGTTTCATCACATGATGTTTCGATTCCAAGTATTTTCATGCACTAATGTTACAAGAGTTTCAAACTGGAAAAAAGGCTTATTTTAAGGTACAATTAAAAGACGAAATTCACCTCATTCACATGAAAGCCACATCGGTAGAAATTATAGAAAAATTGAAAGCGGCCGGCCACGAGGCATACTGGGCCGGCGGATGCGTGCGTGACATGCTTTTGGGAATAGAACCGAAAGATTTTGATATAGTCACGTCGGCAAAGCCTGATGAAATCGAACATTTGCTTGAACACACGATTCCGATTGGAAAACAATTCGGGGTCATACTCGCGATAAAAAACGGCCATAATTTTGAAATAGCGACTTTTAGATCTGACAGCGGATACAGCGATGGACGACGTCCGGACGCGGTGCAGTTCACAAACGCGGAAGAGGACGCGCAAAGAAGGGATTTTACAATAAACGCGCTTTTTTATGATCCGACTCAGGACCGGATAATAGATTATGTCGGCGGACAGAAAGATCTCAATGAAAAACTTATAAGATTTATTGGCAATCCGGATGAAAGAATAAAAGAGGATCATCTTCGTATATTGCGCGCGGTTCGTTTTAAAAACAGCTACGGCATGCAGTATCATCCCGACACATACAAAGCAATAAAAGAAAACGTCGCGCTTGTGAAAGATATTTCCGCGGAAAGAATAAAAGACGAACTAAACAAAATGATCACCGGAAACAATGCCGGCCGCGCGTTTGAAGAGCTTTTCGAAATAGGCGCTCTGGAAATATTGATTCCGGAACTCTGCAAACTAAAAGGTCTCGCCCAGCCGTTGGAATATCACACCGAAGGCGATGTTTGGGATCATTCACTTCTCGCGCTGGACAGTCTTACCGACGAGGAAGGGGATCCAGGCCCGCTCCCGGCCGAGCCGCCGTCGATCGCTCTGAAGTGGGCGGCGCTTTTTCATGACATCGGAAAATACGATACTTTTACTTCCGAGGGCGAGAGAATAAGATATGACAGACACGCGGAAGTCGGTGCTGAAATAGCGAAAAAAATTATGAACCGGCTTCATTTCCCGAAAAAAGTTGTGGATCGTACATGCTGGCTCATAGAACATCACATGATGGTTGACCCTCTTTTTGAAATGCCTCAGGGCCGCAGACGCCACTGGTTTCTGGAGCCCGGTTTTGAAGAACTTCTCGAAGTATATAGGGTCGATGCCATGGCCATAAAACCAAAAGACCTGTCTGTTTATGAAGAATTGAAAAAATTATACGGCCACGAAATCGCAAAACTGAAATTGATTCCGAAAAAACTGTTAAGCGGAAACGACATTATGAAAATTCTTAAGATAGAACCCGGCTCAAAAGTCGGGGAAATTCAGAGTGATATACGAAACGCACAGCTTGAAGGAACACTAAAAACCTCTGCTCAGGCCAAAAAATATATCAGGGAAAAATACCTTTAGATTTTTGCTTTCGCTTTCAAAAATCCAAAAACGTCCTTTTTGTAATACATAATGGCTCCGACACCGATGAAGAATAGAATCAGATTAAAGATCCATCCGACAACGGGCAGAGTTCCGATTGCATAATAAAGAACCAGAACAAGCGCCATTCCAAAAAACAGCTTCACTTTTGATACTGCTTTTTTATGGTAGTTGACCATATAGCTCGTGATCCATGCCGCCACGAAAATTTTTGCCATATACATCGCGACAAAAAGAAGCGCGAGCGTAATCAGGCCGATTGGAAGACCGATAAGAGTGATCATAAGAATTATTGAGCCAACAAGACCGATAAGAACCGTCAAAACTCCGATACCGAGAGATTTTAAAACCCGTTCTCTTGTAATATTTCCGGAGTTCACAAAAAGTTTTGGTATCGTGAGAACAAGAATCAGAGTAATAAGTAGCGCTCCGGTAAGATCAATTCCTTTCTTGAGGAGATAGGCATAAGTCATGCCTTTTAGATAATTTTTCTTTTCAAATTGGTTGAAGGAAGTCTCGCCGCTGACAATACCTGCAGGAATTTTCGCCTCTATTATTGCCGAATAATTAAGATCGCCGCCTATCTTTGCCGACTCGGATACACTGAGAGTGTCTTCTATGGTAACGACCACATCTCTGCCTACTGTTCCGTTTAGAATAAACACGCCCATTGCTCCGCGGACGTCCTCTTTTACCTCTCCGCCAATGGTCAATATGCCGCTACCTGCCAGTACACTACCGGAAATTGTCGAACTTTTTGCTATATCAATCTGTCCGCCTGCTGTAATGACGTCATCGCCCACATTTCCAAAAATTGTAATCTGGCCGCCAAAAACGCGCAGGTCGCCTCCGATATTTCCCATTATCGTAACTCTGCCGCCGACAACAAGTACATCCTCAAGAACATTTCCGTTCACAACAACATTTCCTCCGGCAATAATCAGATCTCCGGCAATATCGGCATCAACATTTGCATTTCCGGCAAAAACATAAGCGTCATCACTCAGGCTTTTTGATAAAAACACGTTCTGCGCGGCTTCCAGATTGAAAGCGGACGCGGTTGAAACCGTGACGATACTTGTCGCCAGCATGGCCAGAACAGCAATAAAAATCTTTTTCATAAGAATAGGTTAAATTTAATAGAGATTATATGACAAAACTCGCTCTTTTTTAACAAACTGGAATTGACAGACTTATAGCTGGCGTTCTAGTAAGCATACGTTTTCAATATGGTATGTATGGGGAAACATATCGACCGGCTGTACGATTTTTACGTTATATCCGTATTCTTTGAAAAAAGCGCAGTCCCGTGCCAGAGTTGATGGATTACAGGAAACATAAATAACCTGGCTGGGCCCGAAATCATTTATTTGTTTTATTATTTTTTCGGTAATGCCGGCCCTCGGCGGATCAATAACGACAAGGCCGGGCCGCTCTTTTAAGGATTTCAGAGCCTTATTAACATCTCCCGTAAAAAAATCGATATTAAATATCTTATTATTGCGCGCGTTTTCGTTCGCGGCCCTCACAGCCGCCTCCTCTTTCTCGATTCCGAAAACCTGCCCGCAGTGCTTTGCCAGAAAAAGTCCTATCGTTCCAGTTCCGCAAAAAAGATCAAAAACTGTTTCATGGCTTTTCTCTCCGGCCATATCCACGACCTGACTATACAACTTTTCCGCCTGCTTTGTGTTAACCTGAAAAAAGGCCGACGGCAGAATATCAAATTGCATTTCATCGCCGTTTTCAAGAATCATTCTCTCGGAAAAATATTTTTTGCCGTAAATCAGGGTTTCCTCAATCCTTTTTGGAATTCCTCTTCTGCTGATAATTTTCGACCAGTATACCGAAACAATTTTTTTGCCCACGCCCCCGCCCTCACTTTCGCCGCCGGCGCGCCTTATCGCATCAACATTAGCTTCAAGCTCCTCCGCAAAATTTTCCGGCACTTCCCCGGCTGTGACCAGATTTACCATCACTTCGCCCGTCCTTTTTCCTTCGCGGATAACAAGCGATTTTAAAAATCCCTCGTTTGTGGAATATTTTCTTGGCGCCCAGCTTTTTTGAATGCACAGCTCGCGTACCGCGTTCACGATTTTTGTTGAGAATTCCGATTGCAGCATACATTCGTTGATATCCATAATGTCATATCGCCTTCCGGGCACATGAAGCCCCAGCGCAAAATTCATCTCCGCGTCATATCCGAAAGAAAATTCCATTTTGTTCCGGTAATAAAACTGATCCTCCGCCCCGATGATTTGCTTAACCGGCGGATCTGGAATTTTCCCTATCCTTTCAAACGCGTCAATAACCTGCTGTTTTTTGAATTCCAGCTGTTTTTCGTATGCCATAAACTGCAGCTGACAGCCTCCGCATTTGTCGGCATGTTGACAACGGCATCTGCATCTGTTTTTTGAGGGTTTGATAATTTCAACAAGTTCCGCTTCCGCAAAATTGCTTTTAATTCTTCGGAATGAAGCTCTGACCTTGTCTCCCGGCATTGCACCTTCCACGAACACGGCCATTCCTTCATGCTTCCCGATTCCCGCGCCGCCAAAAGCGAGTTCGCATATATCAAGTTCAACAATCTGCCCTTTCATCCTTTGCATAGGCAAATAAATTAGGTAGCGCTAACCCTACCATACCACCGCGCATATTTAAAGTTCTTCCGCCTCGTCCATTTCTTCCGGCCTCATCAACGAAGTCTGGCCCTCCCAGTCATATGTAAATTCCGGAAAAGTTTCAAAGAAAAAATCGAACGCTTCAACCCGTTCATCTTCAGGAAGTCCTTTTAAATATTTTTCATCATAAAGCTCATAAATTTCCTCGTATTTCTGTGAATAATAAAGCTCATAAATTTTCTCAACAGTCGCCTTTATTTCCGCCCCGTCCGAAACTCTTTCAACAAATTCATAAAAGTTTTTTTCCGCCGTATCATACCTCTCGGTTTTGACAAGGTCGTCACCCATAAGATCTATTCCTTTTACATATTTTACATATGCCTCAACAAGTCCTTCATTGTCGACCTTTCCGCGTGAGTGTCCGGATTCATGCGCAATAGCATATACAAGACGCATTGCCGGATGCATTAAAAGGATCGGATCTATCTCAATTCCAGCCGAAGTCGATTCCCCGACAACGTCACCAGAAAACTGCTTGAAATAAACATCCTCCATGCTTATCCCAAGGTTGTTTTTCAGATAATCAAACGCGAATTTATAATTTTCATACGCCTGTTTGGGATCGTTCATCTTCAGGCCCGCAACCTCCGCTTCACCTCTTTGGAGTGCTTTTTCCACCTTTCCGGCCACGACTTTCCCGGCGGATTCAACAGGAGGGATTTCCGCCCGTCCCTCCGCCCCTTCAGGATTTAATAGATTTATCGGCTTCGCCATACATAAAAATTACGTTTTATAATTATAACACGAAAACGCACGGTCATCAAGCGCGCCGCCTTCTACGTTCCACTTAAAAACTTCACACCCCCTCAAAATTCTCCCTGAAATACCATTTTACAATATTCCAGTTGTCATTGCGCGGAAGCAGTGTGTAAGCGTGATTTTCATTCATACAGCCCGGAACAGGCTGTCCTGCCGCCTGAGCCTGGGTAATAAGGTTCTGGCAGTTTTCAGTTGTAATATAAGGAGGCACATACAAAACATTCCCGGAAGACATTACATTATTTGAAACAATCTCATAATTTTGATAACGGAAATAATACACAATTGCGTCGTCGAGGCTTACATCAGTTTCGGTTTTTGAAAGAACGGTTTTCGCGATTTCATAGATAGTATCGGCATCGCCAAATCCGAAATTTTTTGCCTTATCCTGCAAAGCTTTTAAAATCATCTGCTGGCGCTCAGCCCTCGCGAAATCGGATGATGTGTGACGCGTACGCGCAAGCCGCAAAGCTTCTTTTCCGCCGAGATGATAATCCCCGGGTTCATAGTGAAGAGTCCCGACCACGCCATCATCTATGGTTTTATAAGTCGGATCAATAACCGCGGAATCAAGATGAATATCGATTCCGCCGATCAGATCAATCACATCAATAAACGCGTACATATCTATAAGAATGTACCTGTCGAGCTCATATCCGGTGATATCGCTCAGAACTTTTTTCAGTTCCGGCATGCCATAATAAAACGCAAAAGCATTGATTTTTCGGCCGTTATAAAAAAGATCCCGTGGAATACTTATCATCCTCACTTCGCCTTTATCCTCGTCAACATGCGCGAAAATCATTGTATCAACAAGACTCCCGTGTTTGCCGGCTATGAGAATATTAAAGGTGTTTCCCTCATCAAAGGTAGTGTTTCCATAATCCGGAATCTCATCAGGAATCTCTAGGGTTTTTTTTTTGAAATCCGGATCGAATTTCAAAAGGTTTTCACTGTTTGTACCGTCCGGCTGGACGATATTTATCACGCCGGTCGTCTTTTCAACCACCAGCGTGCTTATAACAGTTCCGCCCGGATCGAGAATGTCATAGTAAATTCTTTCATCATCTTCTCTCGGTTCCTGCGAAATGCTCAGACCGTTTTGTGAAAGCAGAAGCTGGAATCCCGCATCCTGCAATGTCGTACTCAGATCGGTCAGAGACTCATCAACTTTTTTCTCAATCAGAGTTTTTGTATCCAATTTTTGTAGGAATGGCACGAGTCCGCTTAAAATATCTGTTGTTGTAACCGTAAAAGAAGGATTGTTCAGGTCAACAAGGCTTATTTCAAGGGTTGTCGGATCAAGAACGATTTGGCCGATTGAAGAGCCGGAATTGTTGTAAACGGTATAAACTATTTTTGAATTTTCTTTTGCGAAATCGGTTTTCAGGCTTATTCCAAGTTCGGCTATTGCGGCCTGCGTTTCCGGAGCTTCTATCGCCGCTGAAATTCCCGCTTTTATATTTTCAAGATTGTCATAAAGTTCTTTCAGAGAAGCGAAGTTTTCTTCAATATAAGACTTTAGTTCGGTTCTGAATTGCTCCATGGTATCGGAATTTATAGCCTGTTCTCCGGCCACGGTATGCACATTCAGCGATCCATCATCTTTCGAAAGATAAATGTAAAAAAGATTTCTGCCTTCAGTGTCGCTTATCATGGCTGAATAACCGTCATCATCCTCATTTACAGCGGAAGCCTGAAGCCCGTCCTCCGCAAAAAAACCGGCAATCTCACTATCGTTCAAAAGGCCGTCAATCAGGGGTTTATTTTGATTCAAAAGATTTTCTATATTTTGTTCGGCCGAAAGGTAATCGACATACTGAAAAAGAGCCACCCCAACTTCATTTTGATTTGCGTCCTGGGAATCATCGGTATTATTTGCCGGTTCATCAAAACCGAAATAATTTTTAGTAGGCATTCTCAAAAAGTCGCGTATTTCATTCAGATCACCGCCGAAATTTGTGTACGCGTCCTTAACCTGTCCGATCTCCGTCACAAAAGAACTATCTCTTCCCTGCAAAAACGAAAATGTTCCAAGCAGACCCTGTATCTGAAAATACTGCACCAGAAAAAGCAGACCGATCGCCGCTATAAAAACATTTTTTGGCTTAAAAAGAGCTTTGAGCCTCGATTTCCTTTCGAAATTTTTCTCTTTATTTTTCATAAAAATTTTTACGCCTGATCATTCTATGAAAAAAGCGCTACATAGGCAAATATTGTACGAAATAATTCGGAAGATAGAATTTCCAAAAAACAAAATTGTTTTAAAATATCGCTTGAAATTTATTTCTCACTCCGTTAAATTGCCTTAAGCAAAACCTCCAATCTTTTAAAACCAGCGGGTGTCGTATAAAGGCTATTACCACAGCCTTCCAAGCTGTTGATACGGGTTCGATTCCCGTCACCCGCTCCAAACGGAATTTTGCGAAATTTTTGCGGTCTGCGCCCACGGAAAACCCAACTCCACGGCGGCTTTTTGGCCGATGATATGGAAGTTCGAGCCAATTTTTTGCAAGAAGCTTCGCTTCTCTTCTAAATTTCCAGAATCAACGTAGTTGATGGCTTGGTGAGCCGACAAAATCCATTCTTTGAATAGTTCGAGCCAACGGAGTCCTCTTCCGCCAGATTCCTTTAAATTCTCTTTGATTTCTATTTTACGGTTGAGTAGTTTTTTCTTGGTGGCGGTGTATTCTTCATTAGTTATGGTTTGCTCAAGATAAGCATCAAGTAATCGCATTAGCTTTTCTTCAATCTCCCTGAGCTCTGTTTTGTAAGTGGCGGCGGAAGAGGACGAAGCAGTCGAAGCCTCTTTGTAATCTTGCTCCCACTGCTTCATAAACTTTTCTTTCCAGTCATCACTCAAAGCAACTTTTTGGAAAAGCTCGTTTAATTGCCTCACAAGTTTTCGTTCCTCCACGTATTTTTGACTGCAAACACGATTCTTTTTGGTGCAGCGGTAATAAATATAAGTGCGACCTGATTTTTTCACTTTCTTTTCTGCTGTAATTGCACGGCCGCACTCTCCGCAAGTAAAGATTCCACGAAAGGCAAAAGTCGCAATTTCTTTTGCCTTTCGTGGCTTAGATCGCATCTTCATTACCCGCTGCACCTTATCAAAAAGTTGCTTTGAGATTATCGGCTCATGAGAACCTTGGTAGGCTTCTCCCTTTCTGATGATAATTCCATAGTAGAATGGATTTTGTAGCATTCCCTCTAGTCGCGATAGCGACAGAGCTTTATCTGTACGTCGGCTCACCAAGCCCAAAGAAAGCGACAATTTTTGTAAATCTTCAAGTGTTTTCTCATCCGTGGCATACGCCTCAAAGAGCGCGCGAACTGCCTTCCATCTTTCGGGGTCCTTTACGATGGTGTGGCGTCTTAATTCATTCAAATAGCCCACAGGCGCAAGTCCTGGCAGTTCGCCGCGCCTAAGCTTCTGGCGTATGCCACGTTTGATGTTTTCTGAAAGATTATCAATGTAATATTTACTTTGCCCAAAAGCGATACTGAGCATGAACTTTCCCTGCGGCGTACTATCAAACCAAAAGGTAGGGAATTTTAGCGATTTTATCTTCTGCTCGTCGATTAAGTAGATGATTTTTCCTCCATCAATACTATTTCGTGCCAGCCTATCAGGATGCCACGCTAAAATTCCCACATTAATATCCGGATGACCGCCAAGTTCCAATTGCTCAATCATTTTGTTAAAAACCGGCCTCCCAGGAACCTTAGCTGTTTTACTTTCCACAAATTCATCAATAACCTCTAATTTCTCTTTAGTTGCATACTCTCTGAGTTCAGTTAATTGCGCTTCAATAGAGAGGACTTGGCGGTCATCCTCATCTGTAGACTTTCTGGCGTAGAGATAGTATTTCATATGCTTTTGGTTAAGTGATAATCCCAAAGGAGCAACCCTGCTGGACACAAATGCGTTTGCACGAATCTGTACAGAGTTGCTCGTTTGGAGCTTCAATCTGGATTAAAAAATCCGTGCAGTTTACTATTTGTGTCCGCCACAATAATAGATCAAGTCCAGCAGGGTTGCAAACTTTCTTCTGTATCGCTTTTGGGCAAAAATTGTCGCTTTCTTTCTGGAAATTTAGAAGTTTTGCCTTCGGCAAAATGCAAAAAATTGGCTATAAACCACAGTGGTAAAATAAACAGTATACCATTGTGGTTTATTCCGCGCTTCGCGCGACGAACTTCCATATCATCGGCCAAAAAGCCACCGTGGAGTTGGGTTTTCCGTGGGCGCAGACCGCAAAAATTTCGCAAAATTCCGTTTGGAGCTGCACCTATAGCAAAGTTCGGACTTATTTCAAGGAATCTGTAGGCTAGCCTACAGAGAAAATTTGACCTAAAAGCAGGCGCGCGGTGCCCGCCTCCACCGCGCGCCTGAGGAAGTGTGGCTGAATGCGCGCCGCCCGCCCCCGCCTCGGGCGGCGCGACTAAAAAGGCCGGAAGAAAAAGAGCCGAAAAAGTGGGGCGTAATAATTTCCATTTTGAGGCCTATAATCAAAACTTGGCCCTCTCTTGTATGTGCGGGTATGTATCTAAAATTTCTTTTAAAGCTGCTGTACGAGTCTGGTCATGCGGAAAAATGTCTGAGAGAGAATATTTGAATACTTTGTGTAATCCATCCATAAGACCGTCCTCCTGAATTTTACTTATCTGATTTTCTGGTGAAGGTGAAATTAGGCAAAATTTCAATCCGTGATTCTTTATTGCGTCTAAAAATATCTTATTTATATGAGGATCGTTAAAACTATAACCAATGATTAGCATTTCGACTCCATCTCGAAAAAGCACATTCTTGAACATATCATTGTACCATTTTAATAGAGGTTCTTTTGCGATGTCTCCTTCTTTTTCTTCCCCTAAAACCATCAGATCACTTCCATCTGAAGACAACCATCCATAAGAGCCATGAAGTTTGAAAAGGAAGAAATCTCCATCAGTATCAAAGAATTCATCATCATATTTTATGATTTTTCTCTTCAATTCATCATCTTTTGGCATTCTTTCAAAATCTGTTTCTTGTAAATCTGCGGCCTTTTCATGCAATTTTAAAGAAAATTGTCCGAGCAGTGGTGCTTTATATCCGCAGAATCTTTCAAAAAATAGATCTTGATTGAGTGTAAGAAATATCCCACGTTCGCCACTATTGCTACCTGCAAATGAGCCCACAAAGCGTTTTAAAAAAGGTAGAAATATATTGTGTCTTTTGTATCCCCCTACATAGTTTTCACAAACAATTCTATCTAATTTTTGATATGCAAGCTTAATAGCATTTTTGAAAGCTTCCTTTTCTCGTTCTTCAAAATCTTCAGGCTTTTTTCTTAGCACAAAACTATAAACACTTTCGTAATTAGGTCGTCTTTCTAGCAATATTTTCCTGATCTTTAGAAAACCTGCCATTTCATTAAAAATTTCCTGCCACATATCATTACCTAAAAATCCTCCAAAATTTTTCGTAAATCCTGCCCC
Source organism: Candidatus Peregrinibacteria bacterium (assembly GCA_043810515.1). Taxonomy (GTDB): domain Bacteria; phylum Patescibacteriota; class Gracilibacteria; order UBA1369; family LOWO2-01-FULL-3; genus WJKQ01. Next base: position 22,281 of record JBDRNZ010000024.1, read on the forward strand.
GGTAAATAAAACTTGTTTTCTGAAATTAAATTTCATAATAATTAATTTGCTTTTTGTGGCTGTGTACTCTTATTTTGCTCCGCAATCAGGTTTACTGTTTTCTGATAGCTCTGCTCTCTGCATCCATGAAGTTTCATGTGGTTATTAAGTCGCATGTAATGAATATAGACCTGGAGTAGAAGCTTTGAGGCTTCAGTTACCTCTCTATTTGCCTTCTCTACGTTTAATTTAAGATCATCCTGAGCATCTTGTCTGGAAATAGGATGGGAGTGCGCTGCATACCCTTCGGTGAGTTTATCGACTGTGTATGAAATCTCTTCTTCTGTACGCCCTTTCATAGAAAATTTTGACAAATATTCTTTTGCAAATTGTACAGAGTATTGCAATGCCCCCTCATATGCTCCAACCAAATATGGATCAAGTTGCTGACTCAACTGTTGCACTATCATATCCGGAATAAGTGGAGAATCTTGCTCTCTTGTGTTGTTCTTTCTTATAAAGCTGAAAAAATCTTTTACTGATCGCGCTGGAACACGCAAATTTGGATTTGTGGGGTGCTGAATAATTGGGTCAAGAGGGCCCAATTCCGCTACAGATGTCATAATAATCTTATCTGCGCCTAGTGCCATGGCAGTTGCTGCACTCTTGGCGTACATTGGGATTATAGCGTAAATTTCTTCTGCATATTCCCTTAATACATCTATATACTTCTTAGCCCCGTCAAGAAATCCTCCTTGGCTATGTATCAACACTGCCAGTTTCTTAAATGGTTTTACTTCCTCCTCCATTTTTTGTGGCAGTATATGACTCAATGTCGTTTCTAATAAGATTGCGTCATCTTTATCAATTAAACTTATTGGATGATTTGCATCCAAGGCTACGTAGGAAACAACAGGAATATTTCCAAGAGCTTTCTCTAAATTAACAACAGCTTCCTTAATTGTGATTTGTTTTTGCTGAGAATTTGGCTTACCAATCCCTCCCTTAAAAACTTGAGAGTCAACACTAGATCTACTTCGCAGCTTATCTAGCTCAGTTTCAGTTATTCTATAATTTCTACCAATTTTTACCGATGAGATTTTGCCATTCTTGATATAGGAGTAAATTGTTCTAATATCCAGACCTAGTTCCTTTGAAGCTTCTTCGGCAGTGAAGAATTTTTCTGAGGTATCCATTTTTAGTTATGTTTAGTGAATAATATGACTGTATATTAATGAAGAATGAGTGAAGATTCAAATATATTGCGTAGACACGTTGAATAAAATATTTTGTAACCAAACTTTTGGGGAACCACCCTTACCTGAATGACCTTTTCATCAAAGCCTGAAATTGAAGTTCTAGTTCTTTAGCTTGATAGGTCATATTGTGCTTAAGGGATTTAATCCCTTCTACAATTGACGCAAATTTATTTTGTAATTCTATTGATGGTACTGGAACTAACGATTGTTCGATCTGTAGCTTTGTAAGGGCTTCCCTAGTAGCACCGCCTGCGGTTGCCATCCTTATTAGCTTTTTTTTGTATCGAAAGCTGATTAGTAAGTGCAAAAGATAGTAAGAATTCAAAATTTCTTTTTTTGGTCTGATAATCGCAACATGCTGATTTACTCGGGCTGGCAATACTGAATCAACCACAATTGCACAACGACACACTGAAGCTCCCGTTATGTTCAGCAAAACATCCCGTAGCTCAACTTTAACATTTGCAAGGGCTACTGCTTGTTTATCATCAATAAATGCTAAATTTTTATGAAGAAATTTGTCGTCGTGTATATTTAAACTCCTAATCAGTGAAACTCCCTCTGTTTTATAGGCATTTTTACCTCCTCTCGGAGTTGCACCACTGCCAATTTTAGAAGTTATTTCTTTTAAAGATTTGATCCCCCACCCTTTCGGATTCGTTACAGGATCCCCAAACATCTCCAAAAACACTGCTTTCAAATAATCATCAAGGAGTGAAATGGCTTTTTGGCGTTTTTGGCGGAGGGAGTCGGCTTGATCGAGGATGCGGACAATGCGCTTTTGTTCTTCGATTGGGGGTAATGGGATTTTTATAGATTTCAAATCTTTTTGCGTTATTGCAGAAAATGTTGAGCCTCTACCTTTATTTGATATTTCTAATTCAACTTTTCGTAAATAAAACAATAAATATTGCTGGTCTACATCTTTCCTTGGACGAATCGCACTAAGTCCGCGACCAATACAGCATTGTTGATCGCAAACATTAGTTGGACCTACTGGAGCCCGAACAGAAATTAAAATATCTCCCTTTTCTGCAACTTTTCTGGGTTTATTGCACCAAATACGAGTTTTGGGGTGTATTTTTCCAAAGTCAGCTTTTCCCTGGAAAAATGGCAGACCGTCACCATCTTTGTTATATGTTGATGAAGGCGGTGATTGTCCTGCAATTATGTCACAAATGTCTTCTAATTTTACAATTTTTGTTTCTGTCATTTAGATGAAAGTTTTAATAGCAAGAATCCCTGTAAATAATGCAGTTAATAAAGTGCCGATCATAATCCAAATATTTGTTTTTTTATACCACGGACAAATTATCTTTTTCCCCTCACTCGTTAAAGTTAAAGGAGAAATAGTGCCGCCTGATTTGGATTTTTTCTCTTCCTCATTGATGCCGAGGATAGAAAATTTACATATTAAAGGAGGCGTATATACTTTCATCAATTTGTATTCAATTTCTGTCACTTCTTTTTCGGTAAAATGACATTTATCAGCTATAGTTTCTCTATTTCTGTCCTTACCAAGAAGACATTTTAGGAATTTTTTTTCCTTTTTTTGAAGATGTAAATTTGTCATACAAGTTAGATATTTTTTAAATCCTTAATCCCTTCCATAATCTCCCCCTCTAAATCCTCAATCTTCCCCAAAATCACCTTCGGGTCTTCGTATTCCACTTCTTCGTAGGCCACTTCTCTGTAGCGATTTATGCTCAAATCAAAATCATTTTCCACGATCTCTTTTCGATCTACAAAAAAGCTTTTATCTCCACGCTTGTTTTCATGATCTACTTTTCGCTCCTTCCATTTCGCCACAATATCCGGCAAATCGTTCTCTTTTGTTTTGCCTCTTTTATCATCGAGGCTATATCCGTCGGCTTGCATGTCATAAAACCAGACTTTTTCAGTTTCACCGCCTTTTACAAAAACCAAAATAGCCGTGCTTACTCCCGCGTAAGGCTTAAATACTCCGCTTGGCATGGAAACAATACCTTGAAGCTCACAATCTTCAATCAGCATCTTTCTAGCCATTTTATGAGCATTGCTTGAGCCAAATAAAACTCCATCGGGCACAATCACTCCTGCTCTCCCTCCAATCTTTAGAGATTTAATTATTCTATTCACAAAGAGCAATTCCGTTTTTGTAGTTGGGAGTGAAAGTGACACGTTTATATCTCCCTTATCAATACTTCCTTTAAATGGAGGATTGGCAATAATGACATCAAAGTAATTATCCTGATCGTATTTTTTGGAAAGTGTGTCTTTTTGTTCGATGTTAGGATGTGCAATGCCGTGCATCATCAGATTCATCAGCCCGATTCGCACCATGCTTTCGTCAATATCGTAGCCGTAAAAGGTTTTATCTTTGAGTTGGGCCCATTGCCTTTCATCTGTGAGTTTATCTCCTACAATCCCACGAGTTAGTCCGTTTTCATCGGTTTTCTGATGTTCCTTGCCTGTGTGCTGAGTAAGAATGTGATGATAAGCTCCAAGCAAAAATCCTCCTGTACCACAAGCGGGATCACAAATACTATCTCCAAGTTTTGGATTAACAAGTTCGCAAATAAGCTGAATGATGTGACGTGGTGTACGAAACTGGCCAAGTTTGCCTGCGCTGGACATTTCTGAGAGCAAATATTCGTATAGATCTCCTTGCGTATCCTGAAAGCCTTGGCCGTCTTCCTCCTG
>JBDRNZ010000025.1:0-2169 GCA_043810515.1 Candidatus Peregrinibacteria bacterium
GAACAATCTTATAAATTACCTTGAGAAAGGGGAATCCATCTCTCTTCCGGAAGATCCGCAAGATCCTTTAGTCATGGCTGAAAATATCACACTGCCCCAAAGTCTGACGCTTAGTGTCCCATTCACGGCCCAGGCTCCGAACGGCGACTGGAACATGCCGTATCAGGAAGCATGCGAGGAAGCCGCCATGATTATGGTGGAATATTATCTTAGAAACACTTATCTGGACGCAGGAACTGCCAATTGGGAAATACTCAACCTTATAGATTATGAAAATGAGAATGGTTATATGGTCGACGTGGATACATCCGAAACCGCTAACATTATTGAAAATTATTATTATCGAAAAAGTTCCCCGTATTATGGAAATATAGTGACTGTGGAAAATATCAAAAAACTCCTGGCTTCAGGGCATCCGGTTATAATTCCCGCGGCGGGAAGACTTCTTGAAAATCCCGGTTATACCGGGCTTGGTCCCGAGTATCACATGATAGTTATCATAGGCTACGATGAAACCGGCTTTACCACTCACGATCCGGGAATTTTATCAGGCGCCTTTTATCACTATTCATATCAGGTCATAGAAAATGCCATCCATGATTTTACCGGTGAAAAAGCCACTATTCAAAGCGGCCAGAAGGCCATGATTGTTTTCAATTAAAATTGATGTATAAAAGAATCATGCAGTCCGAAAAGCAAAAATGCAGCACGTGTAACAAAGATTTCCTTATTCTCCCCCAGGAGCGGCAGTTTTATGAAAAAAAAGATCTTCCAGATCCGACACAGTGCCCGACCTGCAGACAGGACATTCGTCTATCAATGCGCAACGAGCGAAAACTTTACAAACGCACCTGCGATCATTGCCACGAATCAATCATTTCTCCATACGCCCCCGACAGCCCCTACAAAGTTTACTGTCAGAAATGCTTTTGGGAATATGTCGGCTAGTTAAAGCCATTTTAAAATGACGGATTTTCTAACCGAGTACAAAAAGCTGCAGTTACAAACGCCCCGGTTGTCGTCTTTTAGAATGAATGACATAAACAGCGACTACACGTACAACGTCAAGGACGCGAAAAATTGTTACCTGATCGCCAACGCCGTCGACAACGAAAATTGTATGTATGGAAGAGATTTTTACGGCAATCACGACTGCATCGACTGCGACCATATTCTCAGCTGTACACTTTGCTACCAGTGCCTGAGCTGCGAAAACTGCTACAACTGCGAATTTTTGCAGGATTCCCATAACTCCAGCGATTGCCGGTACGGCTATTTCCTAAAAGGATGCAAAAACTGCGTAGGATGCGTCGGTCTGAAACAAAAAAGCTTCCACATTTTCAACGAGCCTTATTCCGAGGAGGAGTATCACAAAAAAGCGTCCAGCCTGACGCGTGACGAAACAGTGAAACGCCTTGAAACCCTGAAACTCGAAATTCCGCGGGTGTGGGCTATGGAAGTCGATAGCGAAAATTTCACCGGAAACGAGGTTTTCCATTCCAAAAATGTTTTTGAATCTTTTGATGTAAACGAGTGCCAGGACTCCGGTTATTTACTGGAATGCAAAAAAGTCACCGATTCCTGGGACATTACTATTCTTGAGGAAGGCGAGCTTTGCTACCAGCTTTCAAGCTGCCATATTATGAGCAATTGTAATTTTTGTTTTTTCTGCGTTGACTGCCACGACGTCGAATACGGCGAAGGTCTTATGGCCTGCCAGAATTGCTTCGGCTGCATAAGTCTTCACCGTAAACGGTATTATATTTTGAATGAACCATACGGCGCGGACGAGTATTTTAAAAAAGTTGCGGAGTTAAAAGACCAGCTGCGCTCACAGGGCCTCTACGGAAAAATGATAATTCCGCCGGTTTTCCCGCGCGAGGACACAGTCGCCGTCTGGGATAGAATGTAAAAATTTTTATGTCCCACTTAAAAGAATTCAAATTCAACAAAATCCCGCTTAAATTTCTGATAAGTTCGGACGCTGATGATTCTGTTTTTAACGAAATTTTTGTTGAACGCGATTATAAAATCCTCGACCCCGCCATAATTTCTGCAAAATCCTGCATAATAGATATCGGCGGCCACAAAGGCATGTTCGCCATATACGCCAGATGTCTGAACGAAAAAGTTCCGATTTTTGTTTACGAACCCGAGGAAGAAAATTTT
>JBDRNZ010000026.1:0-16973 GCA_043810515.1 Candidatus Peregrinibacteria bacterium
ATTTCTTTTGGAATCAGCCCGACTGTTCCGACAAAAATCAGTGGTTTTCCTTTGTATCTTTCGTTGAAATACACAAACCCCTGAGGTGTCGGGATTCCGCTTGTGTTTCCGCCGGCATTTACGCCGTCCACGACCCCTTCAAGAATTTTTTTTGGGGGAATGGCCGGGCTTTTCAGCTCTTCGTCGCGGTAAATTGGTTCCTCGTCAGATGGGTAGCCTGTGCAGAATCCGTATTTGTTTATGATTGGTTTTGCGCCTTTTCCAAAACCGATTGTGTCGCGGTTGACACCTACGATTCCCGTGATTGCTCCACCGAACGGATCGAGCGCGGACGGGCTGTTGTGTGTTTCGGCTTTGTCGGTTATGACCCAGTTTTCATCGAAAAGTATTCCTCCGGAATTGTCCGAAAATACTGATACGCAGAAGTCTTTTGAGCCTTTTTTGTTGCGAATATCTTTTGTGGCTTTTTTGATGTAGCTCTTGTAAAGGCCTTCATCGTTGTCATCGATTTTTGCCGCGAAAATTGTGTGTTTGCAGTGCTCCGACCAGGTCTGGGCGAGCGATTCGAGCTCGACGTCTGTCGGTTCACGTTTTTCTTTGTCAAAATAATCCTTGATTGTGTCCATCTGGTCTTTATCCAGGGCCAACGGGCCGCGGCGCGTGCCGTTAAGATCTTGAATTCCTTCTTTCGAAAGAATTTTTAAGTCTTTTTCGGGAATATCGAGATTGACTTTGTCGGCTTTTGGATGAGCTTCGAGTTCGACTTTTGGAACGATAATATCCATTCCTTTATTTTCAATATATCTTTCGTGATTTTTTATGTGAATTCTCTGGATCAGATCATTTGCGAGTTCTTTTCCGACATGAGCGACGTCCGCTTCTTTCAATTCTCCTTTTATAAAAATCAGAGTGGAGCTGTGGACGCTTTCTTCGCCTTCAAATTTTGTTTTGAACAAATCCTCGACGGTTTCTTTTGCGGTATTTCCAATATTATCTGTCACACCGGGCAGAAAACCGATTTCAAGCGCGAAATCAAAATCTACGTTGTCGTTGTAGCTATCTATAAGGTAGTCCTGCGAAATGGGATTTGAGAGGGCTCTGGCGATTTCTTTAAGCTGATCCGGAGAGAAGTCTTTGTTTATGGTGTAGACTTCGACGACTTTTGCGTCGGAGGCTGAAAAACCCAAAGAGTCTATCTTCTTTTTCATTATGGTCGAACGTGTGTCGTTTACTTTTGTGAAGACTTCGATTCTGTGTGACATTTCAAAAGTGAAAATAAGAAAATATATGCCCGAATAAAAGATAGCATTTGAGACTGGGGTGTTGCAATCCTATCTTCCGTGGCAGTGTTTGTACTTTTTGCCGCTGCCGCATGGGCAGGGATCGTTGCGGCCGACTTTTTTGAAGGTGGTGGCGGACTGGCCGGAAGGTGTGGTGGCGGAAACGACTACCGGATTTTCCGATTGTTCCGTGTTTAAAGTTGTGTGGGTTACGGACATTGGCTGTACTACCGATCTTCGTTCTCCGGAAAGGGGAGCTGCGATCTGATTTTCATTTGTCTGGACGTTTCTGACTTCAGCCTGTGCTCTCTGAAGCATTGTCTGCGGGACAACTTTTTCGAGATCGACTTTGAAGAGCGTATTTACCGTGTTTGCGGTTGTCATTCCTATCATTTCGTTGAAAGTTTCGTACGCTTGCGATTTGTATTCGACAAGCGGATCTCTTTGGGCATAGCCGCTGAACGCAACGTTTTCGCGCAGGTATGACATTTCATCTATGTGTTCCATCCAGAGAGTGTCGGCGGCGCGAAGATATACCGCTTTTTCGATTTTTCGCATGAGCTCTTTGTCCGGGAGGGATTCTTCGCGGGCGGCATATGATTCTTTAAGGTATTTTTTTACTTTTTCTATGAGTTTATCCTGATCGTGAATTCTCTCAAGGTCGTCAAGTTTTAGTGGATTTTCAGTATCCTTGTGGATTGCCGTAACCGCTTCATAGATTTCTTTGTAATCCCATTGGTTTTGTTGTCTTTCGCCGGTATGATTTCTGACAATTCCCTCAGCTGTTTCGTCGATCATTTTGAGAATGTCTTTGTGAAGGTCATCTCTTTTTAAGAATTCCTGTCGGTTTTTGTAAACGATTTCTCTGTGAACATTCATGACGTCGTCGTATTCCACAAGGTGTTTTCTGATGTCGAAATTTCTGCCCTCAACTTTTTTTTGCGCGCTTTCGATTGATCTGGAGATCATTCTGTTTTGAATCGGGGTGTCTTCGGGAAATTTCAAAATATTCATCATATTTTTTATTTTGTCTCCGCCAAAAAGACGCATCAGTTCGTCTTCCATTGATACGTAAAACTGGCTTGCTCCCGGATCACCCTGACGTCCACAACGTCCGCGCAGCTGGTTGTCGATTCTGCGCGCTTCATGACGCTCCGTGCCCAAAACAAAAAGTCCGCCAAGCTCTTTTACTCCGTCTCCGAGCTTTATATCGGTTCCGCGGCCCGCCATGTTTGTCGCGATTGTGACGGCGCCTTTTTCTCCCGCTTTTTCGACGATCTCGGCTTCTTTTTCGTGATGTTTTGCGTTCAAAACGCTGTGGGGAACTCCTTCGATATTGAGAAGTTTGCTGACTATTTCTGATTTTTCTACAGAGATTGTGCCCACAAGAACAGGCTGTCCTTTGTCATGGAGCTCTTTGATTTTTTTGACGGCGGCAAGGTATTTCCCTTTCTGGGTTTTGTATATCATGTCATCCTGATCAGCTCTTACTATGGGTCTGTTTGTCGGAATTACGATCGTTTCCAGCCCGTATATCTGGTAAAACTCTTCTGCCTCGGTTGCTGCTGTTCCGGTCATGCCTCCCAGTTTTTCAAATAACCGGAAGTAATTTTGAAATGTTACCGTGGCCAGGGTTTTTGATTCTCTTTTTATCTCAACGTTTTCTTTCGCTTCAATTGCCTGATGGAGTCCATGCGAATATCTTCTTCCCGGCATCAGGCGTCCCGTGAATTCATCTATTATTATTATTTGTCCCTCCTGAATCATGTAATCAACATCCGATTTGTAGCAGGCTTGTGCGCGAAGTGCCTGCTCAATGTGATGCACTTCCGCAAATCCACCTTCCGTGTAAATGTTTTCCATCCCGAGCATCTGTTCCATTTTTGCTATTCCTTCTTCTGTAAGAGTTGCCGTTTTTGCTTTTTCGTCTATGTCGTAATGCGTGTTTTCCTGTAATTGCGAAATGAGTTGGGAGTATTTTTGATATTTTGACGTTGATTCCTCGGCCGGTGCTGAAATTATGAGTGGTGTTCTTGCTTCGTCGATAAGGATTGAGTCGACTTCGTCGACAATTGCGTAGTGCAGATTTCGTTGAACGATTTGCTCCGGATTTGTTGTCATATTGTCCCTGAGATAATCAAATCCGAATTCATTGTTTGTTCCGTATGTTATATCGCAATTGTAGGCGGCGGATTTTTCTTCCGGGGACATTCCATGAATATTTACACCGACCGAAAGTCCGAGATAATTGTAAAGTCCGCCCATCCATTCCGCGTCACGTTGAGCCAGATATTCATTTACGGTTACGACAAAAACTCCTTTTTCCGTCAGCGCGTTCAGGTAAACCGGAAGGGTGCATACCAGAGTTTTTCCTTCACCTGTTTTCATTTCCGAAATGTTTCCCTGATGAAGCACGATTCCGCCTATGAGCTGGACGTCGTATGGAACCATATCCCATTCAACTTCTTTTTCTCTTACGTTCCATTTTTTGCCAACCAGATGGCGGCAGGCGGTTTTTACGAGTGCAAAAGCTTCAGGCAGGATATCATCCAGCGTTTCGCCTTCGCGAAGCCTTTCTTTGAAAGCAGCGGTGTGAGCCAGAATGTCGTTTTGGTCTTTTATCTCCGATTGATATTTTTCCTCGATTTTATTTATTTTCTCAACGATCGGACGTATCCGTTTTAGCGTTTTTTCGTTTACGTCTCCGATTAGCTTATTTAAAATTTTCCTTAGCATGATGGGTAATATTTTTTATTGAAACGATTGTAACACTTATTGACTCTTTTGAAAGTTTTATTCTTTGTATCCCTTTAGAATAACTCCGAGTGTTTTGAATATTATTTTTAAGTCGAGCCATGCGGACCAGTTTTCGATGTAGTATCTGTCCAGTTTTACCTCTTCCTCAAAGCTCAGGTCCGAACGTCCTCTTGTCTGTGAGAGGCCGGTTAAGCCGGGTTTTATTGTCAGGACAAAACGGTGGTGATTTTTGTAGTTTGCGACTTCTTCGGGAAGGTGAGGTCTTGGGCCGACAAGACTCATGTTTCCGACCAAAACATTCCAAAACTGTGGTAGTTCGTCTATCGAATATTTTCTTATAAATTTTCCTGTTTTTGTTATTCTCGGATCGTCTTTTATTTTTACAAGTGGGCCGTCTGTTCTCAGATTTTTTTCGGCCAGATGCGTATATCTCAGGCTATCTGTTTTATTCCTCATTGAACGGAACTTGTAGAATTTGAAAAGTTTGCCGTATTGTCCGACTCTTTTTGCCGGAGATCCGTCGTCGCGTTTTGTGAAAAATACCGGACCTTTCGAATCTATTTTTATCGCAATCGCGGTTGCGATAAATACCGGCGATAAAATTATCATTCCCAATATTGAGCCGATTATGTCCATGATTCTTTTTGCAACTTTTCCCCAGCCGTCGAGAGGTGTAGGGTTTAGCGTTATTATCGGTATCGATTTTATTGTTTCTACGTCGATGTTGGTTCTGCGGACATCGACCATGTCCGGGATGAAACGGTAATTTATGTGGTGCAGGTCGCAGATTTCGAGAATATTTTCCGCCTGTTCCTGCGAGATATTTGATTTTGTCTGAATTATTTCGTCCACTTTTTTCCCTTTTATTGTTTTTTCCAGATTTTCCGCGCCGTCGATTGTTCCCGCTATGCTGTATCTTGGATCATTCGAAAACAGACTGCTTATCTCTTTTGTTACGTTGTTATCGCCGATGAATAGAAGTCTGCGCCGCCCTATTCCCATTTTTAAAAATATTCTCTGAATTATTCTGATTACTCCTCTGCCGAAAGTTACGAAAATTATCGTCAGACTGAAGCCGTAAATTATCGCGAGTCTGGAAAATGGAAATGTCCTCGTGAAAAAGAAATATGTGATTATGGCCATTGCCCAGATTCCTCCGAGCAGAAAGACTTTTTTTGATTCTTTTGAGAATTTTAATGTCGTCCTCATCGTGTACATTTTTCCTATTACAAAAATTGCCAGAAGTGTCAGCGCTGCGCAAGCGCTGAAATCCATGTATTCACGGATGGTCGGAAGGACGCTGTAATCAATGGGTTTCGCTATTCCACTTATCGGTTCGGTTATCAGCCTTAATTTGTATGCTGTCAAAAAGGCCAGGATTACCATTATAAAATCGATGGGGATGCGGATGATTCCGAAAAATATTTCAAAACGTTTCATGTTTTTATAAATAAAAGCTCTTAAACAAGCCGTCATAAGCCGAGTTCTGTGCCTGCCCCGTCTTGTTAGCCGGGGGGTGTGATCATCTATCTTGCCCCGCCTTGGCGGGGTCTAGCGGTGAGAAGATTTTCATGCATTTGGAGGCGTAAAAATCTTTCCATCTCACCTTGCACCTTGTAGGGTTTACCGAATCGTATTTGGAGATCACTTAACGTGACCTTGTTTGATTCCCCGCTTAGCGGGGCTTTTCACCTTTTGTCCCCGCCAGGGCGGGGACTAGTATAGTCTCTGTGGCACTTTCCCTGCTCCCCGCCTTTGGGCGGGGGCGGCGCGGTGTTACCGGCTACAATTTTCCGTGGTGCTCGGACTTTCCTCTCCCTGACTAAAGGCCGGGGAGCGATCACTCAAACTTGTTTAAGAGCAGAGGCTATTATAATGAATTTGGTCTTTTTTGCAAGGATCAGAAAGGAATTTCCTTGAAGGATTTTAGCCTGAGGGTTTTTTTGGGGGTTTTGGGGAGAGCCGAGTGGGGGACAAGGCCGATTATTTCGCTTTCTATGATTTTTACGCCGAATTTTTCCGATAATTTTTCTACGGTTTTGTAGACCTTTAAAGGTGGAGTGATTTTGTAATCAGTAAGGTTCATTGAGACCTGCGTTATGCCTTTGCTTTTGAGCCGGATTCCGAGTGCTTTGACTGTTTTGAGACCGCCGGAATTTTCGCGAACGCGTTTTGCTATTTCTTTTGTCACCAAAATATCTTTTGTTTTCAGGTTTATGTTAAATGCGATGAGAATGCCGCGTACCCCGACTGCCGTTGCGCCGGCTTTTCCGGGTTTTGCCGGTCCGAAGTCCGGTTTTTTTGGCGGATGATTTCTTATGTTCGCGAGGTTTTTATTGAAAGAATCGGAAGCTGCTTTTTCATAAAGATATACCGGAATCGAAAGCTCCTCTCCTATTTTTTTTCCGAGACGTTTTGCGAGTGTAATACATTTTTTATAGGTAATTCCTTTTAATGGAATTAACGGAATGACATCTGTGGCCCCGATTCTGGGGTGTTCTCCCTTGTGTTTTGTGAGATCTATAAGTCTGGCTGCCGACTTTGTTCCTTCAAAAGCAGCCCGAATTACACTTTCCGGATTTCCGATAAAAGTTATGACGGATCTGTTGTGATCCGGATCCATATGAATGTCCAGAATTTTTATTCCGGAAATTTTCGCTATCGAATCTTTTATTTCCCGAATAGTCTTTTTGTTTTTTCCCTCGCTGAAATTTGGAACGCATTCGATTATAGCCGACATGGCTATATTTTTACTTACTTTTCTTCAATTTATCAAACTCTCTTTGAAAAAAACGGACCGCGTTCAGACATTCTTTAGCTTTCTGGTTGTCTGGCTCTACCTGGAGTGTTTTTTTGAATAACTGTGCTGATTTCTCGAAATCTTTTTCGTTAAGGTAGCAGACGCCGAGGTCATTCAAAATCAGAGGATCGTTTGGCGCAAGAAAAAGTGATCTTTCGAGCAGAACTATTCCTCTTTTTCTTTGTCCGTAATGATACATGCTCCATCCGAGGCATCTTAAAATTTCGGGATGATTCGGATAAATTGTGTCCGCTTTTTCAAGAAGGTCCACCGACTTTTCCCATTCATCCGTGCAGGAATATACAAATCCCAAAAGATAATTTGCGTTTGCGCTTCCGCGATTTATTTTTACAGCCTGTTTGAGGGCTTTTTCAGCTTTGTCATATTTTCGCATACTGAGATAGTTGTCTCCTATTTCTTCATATGCTTCCACGCAGCCCAAATCTCCGACAAGAATTCTTTCGCATATTCTTATTGCTTCAGTATGCTTTCCTTCGTTTTTCTTTTTGTCTGCCTCCTCTATTAAAGGATGCGTTTGTTTGTATTCCTGCATATGAATTTTTGTTTTTGTTTTTGTTTCGGAATTTCTGTATCGGGGAATTATATCCCAATTCCTATTTAAAATCAAGTCCCTTTATGTACTGGCGTAGTTCATAGCTGAGTTCTTTGTGTTTTAGTCCGAAATGAATAACGGCTTTAAGATATCCGAGTTTGTCCCCGGTATCAAATCTCTCTCCTTTTATTTCACATCCGTATATGGGAGATTTTTTTATGAATGATCTCATTCCGTCTATTAGGCGGAGTTCACCGTCTTTTGTTGAGCTTTTTGCTTTTTCAAGTTCTTTCATAAGTTCCGGCGTCATAATGTATTTTCCGACTATTGCGAGATTGGACGGAGATTTTGCGGGTGCTGGTTTTTCTATAAGGCTGTCTATCTTATATAAGTTATTCTTTAATTTTTTCCCGGGTTTTATCATTCCATATTTTTTTGAATCTTTTTTGTCGATTTTGTGAAGTCCGATCACCGGTGCGTTTAATTTTTCAAATTCATCTATCAATTGTTTTAGCGGCGGAACATTGCTGTCATAAATATCGTCTCCGAACAAAACGGCAAAAGGTTCATTCTTTACAAGCTCTTTTGCGCATAAAATTGCGTGTCCGTCGCCGAGCGGAAACGGCTGTCTTACATAAATAAATTTTGCCAGTCGTTCTATGCGCTGCATTTCTTTCAGTGCATGAGTTTTTTTCTGATTTTTTAAATGCGAGGTTAATTCAAATGAAAAATCAAAGTGATCCTCGATCGATCTTTTGCCTCTGCCGGTTATTATTATGATTTCTTTTATTCCGCTTTTTACCGCTTCCTCAACGAGGTACTGGATGCACGGTTTGTCGACTATCGGCAGCATTTCTTTTGCGAGGGATTTTGTGGCAGGCAAAAATCTCGTTCCTAAGCCGGCGGCGGGGATTATGACTTTCTTTATCTTCATGCTTAAGATTTAATTCTGATGATTTTCGTTTTTTCCGTATCCGATGATTTTGGAATTCTAATTTCAAGCACGTTTTCCTCAAATTTCGCGCTGATTTTTTTCGTTTCCGCTTCCATGGGCAGGACTATGGCTCTTGAAAAATTTCCCCAAAAACATTCTTTTGTATAATAATTTTCTTCTGGAACTTCTTCTTTAGGTTCTCTTTCTCCTTTTATAACAAGAGTGTCGTCAGTGATTGATATTGATATATCCTCTTTTTTTACGCCGGCTATTGGGGCGAGGATTACAATTTCTTTGTCCGTGCGATATATGTCCAGAGAGAGCTGGCCGACTTCTTTTTTGGCAGGAGGAAGCGCGTTGTCTGATATCGGATGAATTTTTATTCCGGAATTATTCATGTTGTTTGTTTTTTAGGAACCTTTATGTTTTTGAAATAAACTTTAAATTCTTCGGCTGTAAGTGTTTCTTTCTTAATCAGGTCATGTGCGATTTCCTCGATGAGTTTTTTGTGCTTTGAGATTATCTCTTTTGTTCTCAGGTGGGCCTTGTCCAGCATTTTTTTGACAAGTTCGTCGATTTTTGCAGAAAAATGCTCCGAGTAATTTTTTATATGTCCAAAATCTCTTCCCAAGAATATTTCGTCACTGTTTTCGCCGAATATTATAGGTCCAAGATCGCTCATTCCGTATTTTGTAACCATCTTTCTTGCGAGCTTTGTGGCTTTTGCAAGGTCGTTTGATGCGCCTGTCGTCATTTCACCGAAAAATACTTCCTCGCACGTGTATCCTCCCAGCATTGACGCTATTTCGTCCTCAAATTTGCTTTTTGAATTCAGATGTTTGTCCTCGTCCGGCATAAACCATGTTACTCCAAGCGCCATTCCTCTCGAAACTACGGATATTTTATGAACAGGATCGCAGCCGGGGAGCATATGTCCGACAACCGCGTGTCCCACTTCATGAAAGGCCGTGATCTCTTTTTCTTTTTGGGAGAGGACTTTTGATTTTCTTTCGGGTCCCATTATCACTTTTTCAATTGAAGATTCGATATCTTCCATGCTTATGCTTTTCTTGTTTTTTCTTGCGGCCAGAATTGCGGCTTCATTCATAAGGTTTTCGATGTCTGCTCCGGTAAATCCGGGAGTTGATTTTGCTATTTTGGTTAAATCCACCGATTTTGAAAGCGGCTTGTTTCTGCTGTGGACCATAAGTATTTTTTCTCTGGCTTTCATGTCGGGCATGTCGACAACTATTCTTCTGTCAAATCTTCCCGGTCTTAAAAGCGCGGGATCAAGAATGTCCGGTCTGTTTGTGGCGGCTATGACTATTACATTTGTTCCGGTTTCAAAGCCGTCCATTTCAGTCAGGATTTGGTTTAGAGTTTGTTCGCGTTCATCGTGTCCGCCGCCCATTCCGGCACCTCGGTGTCTTCCGACGGCGTCTATTTCATCAATAAAAATTATGCACGGCGCATTTCTTTTTGCTCGGTTAAAGAGATCTCTTACGCGTGACGCGCCGACTCCGACAAACATTTCAACAAATTCAGAACCCGATATTGCAAAAAATGGAACGTCGGCTTCGCCGGCCACGGCTCTTGCTAATAACGTTTTTCCTGTTCCTGGAGCGCCGAAAAGCATGACGCCTTTTGGGATTTTTGCGCCGATTTTTCTGTATTTCTGTGGCCTTTTAAGGAAGTCGACTATTTCATAAAGCTCCTCTTTTGCCTCTTCGACTCCGGCAACGTCTTCAAATGTGGTTTTTTGCTTTCCTTTGTCGGCAAGTTTCGCGTGGCTTTTGCCAAATGAAAGCGCCTGATTATTGCTGGATTGAGCTGAGCGCATCATGAACACGAAAAATGCTATTATCAGCAGAAAGGGGATCATGTCTACCAAAAGATTTGTCCAAAACTGACTTGTAGCCGTATCTACGACTGTGATCGGCAGGGTGGATATGACGTTGTTTTTTATCCCAGCTTGTTCAAGAAAGTCATAAACGCTGGATCCTGCTTCCTTAAATGTGTAAAGCTTTGAACCATCAACCAATTCTATATTTAGCTTGTTGTCCTCTACTTCCACTTTGTGGATTTCTCCGGACTGGACTTTTTCGATAAACGTACTGAGCGTTATTTCCTGCGGAGATGAGTCGCCTCCCGAAAAAATCATCGCTAAAGCTGCGATAAGAAGCGCTATTACCAGAAGATATGCGAATGTGTTTTTTGGTCTTTGTTGAGGCATTATTGCAGGCATGAGTTTTTGTTAGAGTGGATAATTACGCGTCCCTGGCGACACTTATTATGTTATTTTTCAGTGAAAAGGTCAATTTTCCAATGCGTTTTTGTTTGTGTCCGATGTTGCGGCCTATTAATTTTAAAACTTCCTCAACGTGTGCGGTTTCTATGTTTTTTGTGTTTCCTGCCACGTTTTTGTAGAGTTTTAGAATTACGGCTTTTTGGAATGCCGGGTTGAGAGGGCGGAATGTTTTTGCGTTTATTTTAAAACCATTTTTCAGGTTTTCTTTGAGCCATTTTTCGGAGAGTGTTTCTAGAAAATCGTTTATTTCCCGAAAGTTTTTTGCGTTTTTTGCTGCTGTCTGCGCTATTGAAGGGTTGAGATTTTTTAATTCAGGAATAATTTTCAGACGTACGGCGTTTCTTGCGTATATGTCTGAAAAATTGCTTTTGTCGGTGAGGAATGGGATTTTTTTAAATTTCAGCCATTGGATAATTTCGCTTTTTGATATGTTCGTAAGCGGTCTCAAGAGTGAAATGCGTTTTGTGAATTTGTCGATTTCTTTGATTCCTCCGAGGCCTTTTAAGGTTGCGCCTCTCGCGAGGTTTAAAATTATTGTCTCAAGGCTGTCGTCGGCGTGATGAGCGGTTAATATGAACCGGGCTTTGTATTTTGCGGCCAGGGATTTGAAGAATTTATACCGTACGTTTCTGCCCGTTTCCTCGAGGCTGGTTTTTTCTTTTTTGCTTAATGTTTTGATGTCGACTGTCAGGGTTTTCAGGACGAGGTCTGTTTGTTTTTTGATAAATTCTTCATCGTTTGCGGCTTCGGATCTGAGCATGTGATTGACGTGCGCGGCTATGATTTTTACGGGTGTTTTTTTCTGAAATTTAGTGAGCATATGCAGAAGGAGTGTCGAATCAGGTCCTCCGGATATTCCCAATATCACCGTGTCGTTTGGTTTTAAATAAGTTTTGAGAATCCCGATTATGCTATTTTCCAGTTTTTTTGCTTCCTGCTTGTTCATTAGGGCTTAAAGTAAGTTTTATTATCTGATTAAAATCGTCGTCTTCCGCGGACGTATTTGGTATTGTCTTCCCGCATTTTACGCATCTGTGCGATATCATCCAGCCTTTTTTGCCGTTTTTCGATGCCGAAACGGGTTCCATCAGGCCGCGGCAGTGGCTTAATCTGTCTCCCGGCGTGTCTTTGTCCATGTGCAGGGAAAACAGGCATTTTTGACAGTGATTGCGGCAACTTCCCTTAAGCTTTGGATTCTTATGTCCGCAATTTTTACATTCGAATTCCTCATTTATCATCCGAAAGGTATTCACGGCCAGAATATAGCATTATGCCGCCTTGAATAACAAGCCGAAATGTGGTAAAATATACAAAAGAAAAAATAAAAACAAAAATTATGAAAAAGATGTCACTTTTGCTTATTATAGGCATATTATCCATTGCTCTTGTAGGCGGATATACCGGCTATAGGCTGTGGCAGAAGTCAGCGGTTGCGGCTGATAGCAAGAAGGTCGACAAGACTCTTGCCAGCTACGAGGATCAATATTCCCAATATGAAGATAAAAATATCGTTGGGCTTATAAGCGCGAAAGAAGCTTTAGTGTCTCTTGAAAGTGGAATTATACGATGGTCTGAGGTTATAAAAAAGGTCAGACAGACTATTCCAAAAAAGGACGGTGTTCCGCTGCTTGAGGTTTTGTCTTACACGGGTTCTTCCGGAAATGCGATTTCCATGAATGTAAAAACGAATTCCGAAAGCAAAAATTCTTATTTTGATGCGGCTGATCTGATTCAGGCTTTTGATGAAAGTCCATCTTTTAAAGACAGCTTTGTGCCGTCTATTTCTTCAGGCGTTGATGCCGGCGGTTTGCCCGTTCTTACATTTGCGCTAACCACTACCTACGTGAATGCCGGACTGGGTGAGGAGGCGGTTACACGTTAATTTTTTAACCTGAATTTATATGTCTTTCGAAAATCAATCACCTGAAATAGAAATAAAAGCTCCTGAGCGGGTTTCTGCCCTGCTGGGCGGGCTTCTTATTATTGTTTCGATTGCCGGTTATGCTTTTTATACGCGGTCGCTGTCTACCGACGTTTCTGCAATGCAGGCCGATATTGATACCAAAAATCAGCGTGTTTCAGAGCTGACGGCACAGATCGCCACTTTTCAAAAGGCGGAGGAGGAATTTGATCTTTCAACGGAGGTTTCGAAGATTGAAACCGAGAAATCCGTTCCACTGGGCGTAAATCAGGATGATGTTATCAGGGATCTTATTTCGATATCCGATACTTATGACGTTAATCTTAACTCTTTGAGTTTTGGGATCGGGGCTTCCGCGTCCGATGAAGTTGGTATTTTGCGGGTGAATGCGAGTTTTGAGGGGAACTATGCCGATCTTATAAGTTTTCTTGAAGGTATTGAAAATAATCCGTACGGAAGACTTTTTAAGGTCACATCCATTACGGTCTCAATAAGCCAATTTGAAACTTCGGCGATTCAGAGAGCGACCTTTTCTCTTTCAATGGAGTCTTATTACCAGCAGCAATAAATAATTTTTATGGAGGATATTAATAAAAAACCGGTCGAGAGTGAGGATTATGTTATAGAGGGCGCGGGAAGCGGGACCGATGTACTTGCAAGGGTTAAGATGGGAGCACGGAAGAAAGAGGACGAGGTGATATACGGTGTTTACAATAATGCCGGAAAGGGATTTTTTGTGAAGCTTAACGATTTTCTGATAGACAGATCAAAGATTTCACTGAGAGACAAGTCGTATTTTTTCCATATGCTTGCGGTGATGGTGGATGCCGGAATTCCTGTTGTGGCGGCGGTAAAATCTCTTGCCGGAAGGAGCGAAAATCCCAAGTTCAAAAGGGTTTTGCGTACAATTGCATATAACTGTGAGCAGGGAGCTTCTTTGTCCGATGCGATGACGCGTTTTGATGAGGTTTTTGATGATGCCGAGATCGGAATAGTAAAGTCGGGCGAAGCTACGGGACGTCTGCATGTCATGCTTTTTAAGCTTTCCGAACAGCTTGATAAAAAACACGAGCTTAGCATGAAATTGTGGGGGGCTGCTGTTTATCCGATTGCGGTTTTGTCAGTTTTGATACTTGTAATGATCGGAATGCTGGTGTGGATTTTTCCGACACTGCTTACTCTTCTTAAGGAAGGCGGTATCTCGGAGCAAAATCTTCCTCTTGCGACGAAAATTCTTATCGGACTTCAGAATGCCGTGGTTAATTATTGGTGGGCGATACTGCTTGTGATATTCGGTGTTTATGGACTTTTTAATGTTTATTTAGGAAGTGATAGGGGTGCTGTGAGATGGGATTACGTGAAACTTCGTATGCCTGTCGTGGGAACTCTTCTGCGAAAAATCTTTGTGTTGAGATTTGTGAGTCTTCTTGGCCTTCTTATTGAGTCGGGACTTCCCGTCATCAGGGCGATAAAAATTGCCGGAACTTCGCTTTCGAACAGAGTTTACAGGCTTAAAGCACAGGAAGTTATAAATTTTGTAAGCAAAGGAGGGAAAATATCCGATAGTATGGCGGACAGCACGTTTTTATTTCCACCGGAAATTGTGGAGATGATCAGGGTGGGAGAGGCTTCGGCCAATCTCGCCAAGGTTTCGGAGAAAGTTTCCGATCAGTACGAAAGGGAAATTGACAACAGTCTTAAGAAACTTTCTTCTGTGTTTGAGCCTCTGATGATTTTGATTGTTGGTGTTTTTGTGGCCCTTCTCGCGCTGGCGATTATGGCTCCGATATTTAATCTGAGCTCGACAGTCGGTACTTAAAAAAATAAAATGAGTTTTAAATCGTGTAAAAAAAAAGGTTTTACGCTTGTGGAGCTTCTGGTTGTGATGTCGATTGTCGGGGTTCTTTCCATGCTGGCCGTTAACGGATACACGCAGTATAGGAGAAGCACTTTGCTTGATTTGTCCGCGGATAATATTGTTTCCCAGCTTTATGAATTCAAAGATAAAACTTTGCATGGAAATTTTGGCGGGGAAAAATTTGAAGAGATAAAATCGGAAATTGAGGCAGGAGGACCTGACGGGGAAAGGGCGATGCCCGATTCGGGCGCGGCGAAATGTTACGGGGTTTATTTCAAAGCGGGCGAGCTTCCGCGAAGTTATGAGCTTGAATATAGTGGCAAGAAAACATGGGATGAAGTTTTCGGTGTTTTTGAAGATGTGAAGTGTGGTGATGATTTTAATCCTGCTGATCCGGAGGCCGGAGCGCTTTTGGAACTGGACGAGGCGGTTTCGATTGAAGATATAAAGGATTTTAACGGAAACCATCTTGATGATTTTAAAGTTTTGTTTATTCCGCCGGATGGCGAAGTCTTGGCAAAAAGTTCAGGCAATGTGATGTCGGGAAAAATTGTTTTGACTGTTAAGTACGGCGTGAGTGACGAGTCCCAGTTCAAAAGAAATATTACAATTGATCTTAAATCCGGTACCGCTGAAGTAAGTTATTTTGAATAAAATGCGCAAAAATTTTCGAAAATCAGTAAAAAATACAGCCGGATTTACGCTAACCGAGGTGATGATCGGTATCATGATTTTGACCGTGGCAATCGTGACGGCGACGAATCTTCTTGTCGGACTGATCAGTACGAACAGGAATAATGTTATGACTCTTCAGGCTTATTATCTGGCGCAGGAGGGGATTGAGGCTGTGCGCAATATAAGAGACACGAACTGGCTTCATAATGATGATTTTAAAGGAAGCATGGAAACCGGCAATTCGTATGGGATTTTTCTGAAAAGCGAGGGATGGAAAAGTTCCGTGGCTGTCAGTGTTTCCGATCAGTCCGGTCTTATGGCTTATTCTCCGTGGGAAATAAATTCGGCCGGAGATACTGATTCTGTGAGAAATTTTGATCCGTCTTTCGCGCTTGGTATCAATGATGATTTCGGATCGCATTATTATTCCACTGCTGCGCTGAAGAGGGACTCGGATGTTGTTTTTTACAGGCATATCGACGTTTTGCCGGCGTGCGGCAGTGAGATTTCGAGAGCGGACAGTGATTGTGAAAATTTTATGCTTGCGAGGGCCGTCGTTGACTGGCACGACGGAACAAAAGACCGTGAACTGCATATTGATGCTATTTTGAGTAACTGGAAAAACGGAGCTTTATAAATAAATTTATGCGAAGAAAAATTCGACAACAAAAAGGCCTGCCCGGCGATAGACGGGGATTCACACTGATAGAATTGCTTATCGCAATGTCGATATTCATTACTTTTGTCGGAGTTCTGATCGGTTCGTATACCAGCATCGTCCAGTCGCAGAGAGAGGCGAATAATTATCGTATGATGTATTCCGAGGCGAGACGTGTTTTTGACAAACTGACGGCGGAAATCCGAAGCGGGGAGATTTATTATCCCGGGCAGAGCGGAGGCTTACGGTATGCCGGGTCGTCTGACAGGCTTGATCTTGTTTCCATGGATGGAGATCGCGTCGTGAGTTTTGTTTATGATTCCGAAAGCGGCCGGATTTTGTTTTTGGAGAAAATCGTGGCCGATACAACAGGTTATTTTTTGAATTCCGGAATGAGTAGCGGAGGTGCGAATGTTTCCGAGTTCAGCGTTTTCGTGTCGCCCGCGGGTGATCCGTATGCTGAAGAAAATATTTATGCGGATTCTTTGCAGTTTCAGCCGAAAGTTACCGTTTATGCTGAATTTGAAGGCAAGAAACTTAATAGCGGCGATCCTTACATGATCGATATGCAGACCACGGTTTCTTCGAGGCTTTACACGGCTTCGCCGGGACTTGCTGGGGTTGGAAATCTTCCCGATCCGGATTCTTATTTTGTTAATTCATCCGAATGATAAAGTGTTTTGATCAAATTCGGAGAAACAAAAACGGCACGGCCCTGCTGGTCGCGCTGCTTGTAATGGGCGTTTTGCTTGCCATATCCCTGTCGCTGTCGAGCCTTATTTTTAGGGAAGTTTATGCGACAAAGGGACTTACGGATGCGGGACGGGCTTATTATGCGGCTGAATCCGCCGTGGAGGAAGCGCTTTATTATATTGATACGAAACTTCCGGGCTGGGAGCCTTCCGAGAATCAAAAAATCGGCGAAGTGGGCGATATGGCGGTTTTCGAATATGATGTGAAAAATCAATGCAATTCTTATCCGTGTCTTGATTCCGATGAATACAATTATGAAAGTATGTTTCCGTATCAGTTTTATGACGTTCTTGATCTTGATGAAAGCATTACGATTCCGCTTTTTGCGGTTGATGGCGGGGAGGTTGTTCCTGTGAAAAACTTCACTGTTGAATTTTTCGCGAATTTTGATCCGAAAAGAGATTTGAAATTTGAGAACGTGCAGGATATTTCCGGGTGGGATGTTCTGAGGTGGAAAGTTTTTGGAATGATAAACA
>JBDRNZ010000027.1:0-67844 GCA_043810515.1 Candidatus Peregrinibacteria bacterium
CATACACGACCGTATCGCCTTGAGTGTTGATAATATCAAGCGATTCACCGGTCTCTCCCGGACGCACTCGCACGTCGAACTCGTTATGTTCACCCGGCACCAGTCTTGTACCGGTATATTTCATCGTTGTATGCCAGTAACCGTCGTCTTCTTTAAAATTTAAACCTCCGAGAAATTCTACGGCACTTTTCTCATTTTTATCCTCCGGATTCTTCTTAGAATTCTTGGCAAACAAATTCATTCTTCGATTCATTTCATCCTCAATTTTTCTCTTTATCTGATTCACAGCATCACTTGCCAATTTCTTACCTCCCTCCATCGGTATTTCAGCCAGAGAGTCATTTTTATTTGGATCCCCGTTAGCATCCTCATAAACATCGCGTGCAAATATCTCGAACTTTTTTCTGCCAAGATCTCTTCGAACAACAATCGGATAATCCATGATCGTTGCGGCAAAAATTCCGGGCTTAATCTCGGCTTCAAGATTGAATCCAAGTTTTGAACCTTCAAACTTTTCATTGATACTAGCGCGAACTTTTTCTGTTGATTGCAATTTCGCGGCAAGTCCGGACTCTGCAGTTTTCGGAACATATCCTTCCAGAACAGTCATAAAGTTAAAAACCGTGCTGTGTTGTAAGATCGGTCCGTTCAAAGCCTGCTCAAAACTTATATGGCTCTTCGGCATCATTTTCTGCTCATAACCAGTCTTCATGGCCTGCACAAGTATATAAAGCTCCTGGCCTTTACGCAGATAATCTCTTGATTTGAATGATTTGCCTTTTGCATCAGTCGGACGCATTCCGATAAATTCCGGAAACGCGGTAGGGAATTGTGCCGGATCAATAAACTGTATGCCCTTTTTGTTTGTTTTTTCATATTCATCATAAAGAGGTTTCAGATTCACGAATGAAATATCACGGAAAGCGTCAAGATTTTCCAGTTTATCCACCTCCGGAATTCCGAGTCGTTTTATCGCGGCCAGAGGAGTCCCTTCCACCTCGGCATCCTCAGCTTTAAGTCCGATTTTTTTCAGAACATCAAAACCTGCATTTTTCGCAAAAACACTGCCCGAATACAAAGCGGCAGACCAGAAAAACACTTTTTTGAGTGTGCCCTTGTTGGCATCGGGAAGGCTCTTGTAAGCTTTATACATCGCATAAATACCGATCACATACATAGCCGCTGTCGGATAATCTTTGTTTCTCAGAGCTTCGGTCAATTTTCTGCCGTTATCCTGCACGGCTTTTACGGCCTTTGTGTAAATGGGATCTTCGTCGCCTTCTTTTACATTTTTCTCCGTACCCACCTGGGCAACATTCTGATTCAAAACCATATCTTTTACCGCCGCGAAAAACCTTACAGACGAAACAAATTCATCATCGCACTGACCAAGATTTTCCATATTGTTCAACGGATCGCGGTAAATTTTTTCCAGCTCGGCGGATGTCTGCCTCTGTTGTGCAAGAAAAGTCGGATCAGAGGAATGTCCAAGATTTTCAAATATTTTTTTGTAAAAAGCATTGTTCACAGGCAATCCCAAAGCAGCCCATTCATTTTTAGTCTTGTTAAGAGCTTCTTTCGAATTCATATTCCACGTCTCCGGATTGAACTTCGCGCTCGTCTCCACTGTGCCTATTTTCCATTCAGCAATCCCCCCGGTCACCTGCTCGAGCGCAAGCTTCTGCTGTTCCTCGATCTCCATTCTCAATTTTTCACGCTCTTCGGACGCTGAAGGAGCTTCCTCTCTATGTTCGGGCGAGGGGGAAGGCTGCTCAGGATTCTCGGCCGGAAGGCTCGTCATACCTGCGGAGGGTCCTTCCGGATCCCGAAATAAAAATCTGCTTTCAAAAATATTTTTATCTTTCATTTTTGGTATTTTTATTTGTTTTTATTGTATAATTATACCAAAAAACGGCCAAAATATCAACCACGAAAAGGCAAAATTCTACGCCCGGCTTATCTCGTTGAATTTTTCAATAAAACCACGGAAAAAATCGGCAAGACTTTTATGGATTTTTTCCATCAAATCGGGATACATAAGCGCAAATTGCATCAAAATCTCCTCATAACCCACTTCCGGCACGATAACGGCCGTTTCGTTCATAAATTCCCGCAAATGCTCAAGCTGCGCATCGTCCATATTGTTCCAGATCGAAAAAACAAGATGATTTCTGGTCTGCCTCTTCAAAATTCCAACGACAAGATTGCGATACAACTCATCATCTTTCGGAATATCAAGCTGCGCGACCACGGCATCGTACACCCCTTCAGAAGCTATCAGTATGTCTATAAATTCTTTTTCTTTCATGTTTTGTGATTATTAAGCGGCCGCTTTAGATTCCCCTCCGGCATCGGCACTGCCTTTGGCAATAATTTTATCAAGTTGCGCGATTTCATTTTTGTATTTTGCCAGATCCGGAAAAATCGCGCCTTCAAATTCGACAGGCTGCTTGGACTCGGCCTTTTCTTTTAATTCCTTCTCTTCCGCCTCCATTTTGCCCATATCTTTTTTGGTTCTTTCGGAATATTTCTTGGTTTGAAGTCCTCCCGCCTTCGCCCATTCTTCTTTTGGAACGGTTGTCAGCGTTGTTTTGGCACCCTGAAATGCTTCGGTTGGTTTTGCCTTCAGATAGCCAAGAACTCTGTCTTTGTCTTTTTTTGCGGACTCGCGAATGCTGAAAGGTGTCCATTTATTTTTTTTGAAAAGATTCACCGCCCAGACAAAAGGCTTTGTCGCGACCATAAGAGGATATTTTGCGAGGCGTATCGGTGCAAGAGCGCCTTGAATA
Source organism: Candidatus Peregrinibacteria bacterium (assembly GCA_043810515.1). Taxonomy (GTDB): domain Bacteria; phylum Patescibacteriota; class Gracilibacteria; order UBA1369; family LOWO2-01-FULL-3; genus WJKQ01. Next base: position 2,790 of record JBDRNZ010000027.1, read on the forward strand.
GCAACACTTCCGGCAAGTTTTGTGCCGCCCCACGCACCTTTTAAGGCAACCTTCGCGACTCCTTTTCCGACACCTTTGGCTTTTTCCTTGGCATATCGGCCGACATCATGAAATCTGTCTTTTATCCATTGGGCGTGTTTGTCGTTCCAGAAACTTTCCAATATTTCCTTTTCTCCAAACCCAATTTGATTTTCAACTTCAGATTCACGCGCCTCAGTAACAAGTTCAGCATTTCTTTTTTTATAAACTTCATGGCTTATTTGCCCAAGCCTTAGCTGTTCTAGAAGTTTTTCAAATTTGAGATTCAATTCTTTAACCTTAAAATAATCCCACTCGGTTCTGTTTTTATCGTAATTATCAAAGAAAGTTTTTACTACCGGGCTTATGGCCTCCAGACGTTCATTAAAGGCTTTATTTACAATTTTATTGATACCAGCCTCATCCATTCTTTCCTTAACTCCAAGCTGCTCAGCCAGAAGCGCTTTTAATTTTTTCTCAAGTTTTATTGACTGAATGGACCTGGCACCGCCGTCAAAAATTTCAAACGCGGCCAGAACAAAAAATCCATTATCATGATTTAGTTTTTTGATCTTAAAAAGATTTTCTATTTTTTCCCAATCCGCAAAATCTTCAGGCTTCAAGCCCTTAAACGGCTGTTCTACCTTTTCGCCGGATTTATACTTAAACCCGACAAGTTTCGCCTGAAATCCCGCCTGTTTTGCCGTCTCCAGCATCTTCGCGCTTCCTCTCTGCGCCAGCTCTTTATAATCTTCGTCAGTTTGAATCGTCTCAACATCCTCCGCCAAAATCAAAGCGGCAAGCTTCTGCCTCTGTTCGAGAGGCATGTCTTTAAATTGATCAGATTCTGCTACAAGCGCGCCTATAACATTTTTAGCGGCTTTTGTATCCGTGAGATCGGAACTGCTTGCAATATCATTTTTCGTTGCATCCAGAGAATCCAATAAATTTCCAATATTCGAATCTCTGTCAAAAAATCCCTGAAGATCTCCATACAACTTAACCAGTTGTTCAGGCTTAAAGTCGCGGCTGCGTATGTCAATTTTTTTAAATTCCGCCAAAACAGCTTTAACCTCAACTTTTTTACCTTCGTTATCAAGAGGAATCCCTGCCCTATCTGCAATTTCCAGGTACTGCATCAGTTTTTTCATTTCTGCATGTAAAGTTTCAGCCTGCTTTAAAATATTATTTAGATCCCGTTCCAATTCTTCCAGTTGAGCTATTTTTTTTGTTTCTTCTTTACGGTCATCTTTGTAAGGTTTCAATACCTGATTACGTATAGTTTTTTCGTCAAGTTTAGAATTTTTGTCTCGTTTTTCCTTTATAAGTTTAGCTAAGACGGTTCCTGTGGGATCTCGCGTTAGATTGTTCCGCATCGAAGCAATAGACTGTTTAAGCGTATTGAGTTGAGAATGAATTCCTTCAGTATAATTAAACTCAATTTCCTCCAGCGATTGTTTTAAGGAGCTCGATTTAGGAAGTGGTTCAGGAGCAGGCCCAGCAACTGGTTCAGCAGCAGGTTCAGAAACTGGTTCAGAAACTGGTTCAGAAACAGACTCAGCAACTGGCTTAGCAGCAGCTCCAGCGACTGATTCAGTGGCAGGTTGAGATAGCGGGCTAGCCATTGATTCAGAAACAGTCTCAGACTCAGTAACTGGTTTAGCAGCAGCTCCAGCGACTGATTCAGTGGCAGGTTTAGATAGCGGGCTAGCCATTGATTCAGAAGCAGTCTCAGGCTTAGCAACCGGTTTAGCAGCAGCCCCAGCGACTGATTCAGTGGCAGGTTTAGCGATTGGTTTAGCAGGAGCTAATTCGTCATCTAGTTTTCTTTGTAAATTTGACAAATCATTATATCCGTCACGAAGAGCAGAAACATTTGCTGGAGAATCAAAATACTTGTAAGCCGCATCGAGCTGTTTTGCAACATGTGCAAAATTCGCCTCAAAACCTCTGATTTTTACAGCATCACCTTTAAACTTAACTCCAGGAAAAGCTTTTTCCAGAAGTTTTTTAACAGCATTAGTATCCGTTTTTTTTGATTGCATCAATATGTGCAGCCTTCTTAAAATTGCCTTTAATTCCGAGCGTCCCTCAAGTCCGGTACTTGTTATACGGAATCTCAATACTTTGTTAAGAATTCTCATCAAAGAACTGTCGGATTTTTCTAGTTCCTTTTTAGCCTCTGCCGGTAGAACTTTTCCATAAACAGCCTCAAAAGCTCTCGCCAAAGCAAGCTGTCTGGCTTCTTCGGGAGTTTTCTCTTTCTCTTTTTCTCCAATTTCTTTCAGTTGTTTTTCGTAGGCGCCTTTCAATAAACCTTTATGCTCCTCTTTAAGAAGGACTTTTTCAACATCGGTCTTTGTCAGCAATTGGCTTTTTTCAATAGTTTCCCATAACTTCTCTTCGTCAGTGCCTTCGGGAACAGCGCCAATTGCTTCTTTCAATTGTTGATCTCTAAATTCTTGCTGGGCTTCGTCTAATTTTTTTGCGGGGTCTGCCATAGATATTCAAAATTATCTAAATATTTTACCAGATTTTCGCCCGAAAAACAATTGTCAAAACCATTTTGCGTCGGTAGGATAGTTAAGATTTTTCAAAAATTGCCGATTAACCCCAAAATAAATGGAGTATAAAATAAAAAATCTTCCGAAGTCGGAAGTCGAGATAAGCATCACTGTTCCGCAGGAGCGCATGGGCGAGTTTGAAAAGAAAGCTGCGGATGATATTTCGAAAGACATTAAAATCAAAGGATTCAGGCCGGGACACGTTCCGCCGCATATTCTTGAGCAATATATTGATAAAAAATATCTGAAGGCCCATACGCAGGAAATCGCGATCCAGAAGGCATATGCCGAAGTTGCGATAAAAGAAAAACTCCAGGTTGTTTCCAGACCGAAAGTGAAAATCGACAGTGACGAGCCGCTTACTTTTACGGCTACGGTTGCGGTAATGCCGGAAGTTACGGTGAAAGATTATTCGTCCATAAAAGTTCCAAAAGAAGAGGCAAAAGTTACGGAAAAAGATATCGAGGCTGTGTTTGAGGATCTTAAAAAATATGCACGGACCTACAAAGATGCTGATCGCCCCGCCAAGAAAGGGGATAGGGTCGAGGTGGATTTTGAGGGATTTGATGACAAAGACGCTCCGATTCCGAATACGAAAAGCAAAAATCATCCTGTGATTATCGGCGAAGGATCGCTGATTCCGGGTTTTGAGGACGAACTCGTAGGGCTGAAGAAAGACGAGAAAAAAGAATTCAACCTGACTTTCCCGAAGGACTATGGCAAAAAAGATTTTCAGAACAAGAAAGTGAAATTTAAAGTTGAAGTAAAAAGAATCGAAGAGCCGCAGGAAACGGAGATGAACGAGGAATTTGTTGAGAAAATCACTGGCAAGAAACAGTCTTTGGAAGAATTAAAAAAAGATATTGAAAAAAATATTTTATCCCGAAAAGAGCGTGAAGCTCGTCAAAAACGCGAAAACAAATACCTCGAGGAATTGCTCAAAAAAACAAAAGTCGAAATTCCCGACGCGATGATTGACGAGGAGGCCGAATATATAATTCAGGATATGAAAGACGACATTTCCTCAAAGGGCATGGAATTTGAAAAATACCTCGAGCACGCCAAAACCAACGAGGACGAGCTAAGAAAAAAATACCGTCCCGAAGCCGAAAAACGCATCAAAGTCCGTCTAGCGCTGCGCCACGTCATTACTCAGGGTAAATTTTTCCCGACAGAGGCAGAAATCCGCGCGGAGTTTGACAAAATGAAGACCTCTTATCCGCCGGAAGAAGACAAAAAGCTCGACAAGGAATTTGAGGCCGGCGGCCTAAAAGCCCAGCTCGCAAACAAACTCGCGCTCGAAAAGTTATTTGAGAAGGTGTTGGGGTAGTGATACAATCGGAACATAAACTAATTTAAATCCTATGAAAGCCTTTTACTTAACCGGTTCGATCATTTTCACCGCTCTGATACTTGTACTTGCGTTCGAAAATATCGGCGCGTCATGCAGTGGAATGAACTTTTTCTTTTACACAATCGACCAAAATCCTACGATTGTAATACTCGGAATAGCCGTCATCGGCATTATAACCGGCTCTCTATACCACGCTTTTATGGCAAAGGTTTTGGCGGGACCGACCGAGGATGAAGAGGACGAATTTTAGAAATCTTCACGGCTGAATAAAAAAATGTTGCAATCCGCCTAAAAAAAATGTACGTTTCCGACGTAATGTATACATTTTGTATACATTCGTGGGCACAAACAATTTAAGTTATGTTAAAAAGGCTTTTTACGTCAAACACGCGTATTAAGCTTCTCACGGTATTTCTGATGAATTCTGGAGAGGAATATTTCATCAGGGAACTTACAAGGAAGCTTAATGAACAGATAAATTCGGTGCGCCGGGAACTGGATAATTTGAAGCATCTTGGCTTTTTGAAGGCGAAAACCAGAAATCGCAAGAAATACTATTACATAAACAAAAATTTCATACTTCTTGATGAACTCAAAGGCATAGTGATAAAAGCACTTTCCTCCAACCGGACAATAACGCACGATATAGAAAAAATGGGGACCGTAAAGATGCTCGCGCTTTCCGGACAGTTTATAAATAAGGAAACAAATACGGTTGATATGCTTATAGTGGGAACTATCGACAAGGACAGATTTTCGAAATATCTTAGCAATGATCTGAGAACGCCGAGACCGGTGAAATTCACAATAATGGGAGAGGATGACTACAAATACAGGCTGAACTGCAAGGATAAATTTATCATGGAAATAATTTTAGATCCGGAAAATCAGATTCCAATAAACAAAATCTCCAATAAATCGACTTGATTTGAAGGAGAACCTTCTATATATTTCCAAAGCATATTTACCATATTTACGATGAATTTTTTGATAGACATGCAAAAAATAGCAATGAAACACCGAAGACCGGACATATCGACCGGGAATACCGTGCGTGTTCACCAGAAGATTAAAGAGGGAGATAAGGAAAGAATTCAGATTTTTGAAGGTCTTGTGATCAAGATAAACAGCGGACATGGGGCCGATAAAACTTTTACGGTAAGAAAAGTTGTAGAAGGAATCGGAGTTGAAAAGATATTTCCGCTTTATTCAACAAATATCGAAAAAATTGAAGTTAAAAAGAAAGCCGCGGTCAGACGCGCAAAACTTTATTATATGAGAGAAAGGTCCGGCAAATCCGCAAGATTAAAAGAAACTTTTGTAAGCAGTGAGGATATTGAGGAACCGGAATTGGAGCCGAAACCGGAACAAGAAACGGCGCCAGCCTCCGAGCCTGAAAAAGCGCCCGAAGCTGAGCCGGAAAAAGCACCCGAAGCTGAGCCAGAAAAAGCGCCCGAAGCCTAAAAATTTTTTCATCATGTCCTCATTCCTGAAATTGATTGCGGGAATTGACGAAGCAGGAAGAGGCCCGCTCGCCGGTCCGGTAGTTTCAGCTGCGGTAATTTTGCGTCCAAACGCCAGAATCCCCGGCCTGAAAGACAGTAAACTATTAAGCGCCCGCATGCGCGAGAAACTTTTCGAATTGATTATAAAAAATTCCGTGGATTATGCTATTACAATAGTTTCGCACAAACTTATCGATGAAATAAACATTTCCAATGCGACAAGATTTGCAAATTATCTTTGCCTGCATTACATGAAAACCGTTCCGGACATAGCTTTAGTGGACGGCATAGATAAGCAGTTTTTCGAAATTCCATACGAAAACATAATAAAAGGCGACCAAAAGGTCAGGGTCATCTCAGCGGCTTCTGTTCTCGCAAAAGTCACGCGCGATCGGATAATGAGGTATTATTCGAAAGAATTCCGGGGTTACGGTTTTGAATATCACGTTGGCTACGGAACAAGAAAGCATATCTCAAATATAAAAAAGTACGGTCTTTGCGAAATTCACAGAAAAAGCTACAATATCAGGCCATGTGTATTTGAAAAAATATGAAAATAGTAATTGCAGGAAATTACGGAGCTGGAAACCTTGGCGACGAGATGATTCTCGAAGGAATTCTCGCGACTTTGAAAGCAATTGAACCGCATGCGCAAATAACTGTTTTAAGCGGAAATCCGGTTGAAACAGCGAAAAAATACAATGTGGATTCGGTTCCAAAATTTTCCGCGGGAATAAGAAGTCTGATAAAAGCGATATTTTCACGACCAGGCACGGGAAATGCAGTCAAAGATTGTGATTACTTCATACTTGGAGGAGGCGGACTTTTTGGAAATCTGACTTTTTCGGCGAATATAATTTGGGGAGTGCAGGCGGCAATGGCTTATTATTACAAAAAACCGGTTTTGATGTGGGGCCAGAGTATAGGGGAACTGAAAGGTCGTTTGCAAAAATGGCTTGTAAGACGCCTTTTTAAAAGGGCTTATTTTATATCCGTGCGGGATGAGAATTCGAAAGAAACGCTCAAACGTCTCGGTCTACGCAAACAGATTTTTGTAATTTCAGATATGGCTTTTGCGATTGAAAATTCCGGCGGCAAAATAAACAGGAAAAACACAATGATCGTAAGCCTGAGGCAGATGCCCAACCTTGATGAGAAATTTATTCCGGCGGTTTCGGTTTTTTTGAACTGGCTTATTGAAAATCAAAAATGGGAAGTGGAATTTGCGGCTTTTCAGGAAGGAAAAGAGGGTGACGATAGTTTACACGAAAAAATCATAAACAATCTGAAAAACAGATCCGGCATACGAATTCTGGATAAAAAGGACATTCCGGATGCTTTTCTTAAATCTAAAATGGTGTTGGGAATGCGTCTTCATTCGCTTATCACGGCCATAAAAACGTCCACACCCTTTATAGCGGTAAGTTACGCGCCGAAAGTTGAAAATGTCCTTAAATACGCAAAATTTGATGATTTTGTGATAAAAACAGAGGAAGTGACGGCCGAAAAGCTCAAATCGCTTTTCAGCCAAATACTGGGAAGTAGCGAAAAGATCATAAAAGAGCTTGAGCAGTATACCCAAAAAACATTTGAACAACACAAAAGAACAAGAGACCTCACTATCCGTAAAATTCTTTCAACCGTCCGCGAAAATCGTCGTAAGTAAATCGATGCTCCTGCGTTCCCATATTGTTCACAACGAAAGAAGCGGCGGTATTTGCCATCTGACAGCATTTTTCCATAACTTCACCGTTTACGAATCCATGAATAAAACCGGCCCTGAAAGCGTCCCCGCATCCGGTCACGTCCACGATCTTAAGTCCCGGCACGGCTGGCACGATTTTTCTCGTGTTCCCCTGATAAATCTGGCATCCCCCCTCTCCCAGCGTTTTTATCAAAAAACCGGCTCGCTCGGCAATCTGCTCAATTGTCATATCAAGTTTTTCTTCAAGCATCTTTGCTTCGTACGTATTGGTAATAAGCCCCAGACAGCATTTTATCATCATGCTTAGATAATCTTTTGACAGAGCGGTTATAGCCTGTCCCGGATCAAAGACATAAGGAAATTCTTTTTCAATGCATATCTGCGTAAGACTGGTCATTCTATCTGGAATATCGGGCGCGATTATCGCCAGCTGCACCGTTTTTAGATCAAAACTGTCAAGAGTCCTGCAAAGCTCTAGATTTGCCGCCGCGCCCGGTGAAAAAATCGATATCTGATTCTGGTTTTTGTCGTTAAGAATATAAGCCGAAGAAGTGGGTTTTTCCGGATCAATGGCAATGTATTTTGTTGAAATATCATTCTTTTTAAGCCATTTTTTATATTTATCGAAATCATTGCCGGCCGCCCCGAAAATAAGAGGTTTTTCGCCCAGCATTTTTAAGGTATAAGCAATATTTGGCGCACATCCGCCAAAATATGTATCAACCGACTCGGTCTTGAATGAAACGCTCAAATGACGCAGATTTTCCGGAATCAAAACATTATCGAATTCTCCATCAAAAAACATGATGTTATCGTACGCTATTGATCCGGCCACAATAATATTTTTCATAAAGACATAAAATGACTGGTTTTTACCATCTCGGCGGCCTCCATCAGGCTGTCGAAAGATTCGCCGCAATCACCCCAGAAGCCTTTCAAAATATCATATTTAAGATTGCCGGCTTTTAGATAATAATTATTGACATCCGTTATCTCCAATTCGTTTCTGGAAGAAGGCTTAAGCTCTCTTATAATATCGAAAACCCGGGAGTCATACATATAGCACCCTACAACGGCAAGATCGGATGGAGGGGACTGCGGTTTTTCCACAATAGACAAAATCTCACCGTCCTTAACTTCGGCAACACCGTACGACTGTGGATTTTTCACGGATTTAAGGAAGATCCTCGCGCCGTTTTCCTGCGCCTCAAAACTTTTTACGGCTCCTGAAATATCATCCCCAATAATATTATCACCCAGAATTACGGTTATTTTTTCACCTGCGGCAAAAGTTTCCGCAAGCCCGAGAGCCTGAGCTATTCCACCGGCCTCTTCCTGAACTTCATAAGAAATTTTCATCCCGAATCCAGCTCCCGAGCCTAAAAGCTCAAGAAAATCACCCGCATGCCCTTTTCCGGACACAATTAAAACGGTGGTTATGCCTGACTGCTTGAGCGAAAGCAGAGGATAATAAATCATCGGTTTGTTGTAAACCGGCAAAAGATGCTTGTTTGTGACTTTTGTTAGCGGATGAAGCCTGCTTCCCGTTCCACCCGCCAGAATAATACCTTTCATATGTTATATTAAACGGTAAATCCGCCTCAATATCAAACTAAAAAGTTAAGCCTTAGATAAGCCTCGAGAGCTTCTTCCCATGATCGTAAAGGCTCCGTAATTTTTGTATTTAGAAGAATGGAGCATTTTGGGCGTTTTGCTTTTTGTGGAAAAGCATCGGATGAAATCTTGTTTATTTTTACATCGGACTCCATAATTTTAAAAATCTTAACCGCGAAATCATACCAGCTTGTCTGTCCCGAATTTGTAAGATGATAAATTCCAAAAGGAAGTTTTTTTGAAAGAAAATATTTTACGCAGGCTTCGCACAGGTCTTTGGTATAGGTCGGACAGCCCGTCTGATCACCTACTACGTTCGGTTCGTACTTTTTTCGCGCCAGCCGGATCATTGTATCTACAAAATTTTTGCCGTTCTCACCGAAAAGCCACGAAGTCCTGACGATATAATAATCGTTCATGTTCTCGGAAATCCTTTTTTCGCCCTCGAGTTTTGATTCTCCGTAAATATTAATGGGGGAGGGCGAATCGGTTTCTTTGTAGCCGCGGTCATTTTTACCGTCAAACACATAATCCGTGCTGAAATGAAGAAGCGTGGCATTTTTTCCGGCACAAAGCCTGGCAATTTCCCCCGGCGCTTCGCCATTTACCTTAAAAGCGGCATCTTTATCGGATTCGCAGCTGTCTACGGCAGTATAAGCCGCACAGTTGATCACAAAATGAGGCGAAATTCTCTCGAAAACTTTTTCGAGAGTTTCTTTATCGGTTATATCAAGTCCGTCCTTTTTAAGTGAGTACATTTCAGCGTCTTTCTGCCCTGCAAGACATTTAAAAAAACATGATCCAAGCATCCCTGATTGACCCAAAAGTAAAATTTTCAAATTAACCCTGCTTTAAAAATTTCTTAATCTTCGCGCCTAAGTCCGAAAACTTCACGATTTCCGCTTTGTCACTAATTCTTTCCTTCCATTCCGCGCCGTCTTTTTCGAGCGTCCTGCCGCTTATAACAATTCTTAAAGGAACGCCAATAAGATCGGAATCCTTGAATTTTACGCCGGGGCTTTCATCACGATCGTCATAAAGAACATCAATACATTCTTTTTGCAGTTCAGCATACAATTCATCGGCTTTTTTTGTGACTTTATCATCATTTCCAAGAGTCACAATATGAATTTGGTAAGGCGCGACTGTCACCGGCCATATAATACCGTTATCGTCGTGGCTCGCTTCAACAACCGTTCCAAGAAGCCTTGTGTTTCCGATTCCATAGCATCCCATAACGGCGGATTTCAGTTTTCCGTCCTTATCTGCGAATTTAAAGCCAAACGCGTCGCTGAATTTCGTGCCGAGTTTGAAAATATTTCCGACCTCGACAGCCTTCAGCTCCTTCAGAGGTTTGCCACATTTTACACACGAAAACCCGCTTTTTACTTCCACCAGATCCGTAAAATCCTTCACGATAAAATCCCGTCCGATATTTACATTTACATAATCCTTCGCGTATTCGTTGGCGCCGGTTACGAAATTTTTCACATTTTTTATGGAATGATCCGCAATAAAAGAAACATTAACACTATCCGGCATATTCACAGGGGAAATATATCCCTGCACGAGCCCCGCTTTTTTTAAACTCTCCGGAGACGCGGGCCTCAGACGTTTTTTTAAATATTTTTCCAGTTTAACCTCGCTGATATTCAGATCGCCGCGTATCAAAACGCCGAGAAGCCCCCCCTCTTCAATTTCATAAACAACAGTTTTTAAAATTTTACTTTCCGGAACTTTATGGGCTTTCGCATTATCCTCAACCGAAAAACCTCTCTCAATATCGACTTCTTTGAGAGGAAGCTCATTTTCCTCTTTTAAATCAGGATCAACAACTTTTCCTTCCGCAATTTCAAGATTTTGCGCGGTATGACAATTTTCACAGATGATAATGGTATCTTCGCCGTAAGGTGTTACGACTGAAAATTCATGAGAAAATTTATCGCTAAAAGCTCCACCGGAAGCCTCTATAATATGAGCTTCAAGACCACACCGCGTAAAAACATTCAGATAAGCCTGTTTTACTTTTTCGTAATATTCATCAAGATCGTCTTCCGACGCGTGAAAGCTGTACATATCTTTCATACCGAACTCGCGTCCGCGTAAAATACCGGATTTCGCGCGAGGCTCGTTTCTGAATTTGGTCTGGATCTGATAAACGCTCAAAGGCAGGTCCTTATAGGATTTAACATTATTGCCGACAAGCGGAGTCACAACTTCTTCGTGGCTTGGCCCCAAAACAAATTTCTTACTTCCGGCCTCTGTGCGATACAGCACTCCGTCCATCGTGCGGTTCCGGCCTGTTTTTTCCCAGAGCTCAAGAGGATGAAGCACAGGCATTATTATTTCCTGCCCTCCGACGGTGTCCATTTCCTCTCTTATAATATTGTCGATTTTATGCATAACTCTGCGCCCAAGCGGAAGAATGCTGTAAATCCCAGCTGCCACCATTTCTATAAAACCGGCCTGCGTAAGCAGTTTTGCATTAATGCTTTTGGCGTCCACCGGCGCATTGTGCCGCGTTTTTCCGAAAAGTTTTGAATATCGCATATATTTTCAAAAATTCTCAACAAATATAGCTGGGAATGGGAAAAAATAAAAGTTAAACTCTACACTCTGCTCGCCGCAAGTGGCGTTTTGCTGACTTTCTGATGCTGCCTTTCTTCCATTTTATCGATCAGTTTCTTCCACCATTCCTTATGGGTTTCGTACCAGTCGAAAGTTTTCGCAATCCCTTCCTCAAAATTAACCGATGGTTTCCATCCAAGCTCCTTCTGTAATTTTCCCGAATCAATCGCGTATCTTCGGTCATGCGCCAGCCTGTCGTCAACAAAAGTCATCAGACTTTCGTCTTTTCCGAGAAATTCCAGCAAAAACCGTGTTATTTCAAGATTTGTTTTTTCATTATTTCCGCCGACATTGTAAACATCGCCGATTCGCCCTTTATCAAGAATCATGTCGATTGCCCTGCAGTGATCAATCACATAAAGCCAGTCACGGACGTTTTTGCCGTCGCCATAAATTGGAACGGGTTTGTTTTCCGAAATTAGCCTGAAAAAATAGGGGATTAGTTTTTCCGGGAATTGATACGGCCCGTAATTATTACTGCAACGACTTATGGTCACGCCCATCTGATAAGTTTCAAAATAACTCTTAACGAGAAGGTCCGCGGACGCTTTTGAGGCCGCGTACGGACAATTCGGACTTAGAGGGGTACTTTCAATAAAGAAATCCCTGGAATCGGTGCCCAGGTCGCCGTAAACTTCATCCGTTGAGACCTGATGATACCTCTTTACACCTGTATTTTTGGAAGCTTCCAATAAATTGTGGCTTCCAACGATATTTGTCATCACGAATATGCTCGGAGTCGCAATACTTCTGTCCACATGAGTCTCGGCCGCGAAATTCACAACCGCATCAAATTTTTCATTTTCAAAAAGATCCTCCACGAATTTCTTATCAGCGATATCGCCCTGAACGAAACGAAACCTTTCATGCGGAAGCATATCCGACAGATTGTCCAGATTGCCGGCGTAAGTCAGTTTGTCCAGAATATAAATCTCGTCCTCCGGATATTTTTCGAATCGAAAGTGGGCGTAATTGCTCCCGATAAAACCGGCTCCGCCTGTTATCAATATTTTCATGCTTCTTTGTTAACTTCTTTTATAAATTCGTCCAGATCATAAATGTAATCATTGGGATCGTAATTTACAGAAGAAATGGCCAAAAGTACAGCGTCAGGCGAAAAATCATAAAAATCCCTATAGCACATTTCCTCCATCAAAATAGCATCACCCGGACCGGTCATCTCAAACTCTTCCCATTTTTTTCCGTCATGAAACCGCGCTTTTACACTCCCTTTCTGACATACATACATTTTTTTTTCATGCCTGACAGCGTGGCCTCCGCGCGGACGGCTCACATCCGTCAGATAATAAACGCGCTTAACCGGCCACTCAAAATAATCCTTGAGCTCTATGGCGGTAAGAACACCGCGCTCATCTTTAAAAGAGTTCAATTTAACCGCTTTCAGCTTCATAAATTTTTAAGTGAGAGTTCTGCGTTTTTCGACTTCTTTATAAATTTCAAGAATGTCACCATCCTCAAGTTTTACATCTCCGCTGAACTTAATTCCGCAGTCATTGCCTTCCCCGATTTCCTTCACAACTTCATCAACCTTTCTAAGTGATTCAATCATGCCTTCTCCAGCAATATTATCTTCATCAGTGGCATTTTTTCCTCTGATCACCGTAATTTTTCCCTTATTTTCAATTTTTCCGCTCAAAACTTTGCAGCCTATGATCATATCTTTTTTCTTTGTGAGGAATATTTGTTTTACGGAAGCTCTGCCTATAACTACTCTTTCGATTTCCGGCTCAAGAAGTCCGCTCAAAATTTTCTTTATATCTCCCAGAAGATCGTAAATAACGCTGTACATTCGAACTTCCACTCCTTCGCGGTCAGCTGTTTTTTTGACATGAGGCGAATCAAAATCACTATGAAAAGCGACGACCATCCCGCCGCTTGCTGCAGCCATCATTATGTCAGACCTCGTTACAGAGCCGGCTCCGCTGTGTATTACCTTGACGGCAACCTCCTCATCCTTGATTTTTAAAATTGACTGTTTTATGGCTTCAAGAGAACCTTTAGTATCGGCTTTTACCACAAGTTTCAGAATTTTGTCGGATTTTACGTTCGAAATAATCTGGTTTATGCCACTCATCTTCTCTTCGTTTTCTTTTTTTGAAATAAGATGGATCTCTTCGGCTTTGTTTTTTGCGGTTTTTTCATCTTTGACAACCTGGAGAATATCACCGCTTTTCGGAGTTGCATGAAGCCCTGCGATAAGAACGGGCATGGAAGGTCCGGCCGTGTGTATAGAATTACCAGTATAATCTTTCATCAGCTTTATGCGGCCGTAAGTATTCCCAACTATTATGTTATCCATAATTTTTAAAGTGCCGGTATTTATAAGGACAGTCGCAACCGGTCCGAGATTAGGATCAAGATTAGCTTCTATAACGGTGCCGACGGCTTCTCGATCAGGATTTGCTTTAAAGCCCTCGATTTCAGCAGTCAGAAGAATCATGTCCAGCAGGTCCTCAATACCCTGGCCGGTAAGAGCGGAAACAGAAACAACAATAGTTTTGCCGCCCCAATCTTCAGGCTGCAGACCTTGTTCGGTCAGTTCGCCCTTTACTTTGTCGGGATTTGCTCCGGGTTTATCTATTTTATTAAGAGCCACGATGATAGGAACACCTGCTTCCTTCGCATGATTTATAGCTTCAACGGTTTGCGGTTTTATACCTTCGTCAGCTGCCACGACCAGAATAGCGATATCGGTTGCTTTCGCGCCTCGCGCACGCATGGAGGTAAAGGCTTCATGGCCGGGAGTGTCGAGAAAGGTTATAAGTTTGCCTTTCTTTTGAACCTGATAGGCTCCAATGTGCTGGGTTATACCACCGGATTCCTGCGCAACAATATTTGTCTCGCGTATTGCATCAAGAAGCTTTGTTTTTCCATGATCTACATGTCCCATAACGCAAACAACCGGGGGTCTTTCTTTGAGAAGATTTTTATCGTCCTCAGAGAGAAGTTTTGAAATGTCGCCCGTCATAAATTCCTCGGCACCCGCAACGGACCTTATCCTTTTTATTTTTACACCCATATCGTCCGCGATAATCTGCGCCGTATCAAAATCGATCTGTTGATTGATATTTGCAAGAATGCCATTTTTCATCAATTCTCCGATGATTTTCGCAATTTTTATGCCGGTTTTTTCCGCGAATTCCTTCACGGTAATGGTATCGGGAATATCAATGGCCTTGCTATAATCAACCTGAACAGATACCTGTGTTTTTATTTCTTCTTTTTTTGCATCTTTCCCGGCAGTTTTTTTCCTCTGGCTTTTGATAATTTCTCGTTCGCGTTCCTTTGCTATAAGTTCATCGTATATTTCCGCAACATCACCTCCTGATGAGGATTCGCCGTCTTCGGCGTCATCCTTCCCGAGTTCATCAAGAACCAGTTCAGCGATTTCGTCGTCAATAACGCGGGATCTTGGCGAAATTTCAAAGCCAAGCTCTTTTAATTTTTCTTTAAGATCTTTTAACGACAGATCGAGTTTTTCGGCCAAATCGGCCAGTTTCGTTGACATAAATTATCGGCACAATAAAAAACAGTGACAGTCTACGTAAAAAGCAACTCAAAGTAAAGTCGACTCAAGAATGATTTTGTGCTAATTTTCACTCATGCAGACTCTTATAGTAATAATCGGGCTGGCAATCCTCTCGCTAATTGCTTTCGCGATTTATAAAATGAGAGAGCTTAAAAAACCGGAGGATCAAAAGCTCTTTTTTGAATATATCGAGTCACTTAGAAAAGAGCTCAGAGATTCCACGGCCGAAAGCAGAAAGGAAACCGCTCTGCGTCTCGACAAGATACACGAAAGGTTGGCGAAAGGCCTTGAGCATTCTTCCGAAACCCTTCAGCGCCAGTTCGGACAGAGCTCCAAACTCATACAGGAAGTCACAGAAAAACTCACAAAACTTGACGAGACAAATAAACAGGTTCTCGGTTTTTCGGAAAAAATGCAAAACCTCGAAGATATACTTAAAAATCCGAAGCAAAGAGGAATTTTGGGGGAATATTTTTTGGAAACATTACTTGGCCACGTTCTCCAGCCGAATCAGTACAAAATGCAGTACGAATTTAGAAATAAGGAAATTGTCGATGCTGTGATTTTCTTTAAAGACAAGCTCATCCCGATCGACGCGAAATTTTCTTTAGAAAAATACAACAAAATAATGCAGGAAAAATCCAAAGTACATCGCGAAAAACTGGAAAAAGAATTTAAAATGGACATAAAAAACAGAATCGACGAAACGGCCAAGTACATAAGGCCGGACGAAAATACTACGGATTTCGCTTTTATGTTTATACCCGCCGAGGGAATTTATTACAATCTGCTGATTTACAAAGTTGGATCACTCGATATCAACGCAAACGATCTCATCGAATATGCTTTTAAAAAACACGTGATCATAGTTTCGCCGACATCGTTTTTTGCATATCTTGAAACGGTTTTGCAGGGCCTGAAAGCTCTGAAAATGGAGGAGTCGGTAAAGGAAATAATAAAAAAAGTGGGACAGCTCGGAGGCCATATGCAAAGCTACGAGACGTACCTTAAAAAAATGGGCTCAAGCCTTGGCACAACCGTAAACATGTACAATTCCGCATACAAAGAATTCGGAAAAATCGATAAAGACGTGTACAAAATTACCGAAGGAGGCGAAGGCGGAAAGGCGGCTGCGATTTTTATAGACAAACCGGTAGCCGAAGACTAAAATACATCAAAAATAACCACATAAAAAATGGGAGTAAGAACAAAAACTTTGGTAGCGGTTCTGATGGTCGGGGCGGTCATTGGAATTGTGATTTTGCAGGTTGAAAACAAAGGGCTTTTCAAAGGACAGATTCTTGAGGGGCCTTCCGACGAAACCGCGGTCACGGCAGGAGAATTGCCGGATTTGAGACCGAAACTCGAAGTGCTCGCACCTGAAACCGCGGGCGGCGATATCATCGCAAAAACAACAATAGAAAACATCGGCGCGGGATCGGTTATCGGAGGACAGCCCTTTAGATATGCAATATATATAAACGACACGGAAGTTTTTTCAAATAGCGACTCCTACAGCGCTCTTGATCCCGGCGATTCATTCACATTTAAGTATCCGATTCCGCGGACAATTTACAACTATGGCAACAGCGGAACGGTATCGGTCATCCTGGACACAGATAAATCCATAAAAGAAAGCGATGAATCAAACAACACAGTCGAAGTCCAATACTGATGATCCCGACAAAGAAAATCTCTCCGCCAAACCACAGCCTGCGCAGTCGGACATTTTGAGCGAGGAAAGAGCAGGTCTTAAGGCAAAAGTCGACGTCAGCAGAGAAACCCATGAAGAACTTGAAAAGAGCAGAATAACAGGTTTTTTTGAAGGAATTTTTGGCAAAAACAGGGTCTCGAAATTCCTGGCCGGAGTCACAGGCTTTATTGCCTCAAAACTGGGACTCGGCAAGAAAGAGATTCCCTGGAAAGAATTTGAAAAGAAAATAGACTCGGAGAGATCTTCCGCGGAGGGTGGACCTCTTGATATTGAAAAATACATAGTCGCCCACAGAGCTCTCGGCTACGGAAGACACAAACAAAATTCTCTCTCTGCGATTCTCTCTGCAATAGACGGCGGCGAGGACCAGCTTGAAATTGATTTGAGAAGAGGCACTGACGGCAAAATATATCTGTCGCATGATCCAATCGAAAACGAAAAAAATCCTTCCGGTAAACTGACTGCCGTACGCGAGGCACTTGAAGCCGCGGCATCCAATAAAGAACAGGATGTCGCGTTTTTTCTGGACGTAAAGGAAAAGGGGATAATGGAGGAGGTTGATAATATGATTGCTGAAATTGACGCAAAAAACAGCGGAAGGGAGGGATACATTCCTCTTGCAAAAAGAAATATTGTCATGAGTTTTGATCCGGAAATCCTGAAAAACGCTCATGAAAAAAACTCTGATCGCCCTCTGATGTTCAGTTATTTTCCGGTGGCTAAGCTCCAGACAGCTTCCGAGGCTAAATCTCAGGGAAATATTTTCGGAATATTAAAAAGGCGCGACCTCAAAAAAATATGCGGCTCAATCGACTCACTTACCGGCGGCCATCTGGAAAAGGATTTTGAAGGATTTTCGGTCAAGGTCGGCGGTAAAAAAATGTCTGATGATAAGGAGGAAAACAAAAGCGCCATCCATATAGAAAGCGAACTTCCGGACGAAAAAATCCTGAAAATGATAAGGGAATCAAACGGATATATTTGCGTGCCATTCACACTTGTAACGCCGGATATTATCAAACATGCCCACGAGTCACGAGTAAAAGTGGCAGTGTGGGGAGCGGAGGGAATAGAAATTCAGCAGGCCATCGTGAATCAGGTGGATTTGATCATAAGCGATAAGCCGGACGTTATAAAAAGCTAAACGGCCGGGCATATAAGCCTGAAATCGCAGAACTGGCAATGAAGAAAACCAGGAGTGGGATGGAAATCGGAAGATTTCAATTCTTTTATAATAGATTCTATTTCATCTTTAAGAGCATCAAGAGTCGCGTCAGTGCGTTCGGTCGAAACTTTCTCATTATCCTCAATATAATAAAGTGTAAGCTTCGAAACCGGAATTTTAAAAATATCCCTGCATGCCAGCGCGTAAATAGAAAGCTGGAGATCTTTCTTTAAGTTCAGGTGGCTCGGCACATGGCCTGTCTTATAATCAATCACCTCATAAGTTCCGTCGGCAAGTTTATCAATCCTATCAATTCGCCCGTTCAGGACATAATTTCCGATTTTTACGTTAAAAGATCTCTCAAGATACGCCGGTATCATCCACGGATCCTTATTCGCGTCATAAAAATTCTTCAAAACGGAAAGGCCTTTCTCCTTTCTGACATCTTCATGTTTTTTGCTCTCATATCCGTACGGAATCCAGTTTCTTTCGTAAGCGGCCTCCATCAGCCCGAAATCCGCGGTTTCGCCGCTTTTGAGAAGCGTGAAAAAATCTTTCAGTGTGTTATGTACGCTTGTTCCAAAATTCGAGGCGTGTGATGGCGGAACCGGCACTTTCATGACATATCTGTAATTATATTTGAGCGGACATACTTTGAAAGTGTAGATTTTCGAATAACTCATCCGGTTGGTTTTTTCGGAAGGCAGATTGAATATAGGTTTGTCCGGTTTTTTGAATTCTTTGAGTTTCTGAATTACGTCCGCGGTTTCCTCATGATCCGTTCTGATTGATTTTCCGCTTTCCTCAACCTCATCGATAAAAGGGGACTGTTTCCACTTTTTCTTTCCCTCATAAAAATCGCTGAAAGTTATAAAAAGCCTTTTTTTGGCGCGCGTCATGGCGACATAAAAAAGTCGTCTTTCTTCCTGAATATAAGCGTCGCCTTCCGGATAAATTTCTTTCGTGAGCTCTGGTGGAATTTCAAAAGGATCGCGTTTTTTGGAATTTGGAAACCGCTGACTTACAACATTCGCGATAAAAACATAATCAAATTCCAGTCCCTTCGCGCCATGAGCCGTCAGAATCTGCACGCAGTCTCTGTCCGCAAATTCGCCGGCCGACAAAGTTGAGCTCGCTTCCTGAAGAAGATTTACATAGTTCACAAAATCTTCGACGGATTTTTCGTCATTTTCCCTTTCAAATCTCTTGATCTGCTTTGCGAACTCGTTAATATTTCCAATTTCCTCATACATATCATTTTTAACCAGATGCTCAAGATATCCGGATTCTTTCAAGAACTCATTTAAAACAAGCCCGATTGAATTTTTCTTGGAAAATTCAATAAGGCGCGTCATTAGATCAAAAATTTTCATAATCTGAGCCTCGGCGCCCGGAATAACGGCATTCCCGCCCTGAAATTCCTTTTTCAGGTGGAAAAATATATTTTGTTTGTTGGATTTTGAAATAAGATCAAGAATCTCAGCCATAGCGATCCCGAAAACGTCCATTTTTAAAATTCTCAGAAACGCGATGTCGTTTTTTGGATCTGAAAGAAACAAAGCAGCCGCAACAAGATCTTTTACTTCCTCAAGCCCGAGAAGTCCTTTTGGATTTCTAACCTGATAGGGGATTCCCAGCGCCTTAAATTCATCAATAAACGGATGGGTATGACTATTTGACCGCACCAGAATTGCGATTTTTTCAAATGGAACGTCCTCATTTTTATGCAAAAAATCTATTTTTGAAGCCGCAAAAACGGATTCCTCTATGAAATTTGGGAAATGGTGAATTTCAACGGGTTCATTTTCCTTAACATTGCATTTAAGCTTTTTGCTTATGCCGGAGCGGACTTCAAGTCTATCAGGATTATTGTACTGAATCAGCCCGTACGCGCTGTCCAGAATATCAGCGGAGCTTCTGTAGTTTTCAAGCAGGACAACTTTTTTATGATCCGGAAATTTCTCCTGAAATTTAAGGATATTACTCAGACTCGCGCCGCGCCATTTGTAAATACTTTGATCATCGTCGCCGACTGCGAAAATATTTCCGTGGGCGGCGGCAAGAAGCGTTACAAGTTTGAATTGCGCGTAATTTGTATCCTGGAATTCATCCACGAAAATATATTTATATTTGTTTTGGTACTCGGCCAAAACAGATTTTCTTTTTTCAAAAAGCTCAATGACTCTATAGGTCAGATCACCAAAATCCAGATAGTTGTTTTTTATCGCAAGATCCTGGTAAGTTTTGTACGCTTTAGCAATTTCACGCATTTTAACGCCCTCCTCGCCATCAAGACCGGCGGCGTACTCATTATAAGCCTCTGGCGTTATAAGTTCGTCCTTGAGCCGGCTGAAATGCTGTATAAGCGAATAAATAAAACGATTCGGATTTCCGAGCGGCCTGTAATAATCAAGATCAAAGGAAAAAAGATTTTTTTTGAAGAAAAACCACTGATCCACCTGTGACAAAATCTTGAAACCCGGATCTATTCCGGCTTCCACGCCCGCTTCCCGTAAAATTTTTTCGGAAAATGAATGAAAGGTTTTTAGGCAGAGCTCTTCGTAGCCTATTGGCATCGCCTGGTCGATTCTTTCGACCATTTCATTCGCGGCTTTATCTGTAAAAGTCAGCGCAAGAATTTCATCGGATCGCGCAACTCCCGAAGTTATAAGACGAACTATCCTTTCGGTTATTACACGCGTTTTACCGCTTCCGGCCCCTGCGACAACAAGCATGGGGCCGTTATCGTGATTAACGGCTTTGAGTTGTTCGGAATTGAGTTCCATTTATTTGATTCTCTACTCCTCCTCAGGCGATTCGGTTTTCTCTTCGATTTTCTCTTCAACGTCATCAGATTTCTCCTCAGCCTTCTCGGATTCTTCAGATTCCGTGGCCTTCTCAGCTTCTGCGGCTTTTTCGGTTTTCTTTTTTGACGATTTTTTGGGTTTTTCAGTCAGAGCCTTGATGGAAAGGGCGACTCTATGGTCATCGGGATCTATACTGATTATTTTTGCTTTTACTTTATCGCCGACCTTCAGAGCTTCAGACGCATCACTTATTTCTTCGGAAGTTATCTCGCTTACATGAATAAGTCCGTTGATTTCATCATCAAGTTTTACAAAAGCCCCGAAAGGCGTGATTCTGTTGATTTCACCCTCGATAACAGTGCCGATTTTATATTTCTTTGTAGCTTCAATCCACGGATCGGGAACAAGTCTTTTCATCGAAAGACTGATTTTGTCTTTTTCTTTGCCGATAATCAGAATATCAACTATGTCTCCGATTTTTCCGTAATCATGCGGATCCTTCACGTGTCCCCAGGCAATTTCGGAAATATGGACAAGCCCTTCAAGCCCCTCAAAAGTGACAAATATACCGAATTTTACGATACCGCTTATTTTTCCTTTTACTTTCTGGCCGACTTCAAGCTTGTCAAAAGCCTCGTCTCTCTTAACTTCTTCCGCGGCTTTTTCAGATAAAATCAGTTTTCCGCCGTCACGATCAAGATTTATAACTTTCACCATCAAAGGTATACCGACCAGTTTTTGCAGTCTGTTTAAAATCTCATTGCTGTCAGCACCGTCAACACGTGGATAGTGCAGTGGAGCCAGCTGTGAGACGGGGATAAATCCTTTTATATCATCAACACTCAAAAGAAGACCTCCTTTATTGGCTTCATTCGTAACAACTTCAATAACTTTGGAATTTTCATATGCGTCAATAAAATTATTCCATGCTTTCTCCTGGCTTGCCTTTCGAAGCGAAAGAACAACAAGCCCGTCTTCGTTTTCCTCCTCAAGAATATAAGCGGAAACATGATCGCCCGGCTTCAGGCTTTTTAAAGTTCCCACGCTGTCATGAGCCTCGTGGCCGGTAATTATTCCCGTTGAAATTCCGTCAAGATCAACCAGAGCTTTATTTTTTGAAACCGAAACTACGGTTCCATCGACCAAAGTGCCCGGAATGGGCTTTTTAATTTCGTGATGTCCCTTTAAAAGCTGCTCCATTAAAGGACTATCGACATATATATTGGACATATAGCCTTATTCTGACAGAACGTTTAATATATATTTGCTTTTTGCCGTATGCGGCTGTTCTGTCAATAAAATTACCTGCAACTCAAAAAGCAGGAAGATTATATGGATACGATGCCGACAAGTCAAGGCTTAACCAAGTCAAGAGTCTTACCTTTTTTTACGATCTTAACCTTGTCTCCTTCTTTAAATTCCTCGTCCAGGAATTTTGCGGTCAAAGGATCCTCAATCATATCCTGTATGGCTCTTCGCACCGGCCTTGCACCGTATTTCGGATCATAACTTGCGAGAGAAAGGACATCTAACGCTCCGGACGTTACGTCCAGTTTTATGTTTTTCTGGTTCAGCCTATCCTGAAGATAACCCAAGTGAAGTTTTACGATATTTTTAATATTATCATTGGTAAGTGCGTGGAAAACAACCACTTTATCAATTCTGTTCAAGAATTCCGGCCTAAAATTATCCTTAAGATCTTTCAAAATATCATCTTTCATTGCCTCAAAATCCTCCATTGCTTTCTTTTGCTCATCGGTTGTTGTGGAAAATCCTATTGGGGCGGCTTTTTCGGTCAATTTTTTTGCGCCGATATTCGAAGTCATAATGATAATCGTATTTTTGAAATCGACTTTTCTTCCTTTTGCGTCAGTAAGTTCGCCGTCCTCGAGAATTTGCAGTAAAAGATTGAACACATCCGGATGGGCTTTTTCAATTTCGTCAAACAAAATCACACTGTAAGGTTTTGTCCTTACGGCTTCGGTAAGCTGGCCGCCTTCTTCATAGCCGACATATCCGGCCGTAGCCCCTACGAGCCTTGAAGTATTATGCCTTTCCATGAATTCGCTCATATCGATCTTTATAAGTGAGTTCCTGTCGTTGAAAATCTCCTCAGCAAGAGCCTTTACCAGCTCGGTTTTTCCGACACCTGTGGGTCCCATAAATATAAATGAACCAATAGGTCTCTTTTCATCGGCAAATCCCGCCCGCGACCTTCTTATGGCCTTCGAAACAGCCTCAATCGCTTCATCCTGTCCGATAATTCGTTTTTTCAATGCGGACTCAAGCGATTTTAGTTTTGAAAAATCATCTTTTACAAGCCTTGTAACGGGAACGCCGGTCATTGTTGAAACGATCTCGGCGATACTGTCTTCGGTGACTTTTTCGCGCTTTTCCCGCGGAATTTTTATAAAACGCTGTTCTTCAATTTTTTTGACAAGATCAAGCTCTTCGTTTCGCAGTTCGGCAGCCTTTTCATAATCCTGCCTCGACACGCAATCTTCTTTTTTCTTTATAACATTCGAAAGTTTTTTCTGAAGTTTTCTGATTTTATCACTGTTTTCCGTGGTTTTCATGCGTTTTTTTGCAGCAGCTTCATCGATAAGGTCTATCGCTTTATCCGGCAAAAAGCGATCATTAATATACCTTTTTGACAATTTTACAGCCGCCAAAAGCGCATCATCGGTTATAAGCAGGTTATGATGATCTTCAAAAGATTCTCTGATTCCTTTAAGAATTGTTAAAGTGTCGTCAAAATCCGTCTCTTTTATGAGGACGTGCTGAAATCTGCGTTCAAGGGCCGCATCTTTTTCAATATTTTTACGGTATTCGTGCGTTGTCGTCGCGCCGATAACCTGAACTTTTCCTCTTGATAAAGCCGGCTTTAAAATATTTGCAGCATCAAGACTTCCTTCTGCGCTTCCAGCGCCCATAACCGTATGAAGTTCATCAATAAACAGGATAACATTGTCCTGCGAAGCTGCTTCTTCGAGGATCTGTTTTATTCTTTCCTCAAACTCGCCTCTGTATTTTGTTCCGGCAACAACGGAAGCCATTGAAAGTGAAAGTATTTTCTTGTCGAGCATCGTATTTGGAACTTTTTCATTAGCAATAGCCTCGGCAAGTCCTTCGCATACGGCTGTTTTTCCGACACCTGATTCTCCTATGAGAACGGGATTATTTTTTGTTTTTCTGGACAAAATACTTATCATGCGTTCGATTTCCATACTTCTGCCGATAATTGGGTCAAGTTTGCCCTGCCTGGCTTCCTCGACAAGATCGGTCGTAAAATAATCCAGAGCCGGTGTACCGCTTTTTTTAGCATTTTTACTCTTCTTTTTATAAGTTTCCTCGTCTTTTTGCTGGCCACTCAAGACCCCCTGAAGTCCGGTAAGAAAAAATTCAATCGGATTTACCATTTGTTGATTCTTTGGAGGCATCTGCGCCGAAGCGACGTTTGAATCCTGTTGCGGATAGTTTTTTGCCCGTTCAAATACTTCAAGAATTTGTTCTTTAACATCGGAAGGGGACACTTTCATGTTTTCAAGAATAACTGTCGCGGCGGTATTGTCCTGGGACACAAGAGCATAAAGAAAATGCTCCGTGCCTACAAATGAATGTCCGAATTCATGGGCGGCCTTCACTGCGTTCTCGATGGCTTCTTTTGCAAAACCGCTCAAACCGCCTGAACTGCCGGAAGTTCCACGTTGTGGATTTGCTCTTCCCACTGTCTTTAAAACCAGATTAACATTATCAAGAGACACGCCGAAATTTAGGAGTATAGACGCACCAAGTGAATTTTCCTGGGAAAGAATACCTATAAGAACATGTTCAGTCCCCACATAGCTTAGTCTTGCCTCTTTTGCCATTTCTTGAGCTACGATAAGCGCCCGCTTTGCTTCCTTTGTAAACTTGTCGAAGTGGTCAAATTCTTTCATAAGGTTTTAAATTAATTTTTATTTCCAATCATTCTACCATAAAACTCAATTTCCTTGAATGCCCATTATCAACTTCAACTTTACTCAGTAGAGAATAATTGTATGTTATCTTCGTTAGCACTCGTTATTATAGAGTGCTAATGTTCCGTTGTCAATTCAAATCAAGCAGATCTTTTTCCGCGTCAACTGTCGGCCTGGAAAGCCATGATCTGGTTAGTTTATTCACTTGCGGCTTCTATAGGTGTAATACTGTCAGCCATTATCAGGGTAATGTCTTCATAGTCCCTGCTTCCGCTTACTTTATAATTCTGGCCGTCGACCGTAACGTATATACTGACACCGCCTGATTCATAAACTTTCATGCCGCTGCCGTTTGATAGATTAAGTTTTTCGCCGTTCGGAATATTGCCGGATATAACGTCAAGAGAAATAAGTTCATTGTCGTCCGTCACGGATTCATCACTAAAAGCATAATGATGGATAACGTTCTCAGCGGTTCCTTTTGTGCCGGCGTAATACCAGTTTGAAGGATATTTTGCGCTGAAATGAAGAAGAAGGCTCTCAAAAGAGGTAAATTCCATGTCGATCACGGGAGTGGGAATAGGTTCATCAACATTTTCAGGATTGGCGTTTTCAAGACCTGCATCTTCAAGCGAGCCGTCAGAAACGGTAAATCCGGTAAATTGAAATTCGGAAACCATTTCATTGAAAATCATTTTATTCGAAGCTTTGAAGTTTTCGGAAGGTTCGAAAGAAATTCGATAAACAAAGCCGCTCCTGTAAACGTAATAATCAGTCATCTCGTCATTTTCAACCTTAACCGCGCTCATCGCGTCAACGCCGATTTTACTCATATCGTAATTATCGACTTCGGGATGCCTTTCAGACATGAAAACTGACAAAGTGTCGTTCTCGCCCATATCGTTTGCTGTATATGCAAAAGCAAACTGCGAAATTTTCACATCATCACTTGAATTTTCGTTTTCCGCCTTTGGAGCGGCAAAAATAATAGTGTCATTACTCTCATCAAGATCCCAGTCATTGTAATATTTCAGCTGAATGCCAAAATCGGTGTTTTTATAACTAACCAGCATAGTTTCGGCTGAAGCTTCTGACAAAACTTCGATAACGGATATTCCGGTAACCTCAAATACCGAATCCTCGTCGATAAATCCGATCACCTGAACTTTATTTTCAAGATATTTCTGCCCGGAAAGATTTATGGCGAGACTGCGTAGCGGAGTTGAGACACCTTCATCATCGGTAAGAAGATGAGTTCCTAAAACATCATCACCTGGAAGCTGTTCCGTTAAGATACCGGTCAATGTCTCAACTGCGGGCTCTTCATTTCCAATACTTCCGCCGCAGCCGGTAAGAGCCAACGATACACAAAGAACTATGCTTAAACCCAAAGCTTTAATTTTCATGAATTTAGATTAAATAACAGGGAAGATTATACTAAACATTTAAAATTATTTCAAAGGCTTCGCGGAGTTTATTCCCATATGTTCATAAGCTTTATCAGTAACAAGCCGACCGCGCGACGTTCTCTCTAAAAAACCCGCCTGAATCAAAAATGGTTCGTAAATATCCTCAATAGTGGATTGCTCTTCGGACGTAGCTGCCGCAAGAGTATTCAATCCAACCGGTCCGCCTCCAAATTTATCAATAATAATCGACAATAGTTCGCGGTCAGTGCTGTCGAGACCTACTTTATCTATACCAATTGCCATGAGAGCATTTGTCAAAACATCATTGTCGATAATGGATTCATGATTAACATCGGCATAATCACGAACGCGTTTTAGTAGACGATTTGCGATTCGGGGCGTATTTCGGCATGACTTTGCAAGAATTTCAGACGCACTTTCGGAAATCCGGCATTTTAAAACCGCCGCCGAACGTAAAATAACCTGTTTTATATCATCGTCAGTATAAAATTGCAGTTTAAAAACATTCCCAAACCGCCCCCTTAAAGGCGACGAAAGCATACTCATCTTGGTAGTTGCGCCGATGAGCGTAAAATGAGGCAGATTTATACGCATATTTCTGGCGGAAGGTCCTTTTCCGATAATGATATCTATTCCAAAGTCCTCCATTGCGGTATACAAAACCTCCTCAACCACAGGCTTCAGGCGATGGATTTCATCTATAAAGAGCACATCATGATTTTCAAGATTTGAAATGATTGAGGCGATATCGCCTTGTTTTTCCAAAGCCGGCCCTGAAGTAATCTTGATATTCACATTCATTTCTTTGGCAATAATATTTGCCAGAGTGGTTTTTCCCAGACCGGGTGACCCGTGAAGAAGAACATGATCAATACATTCTCCACGTTTTTTTGCAGCCTCAATAGCAATTTTTAGATTATCTTTTAAATTTTGCTGCCCGATAAATTCATCAAGAGTTTTTGGCCTGAGTTTATTCTCAAACTGCACCATTTTACCGGGAACGGGCGATAAAATTTTTTCCTTATTTTCCCTGTTGTCCTTTTCGCTTTGTATCATCTACACATCTTTTACATGATAAATAAACTGCCGTATAGACTCGGGATCGGGAGCATTGATAAAGTTTATAATTACGGAAGAGGATGCGGTCTCCAGTCGCATCAATCCGTAATCAAAAATCCAGAAAGTTGCCAGAATACCTCTTTCCTCAGTCCTGACATCCTGGATATCATCCAAAAGCGCCTCAGCCTCATCCCTAACGGTCAAATATTTCCAGTTAACAAATATGATGCGCTGACTTGTAATGATAAGCTTATCAAGCCAGTAAATCAGGGAAACATAAACAACGACCAGGGCAAAAATAAAAAAAACAATCAGATTGGCGACAAGAAACCCTTTGTTTGACAAAATCGACTGAAATAAAAAAATCAGCAGAAAAAACGGAAAAGAACCAATTATCACTTTAATAAGCTGCCCCACAAAAGGCAGCGGATGATGATGATAAACCTTTAAAATTTGTTCCCCTTCACGCAGCTGCATAAAACTTGTAAAATAATTTGCGGTACAATGTCATTCTATCTTATGAAAAAGTATTTTCAAGCACCGTGGAGCATAAAGGACATATTAATCGTGTTTTCTGTAATAATGGCCGCGACTATCGCGGCCGGCGCCGGAATGTACATATTTGATGCAAAAAACTATATCGAGGAGTCAAAATACAGGATTTTTATACTTTTTGGAATATTTTTATTGCAATGGCTGATAATTTTTGTGCCGCTTATCGCGATTACAGTTTTAAAATACAAATTAAAATTCAGGCATTTCGGATTCAAAAAAACGGGAATATGGAAAATATTAGAATTCGTCATTGGAGGTTACGTAATATATTTGGGAATAAACATCATCCTAACTCTGATAATCTTATATGCAGGCTTTAAAATCCCAGGCTACCAGCTTCAGGAAAAAATTCTACCTGTATTTGGCGACGGAACGGTAAATCTTGTGGTAGCGGGAATTATCCTGGTTTTGGTGGCACCGGTTCTGGAGGAAATATTTTTCAGAGGATTTCTGCTACGTTCATTGACAAATAAAATAGGGGCAATATACGGAACTGTATTTACAGCTGTCATTTTTGCGATTTTCCATATGCAATGGCAGAGCATAATTCCTATATTCATACTTGGACTTATAATCAACGCAATGGTAATAAAGACCAGGTCAATCTGGCCGGGTATATATTTTCATATATTTAATAACGCGATTGCGTTTACTCTGGAAATACTGATATTAAAAGAGGTTGTACCTTTGGATAGTGTTGTTTAAAATAAGCCTCGTGTAATAAGCCCGAGTAGCTCAGGGGATAGAGCAGCGCCCTTCTAAGGCGAAGGTCACAGGTTCAAATCCTGTCTCGGGTACCAAAATCTGACTTTTCGGAATTTTTCCTTCCATTTTTTGGGCGAATTGAAAGGCTTGCCACTCTGTATTTGGCTTTTTTAAACCATTTTCGGGCTGGCTAATTTGCACCCTTTTCTCGGCGAGACGGAGGTTCGAGCCAAAGATTTCTTTGGCAAGCGCTTTTTTAGGGAAAAGCGCTTCATCCCTTGCGATTTTCGGCGCATTCTGCGCCGTATTTATCCATTCCCTGAACGGTTCGAGCCAATCATTCTGCTTTTGTTCAAGATTGATGATTTGTTCTTCCAGCGTCTTCTTTTTGCTCATCAGTTCTGCTTTTCTGACTCTGTATTCCTCACGGTCAATATCCTGCTCAAGATATACATCCATAAGCCGCTGGATTTGCATGCCGATTTTATGAATTTTCTTTTGTGCCTCTTGAACAAAAGCAGAGCAGGATTGGGCGGACTGTTTTTCATCATTTTGTGCCATTTTTAAAAGATCTTCCGCCCAATCCTGTGGCAAAGAAACTTTTTGAATAAGAGCCGAAAGCTGTTTGTCTAATTCTTCTTCACGCACATAGGGTTGAGTGCAGTTGATGGTCTTGGATTTCTTGGTACAGCGATAATAGGTATGTCCTTTCTGCACCTCAGCCGTTATCATCATGTCGCACTCACTGCATGAGAATAGTCCGCAAAACGCTTTCGGCTCATTTTTCGATTGTTTTCGCGGTTTGCCTCTTTCTTTTAGCACTTCCTGTACACGATCAAAAAGTTTCTTTGCTATGATTGGCTCGTGTTTGCCTTCATGCAGTTCTCCTGTATAGCGGAAATGTCCGTAATAGAAAGGATTTTTAAGGATAAATGTGATTCTGTCTTTGTGGATTCTCTTTCCGTTACGGGATAGGACTCCTTTTTGCGCCAAAAAGTCGGAAATATCTTCAAGTCGAGCGTTGCCCTGTGCGTAAAACTCAAATGCATCTTTGATGATTTTTGATTTCTTCTTATCAACTACAATGGTTTTGTTTCGAACATCATTTATATACCCGATCGGGGCAACGCTGGGATATTCTCCACGTCGCACTTTTTGGCGCAAACCTCGCTTCGTATTTTCGGAAAGAGAATCCACATAATATTTGCTTTGCCCAAATGCAATATTGAGCATGAATTTTCCCTGTGGTGTCGACTCAAACCAGAATTGTGGAAATTTCAATGCTTCAATACGCCCGCAATCAATAAGATAGATTATTTTCCCACCGTCCACAGAATTGCGCGCAAGTCTATCGGGATGCCACGCCAAAATTCCGGCCGCCTCGTTGTTTTCAACTCTTTTTAGCATTTCGTTGAAGATAGGGCGGCCTGGAATTTTGGCGGATTGTTTCTCGATAAAGACTTCTGCAATAGACAAGTTTTCTTGTTTTGCGAATGTGCGCAATTCTGTGATCTGCGCATCAATACTCAAAACCTGCTTATCTTCCACATCAGTGGACTTGCGGGCATACAAAAAGAATTTTTGCTGCATATTCTTGAGGTTAGTGAATAGAAAATTTAAATGACCGTCTTGGTGCAACCAACTCAGGAGAAAACCTCAAGAATTGTCCAAGACGGCCATTTAAAAAGGTTTTCTCGCCTGTGTAGTTGGTTGCACCACTATTTTACCAAAATTCAAACAAAATCAAAAATTCTTTTTGTTGGGCAAAGCAAACAATAGGCTGCCCGAAGTTATTTATATTTTAAATTGGTTTTCGGACAGCCTGCAAGACAGAATCACAAAATCGCAAGGGATGTCGCACCTCCGTCTCGCCGAGAAAAGGGCGCAAATTAGCCAGCCCGAAAATGGCTTAAATAAGCCGAATACAGAGTGGCAAGCCTTGCAATTCGCCCGAAAAATGGAAGGAAAAATTCCGAAAAGTCAGATTTTGGTGCAGTTATATGACACTGCTCGAACATATTTTAGAGGAACTGGGGGCTAGCCTCCAGTGAAAATTCTAAAAAACGAACGAGGGTAGGTGCGCGGTGAAGCCTGGCACCGCGCACCTGAGAAATGAGGATCTAAAAACGCGCCGCCCGAGGTTCGGGGGCGGGCGGCGCGAATAAAACACTGTCCAAATTCCAAAGTTTGATAGGGAGGGCAGGCAAAAATTCATTATTGAAAGTTATACAAAACTTTAATACAAAACTTTAATACAATGGGAAAATAAGATAAACTATAAAATAGATAGTCTGCGTAAGTGTTTTGACGGAAGGAACCACTATATGGTTTTGAAAAAGTGAAAGAAGAAGCTGAATGGAATATTATAGAAAGATTACCTATTATATCTATTATTTGGTCGATTATTGTTCACACAATTACAATTATTAATCATTTACAATTACTAAATCAGCATTCCTTAATTGCTGATTTATCCATTGTTTCTCTGCTGGTTTAATAACACTATCAAACCATATTCGTAAAGTCGATGGATCCTCATCCCTTTCCAATACATCTCTATTGTATTTTCTTTGCCACCTTATTTCTTCTGGGATATTTAAAAAAACCGAAAAAAGCTTAAGTCTCATAGATTGAACAGTATCTAATATTTCTGGATGCATTGCATAAAGACCTTCCACTATTAATGGAGTTTTTTGAAGTCTTAAATGTGCCCATCCGTTTTGCCTTGAAAGTTCATGTGAAAAAATTGGGATTCTTGCTATTTTTTTTCTAAAAATATCTTGTAAAGTTTCTATTAAAACATTCCAATTATAACAATCTGGTGAGTCCCATTGTCTAATATTAAGTTCTGGTAAAACCAGCTCCATTTCATCTTCATTCTTGAAGTAATTATCAAGGGATAAAAGAGAAACTCCTAATTCTTCCGAGATCATTTTAGATATTGTACTTTTGCCACTACCAGTTGGACCAGAAATTAAAAGAAGATCCGGCATTTCCTTCTGGCACACCTTGGTAATATGCTCAAAAGCCAATGATTCTGAGACAACACTCATAGTACTTTCCATGTTAGCTACTATTGACAATTTACGCTAGATTCGGTAGACTTTTCAAGCAAATAATTGTATAATATTTCAATTCTTCATTTTTTTAAAAAATGCTTACCTACAAAAAACTGGGGTCTGATGCTGATAAAGACGCTGTTCACGAGGCGACAAAGGGGTTAGACAAGGGGCTTTTCCCTGGGGCTTTCTGCTTCATTGCCCCTGATATTGCTGACAATGATTCATATTGTTGCCTTAAGCATACAGATGGAGCGGGAAGTAAGGCGAATGTGGCATATATGGCAACAAAAGAAGGGTTTAGTAGTGATGTGTGGAAAGGAATTGCTCATGATAGCCTAGTTATGAATATTGATGATATGGCAGCGGTTGGTGCTACTGAAAATTTTCAGTTAACTAACTGTATCGACAGAAATCCGTTTATTATTTCTGATGAAGCAGTATCAAAAATTATTGAAGGATATAGGGAATCCATCGACAATCTTTCTGGTTACACAAAAATTGATATGTGTGGCGGAGAAACTGCAGATACTGGCAATAATGTGCGTACTGTAGTTGTTAATTCTGACGCTTATGCTCGAATGAAAAGAGAAGATGTAATAGATGCAAGTAGAACCAGTGTCGGAGATGTTTTGGTTGGATTCTCGTCATACGGACAATCCAAGTACGAAGACAAATACAATTCGGGGGTTAGTAGTAATGGTTTTACTCTGTTGACTCATGCCATGCTAGACTCATCATATAAAGCAAGATATCCGGAAACTTATGATGAAAATATATCGGAAAGTGCATATTCTGGAGAATTTAATTTGAAAACAAAAATTCCTGGTACAGATATGACATTAGGAGAGGCGATGCTTTCTCCAACTCGTTCGTACTTGCCACTCATAAAAGCATTATTGGCAAATAATAATAATGGAATAAAAGGAATTTTTAATTGTACGGGAGGAGGGCTAACAAAACCAATAAGATTTGGTAAAGATGTAAAGTATGTAATGGATGGCATGATTGATCCTGGTCCATTTTTTAGGTTTGTATACGAGAATTCAGATATTGAACCACATGAATTGTACAAAACATTTAATATGGGATGTAGGTTAATAATTTCTTGTACAATAGAGGCTGTTAATGGAATTCTCAAAAGCGCTGCCGATTTTGAGATTGAAGCAAAGGTAATTGGACGAGTTGAGCAATCATTAAAAGAAGGCATTAATGAAATTGAAATAACAGATCCTCTTAGTGATGAGGTTCTTAAATATGAAAAATAATCTATGACAAAAATAAAAATTGCACTTCCAAAAGGAAGGTTTTATGATAGGAGCATGGCAATTATTGCAAGAACTACCAATAGAGATTTTTGTGATATCAAGAAGAGTAAAAAATTAGTTTTTGAATCTGAAGATTATACTTTCTTCTTATTAAAATCATCGGATATTTGTAAATTTATCTTTGATAAGAAAATTGATATCGGAATTGTTCCTGATGAATGGATTTTAGAATATGAATTGCAGCACAAGGTAACGTTTGATAAGCTAAAAAGGATTGAGTGGGTACATACTAGAATTAGCTTAATTTCTAAGTCTGCAAATACTATCGGCAATAATGATGTCATTGCTTCCTCTTACCCCTTTATTGTCCTTAATTATTTAGAGCAAAAGGTTCAAATTAATAATCATCCCGATATAAAAATCTATAAACTCAATGGGTCAATTGAAGCAACTATTCCTAAAATTTTTGCATTTGGCATAGATTGTGTTGAATCGGGGAAAACTATTTCTTGTAACGACTTAGTTGAATTAGACATTATTCATGACAATTTGTCCCTATCACTTATCAAAAAAAACGGGAGCAATCTCAATTTCCATCAAATTAATAATCTATACTTAGACTAATGCTACTTACATCACTTGCAAATACTAGCCCCATACTCAGAATAGATCTGTTAATGAACAATAAGGATTTGACCACTTTAAGTGGCTTATGCCCCTTATCAGATATTGAGAAAAATAATATTGAATCAAAGAAGGTTGTGCCTAGGACTATTCGCAACATATTATTTGCGATGAATGTTTTGGATGAATTATTTACAGAAATTACTGGTTTTAAAAGACATATATACATATTGGGTGATGGAACCATATGGAATTTTCTTGCAAAAAATATCTTGTATAAAGATATCAATAATATTGATAAATCTTATTATCTAGAAATTATGTGCACATTGGGGTTATCATATCGTTTTAATGTGGCAAAAAAATTTGGTTATAGTGATACTAAGGTAATGCAATTGAGACTAAACGGATGGGGTAGAGCTTATTGTTTTAGTGAAGAAAATATTGATGATTATCAGAAATTAAAAGAAGATATGTATAAATATTGGCTTCCGGTAATTTCTAAATATAAAAGTGAATACACTGACTTAGTTATGATGTGTGACAGCACTGAAAGACCTTTGGAGGTGGAAAAAATTCATAAGATTAATGAGATTTTACCCATTAAATTGGTTACATAATAAACTCTAATGAACAATAAATATATTATTATCACTGGAGCCTCATCAGGCATTGGAAAATCGGTTGCTATACAGGCTGCGAAAAAAGGCTTTAATCTAATTTTATCCGGAAGAAATTCTGTGAATTTAGACACTACTGCTAAATCTTGCAAAGATTATAGTGTTGAAGTTATTACTGTTTGTGGCGACATTACAAATCGTTTAAATCGGGAGAAAATTATAAATATCGCAAAAGATAATAAAGATATTTTTGGGCTTGTAAATGCAGCAGGTGTTGGAAAATTTGGTGATCCTGCTGAGTTGACTGATGACATGCTGGATGAAATGTTCAACATAAATGTAAAAGCAATGTTTAGTTTAAGTAGAGAAGTAATAAAAATTAAACACAAAAAGAGTTTTCTTAATATAATTAATATTAGTTCAGATTGCGATCAAGTTGCCTTTCCAGATGCAACTGGATATTGTGCGACAAAGGGAGGTGTTTTGATGATGTCTAAGGCATTTGGATTAGCGGTTAGAAAACAAAATGTAAGAGTTACATGTATATCTCCTGGTAGAGTTGATACCCATTTTAATAATAAGAAGCCTGGAATGAGGGTAGGGGCGTTGATGCCAGAGGAAGTTGCGGAAGTTGTTATGTTTGCCATTAATGCACATAAAAATATTGAACTTCAAGAAATACGAATCGATAGTATGTCTAGAACTTGGTAAATATTCTTTCATGAAATCTGTTATTTTTGATCTTGATGGCACACTAGTAGATTCGCAACACTTGCAGTTTTTGGCTTATAAGAAAGCTTTTAGTGAAATAGAATTACCGTTAAGCTGGGATGATTGGAAAGATTATTGGGTTAAGTTTTCAATAAACGCTTATGAATGGGCGTCTATTAAAAATCTGACTTACAATGTGGAAGCCATAAGAAAAAGAAAAAAAGAAATATACGAAAGGCTTATTAAAAGTGAATTAGAAGCTAAACCTGGTGCAATTTCTTTAGTTAATGAATTACGGAAAAACGGATTCCAATTAGCTGTGGCGTCTTCCTCTAGAATAGAGTCAATAAAGCTTATTGTTGATATGCTTTTTGATAACACTTTTGATGTTTTAGAATCTGATACTGAATTAAACAGAAGAAAGCCTCATCATGAAGTTTTTTCTATAACCATGGAAAAAATGAATACGTCTCCATCTGAAACAGTTATTATTGAAGATTCAATTAGTGGTTATAATGCCGCTATAAATTCAGGCGCAAGATGTATTATTTGTCCAGATAGCACTATTGGTGATAAACATGATTTCCCAAAGGCTCAAATGGTTGTATCTTCATTGGAAGAGTTAAGCTCAGAAGATATTGCAAAATTACTGAATAAATAACTCTCTTAGTTCTTTTTGTTTTACTAAGTTTTCAACGGGTAGGAATAATTTTTTGGGTAATTTTGCGTAATTAAACCATTTCCATTCTAGGCACTTGTTAGGCTCCCTGTTCTCGATCATCCCTTTTTTAATTTGTGCCACAATAAAAACAGTTATATATTGCTTATCTTCTTTTTTGAAATAATCATTGGTTACATGAAATGGCTTTGGACTACAGCTTATTAGAACTCCTAACTCTTCTTTTATTTCACGTATAGCACAATCGTGAAAAGATTCCCCCCATTCAATATGTCCACCAGGCATCCCCCAAGTACCACCGCCATGAGATCCCTTTCTTAAACCTAATAAGATATTATCTTTATCGATCAGAATAACCGAAACCCCTGTGCTTGGTCTTTTCTCCATAAAATAAAATTAATTACATCTTTCACTTTTTCAAAACCATATAGTGGTTCCCTTCATCAAAACACTCATACAGACTATCTATTTTATAGTTTATCTTATTTTTCCATTGTATTAAAGTTTTTGTACAACTTCCAATGTTGAATTTTGCCTGCCCGCCCTCTCAGACCTTGGAATTTGGACAGTGTTTTTATTCGCGCCGCCCGCCCCCGCCTCGGGCGACGCGGTTTTAGATCCTCATTTCTCAGGTGCGCGGTGCCAGGCTTCACCGCGCACCTACCCACGTTCGTTTTTTAGAATTTTTACTGGAGGCTAACCTCCAGTTCCTCTAAAATATGTTCGAGCAGTGTCATATAACTGTACCATTTTGATTATTGCGTAACAAGCATCAGCTTGTAAATTGCGTAAGCCACTTCGCCGCGGGTCATTCCGTTTTCAGGATGAAGTTCTTTTATGTTTGAATCGATAATCCCAAGTTGTTTGGCATATGCAACATACGGAGCGAACCAGGCATCTTTGGAAACATCAGAAAAAGGAGCAGCTGTAACATTCGGATTTACATCAACCCCCATTCCGTTAAATAAGATTTTATAGAATTCAGCCTTATTAACGGTATTCGTCGGTCTGAAAGTTCCATCGGGATAACCATCCACGACACCTTTGTTGTATGCGGTATATAGATATTTACCATACCATTCGGAAACCGAAACATCAGGAAACGGGATGTTTCCGCTGGAAAGGATTTCCTTTATTCCTTCGAAAATAAATTTCAAAGCCTCGACTCTGCTCACAACCTGATCCGGCCTGAAAGTACCATCGCTGTAACCATTCACAATCCCTTCACTGGCAAGATATGAAATTGCCGCGAAATAAAGACTGTTTTCCGGGACATCTGAAAAAGAAACCTGCACTTCAGGCGCTTCTATTTCAAACCACCCGGAATAAAAAACTTTATCTTCCGTTTTTAGGGCAAGTTTGTCACGTCCGGCATCCATGCGGACAAATTTTCCATTAAGTCTGCCGGAAGAATCAAAATTTCTGTTGGTAATAATCGATGGACTGGCAGTTACATGACTATTTAGAGAACTGATAGTCATTTCACCGGCGGCACCTCCGTCAAAAGTATTCCCATACTGATCAATCATAAATATACTGAAATCTGATTCCTGTCCCACATAGTATTTTGGACGAACATCGATTTTAAAAGTGAGAACAGGTGGCGCCAAAACCTCTTCGGGTTCCGTAACGTCAATAACCTCTGTAATTTCAGTGGAATCCGTCTCAGCGAAAGTTTCCGTAACTTCTCCGGAATCAGCTAGCGTAACCGTCTCGTCGGTAACATAAGATGAAGCGGTTATGGAATCGGACACTATGGTTCCATCCATATACTTCTGAACATATTTCAAAGGATTGATCGTTGTAGCCATGGCCTTTTCCTTCCCAAGACCGGCATTTACAGCCGTGAAGAAATCAAGACCGGCATCCGAAGCTTCCTGCCACGTAAACGGCCAGAAAGGATGCCATGGTGCGTCAGTAGTATCTATCTGAAAATGCACATGCGGAGTAGTAGCCGTGCCGGTTTGTCCGGAAAGGGCTATTTGTTCGCCTTTTTTTACAACATCACCCTCCGAAACAAAAATATCGCTCAAATGGTTATATGACGAAAAAAGAGTCACGCTTTTATTGGGATCCTCCAGAGAAGGGAAATTTGTATGCTGAACAACAACATGATGCCCAAAACCTGAACTTTGATTTGAAACTTTCACAACAGTTCCGTTTGCAATTGAATAAACAGGAGTGCCCATCGGAACTTTTATATCAACGGCAAGATGTGATCCTCCATATTCGAGCCCGTCCAGCTTATAACTTCCCATATATGGGACAGAGTAGGTAATTTTGGAGTTTCGTATAAGATCATCATTTGAATCACCCCATTTTAGGTTGTCCGTACTGATTTTTAAGACATCGGGGTCATAAAACGGAATATCGATAAGATCATCAGCGCTTAATGCACCGTAACTTAAATTCCATTTTGAGGAATCAAGATGAACCCAGTCAGGCACTTTCTGAACCGGATAAACAGTTCCGTCGAAAGGCTCGTGTTCCGGATAAGAAATAATACTTGTAGTCAAAAAGTGCGAAAAATCTCCGGTGACCTGCGCAAAAAGTGACGCAACCGACACCACGAGAAGCAAAACGCCGGCTTTTAGACCATGTTTATGACAGAATTTATGCATTTTGTGTTTGTTTTTGTTTCTAAAGATTATAAAATTATAGCACATCTCAGGCAAAAAAACAATTCCCATGCCAATAACAAAATCAGAAACGGAAACTCTGGCCTTGGCGGCTAGAATTGCCGAAAAAATCAAAAAAGGCGGACTCGTATGCCTCTTTGGCGAACTTGGGACAGGAAAAACCATATTCGCAAAAGGAATAGCCGATTATCTCGGAATAGATAAATTTTCCATAAAAAGTCCGACATACACATACATAAGACACCATTCGGGCCGCGGCGTGAATATATACCACATAGACCTTTACAGACTGGAAAAAATAGACGACCTCATGCTTCGTGAAATAAACGAACTGATCGAAAACAAGACAAACATAATAATTATGGAATGGGCGGACAGAATGGGCAACGCTCTGCCAAAAAACAGAATCGACATACATCTGAAATATATTGATAAAAACACTCGTGAAATAACTTTATAAAATGACAGAAGACAAAATAAAAACTCTTTACGAACTTCACAGCGTTCCTGAAAACGTGACAAGGCACATGCGAAAAGTAAAAGAAGTTTGCGAGCTCCTGGCCGATGCCGCGATAAAAAACGGGGAAAAAATCGACAAAAAAGCCCTACTTTATGCAGCCCTGCTTCATGACGTATTAAGAGTTCATGACTCCGACGAAAAAAGTCACGCAAAAGCGATGGCGGAAG
Source organism: Candidatus Peregrinibacteria bacterium (assembly GCA_043810515.1). GTDB lineage: Bacteria > Patescibacteriota > Gracilibacteria > UBA1369 > LOWO2-01-FULL-3 > WJKQ01. Next base: position 41,409 of record JBDRNZ010000027.1, read on the forward strand.
TTTTGGAAGGAATGGGCGAAAAATATCTCGCAAAGCTTGTGTCAAAGCACGAATTTTTCTCAGTAGATCGCTTAAAAACACTTGAAGAAAAAATACTTTATTATGCCGACAAGCGTGTCGACCGCGATAAAATCGTGAGTTTGAAAAAACGTTTCACGGAAAGCAAAAAAAGAAATACTTCGTCGCGGCATTCCCCAAAAGAAATAAAGGAAATAGAAACCAAGATCTTCATGCTCGAAAAACGGCTGGCGGAAAACCTAGGAAAGACTGTTTATAGCCTCTAAAGTTGAAGGTCCGACACGTCCGGCGCCTATATCGTCCGGACTAGAGATTATTTTATTTTCCAGTTGAAATTTTAAAACTGCGTCTTCCGTTGCCGGCCCGTAATAATCGGTTATAAAAAGACCTTTAAAATATCCCTGCTTCTTCAGAAATTTCTGTAACGCTTCCACCTCAGCGCCTGTCATTCCAAAATCGAGTTCGCTGGCAAGTTGAACATAAATTTTCTCAGCCGACTGCGGATTTGCAATCTCTAAATTTTCCGCAGTAGTCATCGCTATACGTGTTTTTGTATAATTTCTCGAGGAAATGATTTCATTCATCGTATCCCTGGTTTTCGGTCCGAACACACCGGCTCCGGCTGAATTTTTATCACCGACCAGAAATCGTGACTGCTGGAATTTAAAAACGGCATGCTCCGTAACCTCGTCATAGACACCATTTACAGGACCTTTGTAGAAATTTAAAGAAGCGAGCTCGTTTTGCAATTCCAAAACACCATCCCCGCTGTCTCCCAATTTTAAATCGGAGTCCAGACGATCTGAAACATCAACGACGACTCGTTGTGTAGGCTCTGGCGCAGAGACAGGTGCTAGTTCCGCTACTTCCGCTACTAAAACTTCAGCCGTCTCAACTACAGGTTTTGTCATAATTTCGGTATTGGCGAAAGCCACGCACGCATTGGGAACAGCCTCAGATGGCGAATATCCAACAAGACTAACGTTTTCAGCTATTCCGCCATCAATTCCATACACGGTAACTTCAACTTTGCGTTTTCCCCAATTTAAAGCTCTTTTTAGCCCGGTGTCTCCATAGCCCATCCAGATGTCAAGACGGTCAAAAAGTCCATCAGTTCCGTTCGAGGAAACAATGGCACCTCCGCGATCATGCACGGCCACTGTTCCAATTCCTGGAATATACATTTTTGTTCCAAAAGGATAATCCTTGGGGGCAGCCACCATTCCGGGATAAACAGGAGTGCCGTCAGCACTGTTTACACCACTTCCGTTCAAACGAATGTCGCCCTCATAACTTCCGGTGACGTATCGTTCCTGGCACGGAAGAGGGGAGTAATATGCTGAAATCGTAAATGTCTTGGAATAAGGATAAAGCTCATTTAGAGCATCAGCCCCTGCCAGATCTCCGTGCGAAGCCGCATATGGAGCAATCGAAACAATACACATAAAAGCCATAACCAGATCGCAAAACAGTCTCTTTGTAATTTTTGAAAATTTCATTTTATTTTTGTTTTTATTTTTGAATTTTTTTAATCCTGTAATTATACCACAAAAAACCTTCCCCGGCCGACAAGAAGGGTTGCAAAAGGTATAAAAAGGTTTTTTAATATAAGTAGCGAAAAAACGGTATTAAATCGCCCCTATTCTCCTCAAAATTTCTCTTTCCACGAAGTCGCGGTCTCTACCGTACTTGAGCCGTGAAAGTTGTTTAAAGGCTTCTGCCGCTTCCTTATCACCTTCCTCAAGATAAGGATTTATGGGAATAATACTAAAAGGTCTGCTTGGCTCGGTATCAATAGAAAGCTTCATGCATGCCTTGTATTTGTCGATATTCACAAGGTCCTGTTCGCTGAATACCGGCGCCATTTCCTTCGCCATGTGCTCGGCATCCTGCGCTCCTATTTTGTAACACATCATGGTTCCTATATTTCCGAAAACGGCATCTTTTAAGTTTGCTTTGGCTTTCGCCTTCGTGCCTCCGCCTTCCTCAAGCTGGGCAAGATACTGATGGGCGATATTTAATCCCAGACGGTACTTTCTGGCCTCGGAAAGTATTGATTCGATACTTTCGGTAACATAATTCTGAAACTCGTCGATATACAGGAAGAAATCGCTACGCTGGTCTTTTGGAACCTTTTGTCGTTTCAATGCGGCCATCTGTATTTTTTGAACGATAATAAGTCCCAACAGCTTTGAGTTCACCTCACCGACAGTTCCTTTGGAAAGATTCATGAGCAAAATCTTTTTTTCCTGCATGACCTTTGAAAAATCAAAAGCGGATTTGGCCTGACCGATAATATTTCTCATCATGGTATTCGTGACAAACTGGCCGAATTTAGCGGCAAAATACGGAATCATCTCCTGTTTCTCCCTCGCGCCGGTCTTCGCCATCTGGTGATCCCAGAAAGAAGCAACGATCGGGTTTGTTACATGCTGTCTTTTCAGTTTCGCAAAATCATCATCCGTAAAAAGACGAACGATATCAGTCATAGCGCCGCCGGCCGGATCGGACATAAGAGTAAGACAGCCGTTTCTAAAATAATCCTGAATTCGCGGACCAAAAACTTCCTCATCAAAAAGCTTGATCATGATATTCATAGCGTCAAGCGCAACAAGCTCCTTCTCCTCCCATGTGTCGCCTTCAAGCAGATTGAGGCCCAGAGGGCGCTCCATATCGGAAGGATCGAAATAAATCACGTCATCCGCACGTTCTCTTGGAATAAAAGGCAGAATATCATCAATCAGCGAACCGTGAGGATCTATAACGCAAACACCGTCACCGTTTTTAAAATCCTGACGGATCATCGCCTGAAGTATTGAGGATTTACCGGTTCCGGTCTGACCGATAACATAAAAATGTCTGAAACGGTCTTCGCGCTTGAGCCGGATTTCCTTCTTTTCGCCGCGGTAAATATTATGACCGAGAAGTATTCCTTCCTCGGGAATATTTGGCGGAGCAGGCGCGATTTTAAACTTCTGCCACGCGATTGATGGATATTTGTTAAATCGTATATTTGGAATATGGAATATGCTCGCAAGCTCTTCGGATGATAAAATCATTTTTTTGCCTCTTGTTCGCTGGGTGATGCTCCTTCTAAAGTTTCTGAATATAAAATTAGTCACAAGCCGCTTGTCGCGGTGCCAGCTTGTATAATCAAGAGTATTTCCGTTTGATGCTGAATAAGGCGTAAATGCGCTTCGCATCGTAACGAGATTCACCATAGCTTCCTGTTTTGTTTTCGCGGAGGAAACAAGTCTTATTATTGTTTCAAAACCGGATTTAGAGTTTTTTTCCTCCATAGCCTTAACTTCTTCGTCGGTAAGAGGGGTCGTTTTTTCAGCTGTTTCACTCTGCGGTTTGGCATTTTCACCGTGCCACATCAGATCAAACAAGGACGAAAACCAGCTTATTGGATTGTACCACGCAAATCCGGAGCCTTTTTTGCCCTGGAACACGCGGCTCGCTTCACGTCTTCCATGTTTTTGCCAGCCGTCTTTTTGTGGACGAATCATAATCTGCACAGCCGCTCCTTCATCTTTTGAGATTTTCGATAACGAATTGATAATGCCATTTATCGGATCAGCATTCATTCTGCTGAATGTTTTTATAGGAAACCAGTGTTTCTTTGTGGAAACGATATAGGCGGAAGCGACATTACCGTTCGGCTGAAAAATATTATAATCCTCAACCTGTTCAACATAAGAATCCGGATAAAAAGAGGTAAGCTGTTTCTCGATAATCGATAAAAGCTTTCTCGGGCACACGATAAAAAAATGCACCTGCGCGTCTATAACGGCATATTCAAACGACAAAAAATCCTGCGCCGTAAAAATTTTGTACCATTCACGCGTATAAATACTATGAAGTGAATCATAAAACTGCGTCATAATTCCGCCGCACATTTCCTTAAAATCCTTTGCCTGCGAATATTGTTCACCTTCAACCTCCCTGTCTTCCTTCGACTCTTTTTTTGGAATTCTTACATCCAGAAAAACCATATTAAAACTTCGCTCCAGATTCATTCTGTAGCGCACATATCTTAGAATGAAATATGTGGCAGCAACTGAACCGATAATTATCAATAAAACAACAAACCAAGTATTCATCAAAAATCTTTAATTAAGTCTTAATATTCTAGCATAAAATCCATTCTATGACAATCAGCCGCCGTCCCTGCCAGTCTACTGATCACGCTCAATAACTTTTATATGAAGCTCCTCAATCTGTTTGTCTGGCATTTTTGAAGGAGCGCCAAGCATAAGATCTTTTGCTTTTTGATCTTTAGGAAAAGCAATAACCTCGCGGATATTAGGCTCTCCTGCGAAAATCATTACGAGTCGATCCAGCCCCCAGGCTATTCCGCCATGAGGGGGAGCACCGTATTTAAAAGCAGTGAGCATGTGACCAAATCTCCTTTCCGCGTCCTCATCAGAAACTTTCAAAATATCAAAAACCTTTTTCTGCACTTTCTCGTCATGAATACGTATAGAGCCGCCGCCGACCTCCACACCATTCAAAACGACATCATAAGCCTTCGCGAGCGCCGTTTCAGGACTGCTACCGAGCTGTTCCGGATCCACAGGTGCCGTAAAAGGATGATGCACCGCGTCAAGCCGGCCTTCCTCCTCATTATATTCAAACATCGGAAACTCGGTAATCCAGCAGAAGGAAAAAAGATTTTCATCTATCATGTCGAGTTTTTTTGCAACGGCGATTCTCACACGACCAAGCGATTCACAGGCGATTTTAAATTTGTCGGCTGAAAAGAAAACAATGTCTCCGTCTTTAGCCTGACACCTTTCAACAATCTCATCCAGTTCCTCTTTTTTGAAAAATTTCACGATGGGGGATTTAAGCTCGCCATTTTCAAGAACAATATAGCTCAAGCCTTTCGCGCCATAAATCTTTGCGATTTCCGTAAATTCATCAATCTCCTTTCTTGTGAATTTCCCGCCGCCCACGACACGTAGAGCTTTTACAATTCCGCCGTCCGAAACCGCGTTTTTGAAAATAGAAAAATCACACTCGCTCGCAATATCCGTAATGTCACTCAGAGGCAGGTCGTAGCGCAGATCCGGACTGTCGACTCCATAAAGATTCAAGGCCTCATGATATGTTAGAACCGGAAAAGGTTTCTTTTGAATTTTTTTGTCTTTCGCGAATTTTTCACAAAGCTCTATAAGCAGACCTTCGTTGATTTTCATGATATCTTTTTCTTCAACAAAAGATAATTCCATATCAAGCTGTGTAAATTCAGGCTGTCTATCACCCCGCTGATCCTCATCGCGAAAACATCTCGCAATTTGAAAATACTTATCAAAACCTGCAATCATGAGAAGCTGCTTAAGCTGCTGCGGAGACTGCGGCAATACGTAAAAATTCCCCGGATAAAGCCTTGAAGGTACAAGATACTCGCGACTTCCCTCGGGAGTCCCCTTGATAAGAATCGGCGTTTCGATTTCAAGAAAATCTTCCCCGTTCATAAAATCGCGGATATGTTTTATGACATTATGCCTTAGCACGATGTTGTTTTTGAGATGCTCTCTCCTTAAATCCAGATAGCGGTAGGTAAGCCTGTATTCCTCACCGACTTCTTTTTCCTGATCAATTTCGAATGGGGGAGTAAGAGACGGATTCAATATTTCAGCTTCAGACACCAAAACCTCAATCTCGCCTGTAGTAAGATCCTTATTGGCGTTATTGCCCGGACGCAGCCGCACTTTCCCCTTTATTTTTATAACAAATTCGCTGCGCACGCTTTCCATAATGTCATGAGCGTCTTTCTGATTTATCGGATCCGAAACAATCTGAGTAAGTCCGTAACGGTCTCGCAGATCTATAAAAATAACACCGCCATGATCGCGTCGTCGATGTACCCAGCCGGACAGCACAACCTCCTCTCCGTCATTCTTTCCGCCAAGTTCATTGCAGGTATGGGTTCTGTACATAAATTTATAATTTTAGAGTTTACAGATGGATATTAGTAGAGAATCAGTCCTTTTTCAACACATGTCCCATTAGTGAATGGAGTTCCTCTTTAAGTTTATCGGTAAGATTGACGCCAAAAGGCAGTTTTATTTTCTTCTCGGCAAAAGGTAGAAAGATCTCAACCGGAGTCCTGCCCTTGTTTTTGCTTAATAATAATTTTACAGATTCCATTAATGCGGCATTTGCGTCTTTTGGAATTTTTATAAGAAAAGTTTTTGAATCGGATTTCTGCAAATCCGAATCCCCAAGATCAAAATCCTCAATATTGGCTTTTGCCGACTCATCCAAAAGTTCCTTTTCCGCGAGAATATCATTCAGATCCTGTACCACGAGAGTGTCTTTTTCGCCGGGATTGTACAATTTTAAGCTTTTTGCATTCTCAATTATGGTTTCGATCGACAAAACCTTTACCGAGTCTACTATAAGCTGATATTGGCCACGCCTAAAATCAAGTTTTCCGTCAATACAGACAAGATTGTCTTCGGCCAGAGAATTGCCGTACTGGTTAAAAATTTTAGGAAATATTACAGCGTTCATGCGCGCAGTCGGATCCTCAACGACAAAAGTGACCATATATGCACCGGATTTCGTTAAAATCTTCTTCAGACTCGAAATAATCCCACAGATTTTAAGCCTTTTTCCCGTGTGATTGACTGTCAATTCGCCGATAAGATGCGCCTTTTTTTTGAAATATTTTTTTAGTCCCTGAAGAGGATGTCCGGAAACATACATTCCCAAAAATTCCTTTTCCATCTTAAGCTTTTGCATCTCGGTTGCTTTTGGAGTATCTCGCAGAATAAGCGAGTCATTTTCAATATCCGATTCATCCATCATTCCAAAAATAGTAGCCTGACCGTCCATGGAAACCGCCTGTGAAAGTTTCGCAAATTTTATTATTTCATCGTAATTTTCGGAAATTGCGTTTCTGTCTCCAAATTCATCAAGTGCGCCACCTAAGGCCAAAGCCTGAATGATTTTTTTATTTAACAGCCTGACCGGAACAAGATGAGAAAACTCTTCGAGTGATTTAAATCTTCCATGTTTAGAGCGTATATCAACAATTTCTTTAACAGGGCCTTCTCCAATCCCCTTTATGGCAAGAAGCCCAAAACGGACCTTATTGTCGTCAACAACCGTAAAATTCTCCGAAGATTCATTGATGGATGGCGGAAGAACATTAATCCCCATCTCACTACACTCCTTCATCTCGAGAACCAGACGGTCTGTGTTATTGGCATCGCTTCGGAGCAGAGCCGTCATAAACTCAACAGGATAATGAGTTTTTAGATAAGCGGTCTGATAGGCGATAAGTCCATAGCAGACGGCATGTGCTTTGTTGAAACCATACCCCGCAAAAGGTTCAATAACTTTTTCAAAAACTTCATTGGCAAAAGTTTCATCGTGCCCGTTTTCTACGGCCCCTTTTATAAATTTTTCCCGCTGCTCGGAAAGAAGCGAGCCTATTTTTTTACCCACGGCTTTTCTGAGCATATCGGCCTCGCCAAGACTAAAACCCGCAAAATCTCTCGCAATCTGCAAAATCTGTTCCTGATAAACCGCAACGCCGTAAGTGGATTCCAGTATCGGCTTGAATGATTTGTGAAGATATTTGATTTTCTCGGGATGATGTTTTCCCTGGATATAATTTGGAATCCATTCCATCGGACCCGGCCGGTACAAGGCGCTCATCGCAACTATATCTTCAAACCTGGTTGGCTTAAGATCTTTTAGATAACGTCTCATTCCGCCGGACTCCAGCTGAAAAACACCGGTTGTATCAGCCTTTTTTAGAAGCTCAAAGGTGGATTCATCATCAAGAGGAATACTGCTTATATCAACGGTAACGTCCTTCATCTCATGCAGAATTCCACAGGTTTCCTCTATAACGGTCAGATTTTTAAGTCCCAAAAAATCCATTTTCAAAAGTCCCAAATCCTCAAGCGGTTTCGCGGAATACTGTGTGACTATCTCACCGCGTCCGCCGGCACCGTACTGGAGAGCCGTATATTCCGTAAGATCTTTTTCAGAAATCACAACTGCACATGCGTGGGTCCCTGCATGCCTAACCGTTCCTTCAAGCCTCATTGCATAATCCAGCAAAGCTTTCGCCCGCGGATCATTTTGGTAAGAGTGGCGCAGATCAGGATCGTCAACAATTGAAACTTTTAGAGGGACGTGTTTTCCCAAAACAGGGGGCGGAACAGTCTTCGCAAGAGCGTCAACTTCCTGATAAGGATATCCGAGTGCTCTGCCGACATCCCGGACCACCGCTCTCGGAGCCATCGTTCCGAAAGTTATAATTTGCGCAACATTGCCCTGTCCGTATTTTTCAATGACATATGCCAAAATTTCATCACGGCGTTTATCTGCAAAATCAATATCGATATCAGGCATGCTTACACGTTCCGGATTTAAAAAACGTTCAAAGAAAAGGCCGTGCTCAATCGGATCAAGATCAGTGATATTCAAAGACCATGCGAGAATAGATCCGGCCGCGGACCCGCGGCCGGGTCCTACAACAATATCTTTTTCTTTTGCATATCTGACAACGTCATAGACAATCAAAAAATAAGTATCAAACCCCATTTTGTTCACCGTTTTAAGCTCATACTCAAGCCTTTCATTATATTCAGTCGGAATTTTTTTGCCTTCAAACCTCGTTTTCAATCCCTCTTCACACAATTGCCGGAGATAAACGTCCGGTTTTTCGTTTTGTGGAGTTTTAAAAGAGGGGATCAGGTTGTTTCCAAATTCAAAATCGACGTTGCACATTTCCGCGACTTTTAAAGTGTTTTCAATCGCGCCCGGAAAATTCTTAAAAGCAGCCTTAATGTCTTCAGAATCCCTGATTGAAAAATCCCCGACATACCTCATTCTGTCCTCCATACCGACAGTTGATTGCGTCTGAATGCATAAAAGTATGTCATGTACTTCACTATCCTCCGGTCTCGGATAATGAGTGTCATTCGTGGCAACAATATCAATGCCGTATTCTTTTGACAGTTCAAGTATGCGGTTATTTACGATTTCCTGATTTTCAAGGAGAGGATGATCCTGAATTTCAAAAAAATAATTTTCTTTTCCGAAAATATCGATATGCTGCTTTATCGTCTTGTGAATTTCTTCCTCGTTGCCGGAAAGAATCATTCGTGGCAGATGTCCGACAATACAACCGCTCAAAGCTATAAGCCCTTTACTGTGAGCCCTTAAAAGACCGTAATCAACCCGTGCTTTATAATAAAATCCCTCAAGATTCGCCTGCGTAACAAGTTTTAAAAGATTGTAGTAGCCTTCGTTGTTTTTTGCCAGAACTGTCAGATGGTAAGGCTTTACGTCGATTTTTGCCTCTTTATCGAAACGCGTGCGCGGCGCTACATACATTTCGCAGCCCAAAATCGGTTTTATTCCCTCTTTTTTGCCTTCCTTGTAAAATTCAATAAGACCGTAAGTAACGCCATGGTCGGTCAGCGCGACGGCCGGATAACCAAGTTCTTTTGCTCGCAAAATGATATCCCTTGGACTTCCAAAACCGTCAAGAAGACTGTAATGGGAGTGAGTGTGTAAATTTACAAAAGACATGTTTAGCCAAATTTAGACATTAGATGCAGATGCAGGTGGAACACTTCCTGGCCCCCGTCTTTGCCGACATTAATTTGCAGTTTGTATCCGCCAAGGCCAAGCTTCTCGGCAATATTCTTGGCGCACAGTACGAGATGGCCTACGATTTTCTCGTCGCCTTCATCCATTTCGGCGATTGAAGGGATATGTTTAAGCGGGACAATTAAAAGATGTGTTTGTGCTTTTGGATGCAGATCGCGAAAAATCACGCACTTGTCGTCTTCGTACAAAAATTCGGCTGGGATTTCCCTGCCCGTGATTTTGCAAAAAATACAGTCTGTCATAAGTTTTCATTAAAACTGCCCCCATTGTAAATTATCTGCCCCAGATATCAACCCTATAAATAAACTAGTCCTTATTTCTTATTTTTTCTCTTTGTGTCGAATTTATAAACGGCACGTCCTACTCTGACAAACTGCGGATTTTTTTGAAGATTCAGAGAGATTGTGCCTTTCTTAACCTGTCTTTGCTTGAGCACGCCCTCGATAATTTCCTGCTTCGTCATTGGACTTTTTTTCTTCAAAAGTCCCTCAATCACATCAGCAACAGTTCCTTTGCTAAATCCGAATTCTTTCAAGGTGTAAAGACCACGGCCAACAAGAACAAACTGATCATATCGGATCAATTCATTATGCACAGCCTGGGTGGTGACAACTTTTTTGTCGAATCCGGAAGCTGAAATCTTATTTGCAATTTCAATAAAATGCAGAGGACTTTTTTCGCGCTTCAAAACAATGTAAGCCTTGTCGCGAATACTGCGCGGATTTATATGTCTCCAGCTCATCAGACCAAAACCTTCACTGACCCTTTTTAACCTCTTATCCACTTCCAGAGAAGATATAATCATTGGATCGCTGTATTGTTCGATTTTTTCGGCAAGAAGCTGTCTTATAGAAATCACAAGCTTCTGATCGGAAATTACATCGCCTTTCTTTTTCAAAGTTTTTATTCCGGCATCAATAATAGACGAAACGATATCAAGACCGATTTCCTTAAATCTCCAGAACGTATTGTAAACATTGGTTTTTTCGGCATGTTTTATATTCTGGTTTATATTGAGAGCCAGTTTTATAATATTTGGATCAACCTCGTCCTTTGACTTTATAAGGTTCAATATCTCACTTATTAATTTCATCTGCACCAAAACCCCACCATGATCAGTAATGACTTTGTCGGCAATATCGTTCACAGCGTTAAGTTTCGTGGTCTGAACAGTCCTTTTTAACTTCCCAAGCGCAATTTTCTCAATCTGACGGATTCTTTCACGCGTAACCGAGAACTGCTGTCCGATATGTTCAAGTGTACGTCGTGGCTTATTATCAAGGCTGAACCTCTTTACGATAACGTCCTTTTCTTTGTTAGTAAGGACTAAAAACATCTCATTTATAATATCCGACAAGTTTATTTTCGTTGTAGACATGACCTGATTTTAATGAATTTTAATTAGAAAACCCCCTTTCAATAACACAGAATATTGATTTGCAGATGATTTGTCAAGCAAGAAATTTGATATATTAGCAACTATATTTTATAAACGCAAAACTCGAAAAAGATCTTAGGCTACACTGTTTCGATAAATGTGTCAAAATATTTTTTTCTTTGCATTTAATAGCCGCGCAAGTACAATACAACAAGCGAAAAAAATGGGTGAGTGGTGAAACTGGCAGACACGCCAGCCTTAGGAGCTGGTGCCGCAAGGCGTGAGGGTTCAAATCCCTCCTCACCCACCAAAAAACGCACCAAACCGTAACGTGATGTACATGATGGAAGAAAATCAAAATCCACCCGCCCCCACTCCCGATTTTAATGAAAAAAAATCTTCATCTATGTCAATACTGATAGGGTTAATCGTCGCATTATTGATCGGAGGCGGAGTTTATTACGCTCTCATGTTCTCCCAGAAAGACGAACAAACCGATAGCGGAAATCCTCAATCCGTGAATGAAAACGAATCTCAGCCTGATATACAGGCGCCGCCTTTTGATGAAATAGATACTCAGTCGGAATCCTACGAAGCCATATAGAAAGTCTTCAAATCATTTCCATACTCATATCAAGGAAATTTGATTTTCCCGTAAGACAGCCCATGGAAATAATATCAACTCCTGTTTTGGCGTATTCAACGACGTTTTTCTCAGTTATGCCACCCGAAGCCTCAAATAAAAGCCTTTCGTAAAGATTTTTCTTTTTCAGTTCCTCTATAGTGGCAATAATATCGCCGGAATTCATATTATCCATTAAAACCGCACAAACGCATTTTACAGCTCCGCGACTAATAAATTTTACCATTTCCGCGCACAGTTCAAGACATTCCTTTTTATTATCCACCTCTATTTCAACAAAACGGCAGTTCGGATCGCTTTTTGCTATGCTGTCCATAACCTTCTCGAAATCACGCCCAAAAACATCAAGATGATTATCTTTAACCAAAATCGCATCTCCAAGATTTAAACGATGCGTCCCACCGCCGCCCAGCGAAACAGCTTTCTTATCGAGAAGCCCCCAGAGCGTTTTTCGCGTCGGGGTTATGAGAACATCATATTCCTTCACCGTATCCACGGTTATTCCTGTAAAAGTCGCGACTCCGCTCATTCTCATAAGAAGATTCAAAGCAACACGTTCCACAGCCAAAAGATCATGTATATCTCCGGAAATCCCCGCAATTTCGTCGCCCGCTTCAAAAGCGTCCCCGTCTTTAAATTTAAAATTAACCTCAAATTTTCCGCGAATCACAGGTCGGAATGACGGATCGGATTCAACAAGAAAATACATTATTTCTTCCCGGCCGGCCAAGACACCACTTTCCCGCGCGACAATTTTTGCTTTCACGGATTTGTTTTTATGAAACAGGGAGTTTGTGGTTATGTCGCCCTTTGTGCCGAGATCTTTTTCAAGTTCCAGAAAAGTATAACGAAAAACCCATTGTTTATAATTACTGCTGTCAATCGTCAGAAACCCCCCTGCGTTGTGTGTAAATTCTTTTAATGCTTGTCGGTCCATATTTGGGAAATTAACTTAAGAAACCAATAACATTCTGTCAATAGCTCTCCTGGCCATTTTAGACGTTTTCGGATCAACTTTTATTACAGTTTTTTCCTCACGAAGAGAACTCAAAACAGCTTCAAGCGTAATTTTTTTCATATCAAAACACATATTGCAAACTCCATAAAACTTTTTTTCTTTAACTTCCCTGTGAAGTCTCTCAGTCATTCCGCATTCCGTCAAAACAAAAAACTCATCAGCGCTTTCGTTTTTAGCATAATCAATCATACCGCTTGTACCGGAAACATGATCCGCAAGTTTTAGAACATCGGGATTTGACTCGGGATGGGCAATAATTTTCGCGCGCGGAAAATCACGCCTGACTTCTTCAAGATATTCTTTATTTACAAAATGATGAACCGGACAGTAGCCTTTCCAGGCGATTATTTCTTTTTCAGGCACTTGCTGGGCAACATAAGCGGCCAGGTTTTTATCGGGAACGAAAATAATTTTTTTCTCTTTCAGCGATTTTACGACTTTAACCGCGTTTGACGAGGTACAACATACGTCGGACACGGCTTTTACATCGGCAGTGGAATTTACATAGCAGACGACTGCTGAGTCGGGATGGGATTTTTTGAATTTTTTGAGTTTTTCCGAATCGACCATGTCAGCCATAGCACAACCCGCATCAGAATAGGGGATTATAACTTTCTTATCCGGATTGAGAATGGCGGCCGTTTCAGCCATAAAATTCACACCACAAAAAAGAATTATCTTTGCATTGGTTTTAGCCGCCTCCTGGCATAATTGAAGAGAATCTCCGATTGCATCAGCTACCTCATAAATCTCGGGTCTCTGGTAATTATGGACAAGAATCAAAGCTTTTTTTTCTGCCTTGAGTTTATTTATGTCACGGATAAGCCTTCTTTGCTCCGCGGTAAAGTTCGCCATAATAAACCTCTTTAAAAAACACGATCTACATTACACCGTGCACAAATCTGAGCCAAAGCGTTTTTAATTTTTCTGCAGGAGCTTTGAAAAGCGACAGCAGTATTGTCTTAAGTTCGCGTATTTTTCTCATAAGATTGGACATTTCAAAATAACTCGAGTTGCCGGGAGATCTGACCATTCGCATAGCTTTCTTATGAAGGTAGGTTATTTCTTTTTTAATCTCTTTAGCTATTACACTCCTCATAGCTCGCTCGCTTGTAGGAAGCTGTTTCAAAAGTTCTGCACGTATCTGTGCGGGATCCGTAATTGTGGAAGTTTTTGGAATTCCTCCGGCAGGAACAGTTTTCTTGGCTTCGGTAATAATTTCCGAAACACGACCGCTAGTCTCCATCCCTTCATCAACGCCGATAACACCACTTAACGCCTCGTGACCGACACCGGCTTCCTGAATTTCTTTAAAATTATCTTTTTTACGCGGAGCTTCGGAACTACGAGTTCGTGAAACATTTTCGGAAGGCTTGTTAGATGAATCAAATGCCATTTTTATTATTAATGTCGCACTCTAATTTTAAACTACATTTGCACAGCTGTCAACCTCGTTACGTAAGCCAAAAACCAACGTTTTTAAAAATAATTTGTAACCTGATTTATAGCTATGTAGAATAAAGCAGGTTTCTTAACCGAAAAACAAATGGATTTTTTCATACCGAAAGCCTACGAGGCCAAAAAATACGAAGACAATATATATAAAAAATGGGAAGCCAGTTCCGCATTCACCCCGAAAATAGACAAAAATAAACGTCCCTTTTCAATTTCCATGCCTCCTCCCAATGCGACAGGGGTTTTGCATCTCGGACACGCGGTTATGCTCGCGCTTCAGGATATAATGGTACGTCATCACAGAATGCTTGGCGAATCGGCTTTATGGCTTCCCGGAACCGACCACGCCGCAATTGCCACGCAAAACAAAGTTGAACAACTTCTGGCAAAGAAAGGAAAAACAAGATTTGATCTTGGAAGAAAAGAATTCTTGAAAGAAGTCGGCAAATTTGTAAAATCCTCGCAAAATACAATAAGACGCCAAATCAGAAAAATGGGTTCGAGCTGCGACTGGACAAGAGAAAGATATACTCTCGACAAAGGCCTCACCGAGGCTGTGCAAAAGATCTTCATAAAAATGCATAAAGACGGTCTCATATATAGAGGAGACCGCATTGTAAACTGGTGTCCGCGCTGCGGATCAACACTCGCAAACGATGAGGTCGAATATAAAGAAGTCACGGAAAAATTATACTGGATAAAATACGGACCGTTCATTCTGGCCACAACAAGGCCGGAAACGAAACTTGGTGACACCGCAGTCGCAGTGCATCCGGACGATAAAAGATATAAAAAAATGGTCGGCAAGAAATTTATGATACCAGGAGTTTTGGGCGAATTTGAAATAGTCGTAGTCGCGGACAAATCAGTCGATCCAAAATTCGGAAGCGGTGCTGTAAAAGTGACGCCGGCGCACAGTTTTACTGATTTCGAAATCGCTCAGCGGCACAATATTCCAAAAAAATCAATAATCGACGAGGAAGGAAGAATGAAAAAAAACTGCGGAAAATACGCCGGAATGACAACAATGCAATGCCGAAAGGCGATAGTAAAAGATATGGACAAAATGGGGCTCATTGAAAAAATTGAGGATTACAAGCACAATTTGTCGATTTGCTACAGATGCGAGACTCCGATAGAACCTCTCATTTCAAAACAATGGTTTGTGAATGTTGAGAAACCCGTAATCAAAGACGGCAAAAAGTTATTATCTCTCAAACAAAAATCGATTGAAGTCGTAAAAGACGGCGACATAAAAATTCTGCCGTCAAAATTTAAAAAAACATACTTCCACTGGATGGAAAATCTCCACGATTGGTGTATTTCAAGACAGATCTGGTTCGGTCATAGAATTCCGGCATGGTACTGCAAAAATTGTGAGGAAATTGTCGTAAGTGCTTCGCGTCCGGAAAAATGCGTAAAATGCGGCTCAAAAGAATTTAAACAGGATCCGGACACGCTTGACACATGGTTTTCGTCGGGACTTTGGACATTTTCAACGCTCGGATGGCCGAAGAACACAGAAGATTTAAAATATTTTCATCCGACTTCGGTAATGGAAACCGGCTACGACATCCTGTTTTTCTGGGTTGCGAGAATGATAATAATGACAACGTACGCGCTCCACGAAGTACCATTCAAAACAGTCTATCTTCACGGTCTGATCCGCGACAGAGAAGGTAGAAAAATGAGCAAATCAAGGCCGGAAACCTGCATAGATCCACTGGAAATGATAGAAAAATATGGAACAGACGCAGTCAGATTGAGCCTGGTGGTCGGAAGTACGCCCGGAAACGATATGCGTCTTTACGAAGAAAAAATAGCCGGATACAGAAATTTCGTAAACAAAATCTGGAATGCGGCAAGATTTGCGATGATGAATATAGAAAAAAAAGACTTAAATACGCGGTTTGAATATGGAATGATAAAGTCATTTGCCGACAAGTGGATTCTTACAAAATTACAGGAACTCATACGTCAGGTTGATGACGATCTGAAAAAATTCAATTTTTCAGACGCCGGAACCAGAATTTATAATTTTTTCTGGGGCAGTTATTGCGACTGGTATCTGGAAATTTCAAAAGGTGAACACAAAAATCCTGCCGTACTTTTATATGTCCTAAAAACATCGCTGAAGCTTTTGCACCCGTTCGTGCCTTTTGTAACGGAAAAGTTATGGGAACTTGCGGACGGAGAAAAACTGCTTATAAGTGAAACATGGCCGGAATATGACAAAAAATTAGTATTCCCAAAAGAAACAAAAACAATGGAGATAATCCACGACATCATAACGAAAATAAGAAGCACCCGGATGGAACTAAAAGTCGAACCATCCAAAAAAATACACGCAATAATTTACGCGGGATCGCACACCGTTGCAATCGAGTCGAAAAGAGAAGCACTTATGAGGCTGGCAAAACTTCAGTCTTTGGAAATAAAAGAAAAAGGCCCGAAGATTCAGAAAGCAAAAGTCGTGATTCTAGGCAAAGTTGAAATATATCTGCCGTTAAAAGACCTGTTGGATACGGACAAAGAAAAACTCAGGCTTAAAAAAGAAATAGATGAGAAAAAAACTTTCATCTCATCATTGGAAACAAAACTTAAAAATAAAAACTTTCTCGCTCACGCACCATCCGAAGTTGTAAAACGCGACAGACAGCGGCTGAAAAATGAAAAGGAAAACCTGGAACATCTCCAAAAACAGCTCTCAGAGCTTTAAATTAACACGTTTTTCTGGTATAATTCAGACATAAACAAAAACAAAAATGACGCAGGAAGCATATTTTTCACAAGCGGAAAAAAACATTGCGAGCCTCACCTCGGAAGGAAAATACAGAGAAGCCTATAATCTTTGTGTTAATTACATTGCGAAATTTCCGAAAGAGAAAAGATTTGCAAACCTCAAAGACAAAATCGAGGATGAGGTAAAAATCCAGAACAACAAAGTTGTAAAAGAAAAAATAGCCGAAGCCAAGAACCTTTTAAAGGATAAAAAAATCAGAGAAGCTCTTAAACTGCTGGAACCGCTTTTAGCCATCGCGCCCAACAACGAAACGCTCAAGCGAATGATAATAAAGATACAAAATGAATATAAATCATCGGAAGAAAAAGAGAGGAGAAATTACGAAACACAGCAGACAGAAAGACTCACAAAAATATTAAACCAGGACGAAAACAGGCTTATAGATGAATTGTTTCTTCTCGAAAGAAATAGTCCGGGAAATAGAGAGGTTCTGCGAATTACCGGAATGTTTAGAGACAAACTGATTGATAAAAAAATCAAAAGTATGTCCGACCTGATATATTCGGACAAGTATGAAGCGATTTACAATTTCATTTCACAGCTCAAAAAAATAGACGACAAAAATCCGCACGTTCTGGCACTGGAAAAACTTGTTAAAACAAGACAACATGGAAACCAGCTTGCGGAAAAAAATGAATTTATTTATGACGCTGAAACACACCTGATGACATTAATGCGTCTCAAGAAATACGACAAAGCCATTAAAGTCGCCTCCGAAATAATGGATCTGGATCCGTCAAATAAGCGCATAGCAAAAATTCTCAAACACGCGCAAAAAAAATACTTCAAACAAACAAAAAACGCTTCAATTGATTCAATCCTCTCAAATCTTGATCAACTCAAAAAAAACTACGCCGCTGACAAAAACAAATTTATAAGGATTTAGTTTTTTTAAGACGGTACATTTTTCGGCCGACACGTTCAAAGAGTCCGCTGTTTTTCAGGACAAGCACGACAGTGATTTTCTTAACCTGACGCTGTTTCAAAACGGCGTCAACGATCTCATCCTGCGAAAGCTCTTTCTTTTGCTTTAGTATTTTTCCAATCACATTTTCAACGGTGCCTTTTTCGTATCCCCATTCGCTTAACGCGTAAATACCGCGTCCGATAAGAACAAATTGATCATGACGAATCAATTCATTGTGAACAGCCTGAAGGTTAACCTGACGGTTGTCGAAATTTGCATTTGTAATTCTCTCAGAGATATCGACAAAATGCATAGACGTCTTTTCCTGCCGCAAAATATATAAAATTTTATCTCTCAATGTTCTCGGATAAAGATGCCTCCATTCAACAAGTCCAACCAGATCATCTTCAAGAAGAGCAACGCGCTTATCTATCGAAATAAGAGACTTCATACCTTCGACATCAAAATTCACCTCATCCATAAGTCCCTTTAAATCACGATGAAGTTTGTCAAGTTTTTTCGCGTCTCCATATTTATTAAGCTGATTTACAAGATGATTCGATGCGTATTTCAATGAAAAATCGGATATGCCGGATTCGCGGATGTAAGGACAAAAATTAACGGTATTGCCAACACATTTAACCTGGTCGTTTAGAACAAGAGAAAGATGAATTCCACCATTATCCAGATCCAGGTTTGGCGGCATAATTTTCTTTAATTCGTCAAACAAAGACGTTTCCGATATAAGTCCTCCGTGATTCCTCAAAATGCCTAGTGAAAAATCATGAAGATGTTTTAACGAGGTATTAAAAACATTTCTCCTCATTTTATAAAGAGCGTTTTTCTCAATTTGCCGCACACGTTCGCGGGTAACGGAAAGTTCTTTTCCGATCTCATCAAGCGTATGTTTTTTCATACCGCTGATACTGAATCTTTTTGTAACGACCAGTTTTTCTTTATCGGAAAGAAGTAAAAGAAGATTATCAACAAGCGAGGAAATATCTGATACAGTCTGTGTCAAAGGGGCAATTGAGGAATTGTCCATGTGGAATGAGGTTATTTTTTGAATTTATTTTGACGTGATTATAAAAGCATTTTGTCACAAGATCAAAGAAAAGATCTTGTGAGACTTGTCAAAATGATTTCTTGTTTAATAACTAAGGTTCAAAAATATAACCAACGCAATGAACTGTCCTGATAAAATCCCCGCAGTTGAAAAATTTTAGTTTTTGGCGAAGAGTACTTACATGCACATCCACCGTATTTGTTGGACAGCAGATGTTTTGATCCCAGACGTCTTCCAAAATCTGAGTGCGGCTCACGACTCTCCCGGCATTTTTTATAAAATATTCCATCAGACAAAATTCTTTATTTCTTAGGAAAATATTTCTCTGTCCCACGTAAAATTTACGGGACACGGAATTTATTTTCATACCGCCGATTTTAAGAACATCATTTTTTACAGGCATAAAAGAAAAATAAAAAACACCAGAATTATAAAAATAAAAATCCAAAAAATCGAAAAAAACCACGCCGGTTTTTATAAAACGGCTTAAAAGAGAGAAAAATATAAATAAAAAACTGTTGTTGAAAATTAAACGACAGCTTTGTACACTGTGAACATACAATTTAATAATAAATTTATGGCTGAAGAAAAAAAACAATACAAGGTAAAAATCACAGAGGAACAGGAATCCGGAGTTTACGCTAACGCAGTGTCCGTGCATTTCAACGCCAACGAATGCATACTTGACATGGCTTACGTTCTCCCGAACACACCGGAGCCTCTACTTAAAGTAGTAAGCCGGATAAACATGAGCCACAAGACAGCGGAATCTTTTCTGAAAGTTCTGTCAAACGCACTTCTCGACTGGAAAAATAAAAATTCTAAAAAATAATCATGGCTGACCTGATGGAAAAAGTAGTATCTCTCTGCAAACGTAGAGGAATCATATATCCGGGTTCCGAAATTTACGGCGGACTTGCGAATACATGGGATTACGGGCCTTACGGCTGCGAATTAAAGCAGAATATTAAAAATTACTGGTGGAAAACGTTTGTTCAGGAACGGCCTGACATGATAGGAGTCGATTCTGCGATTTTGATGAATCCGAAAGTCTGGGAGGCTTCCGGCCACATCGCGTCTTTTTCAGATCCGCTGATGGATTGCAAATCCTGCCACGAACGTGTCAGAGGCGACAAACTTATAGAGGAAGCTTTGGGAATTGAGGCTGCCGTCGGAAAATCGCTTGAGGAAATCGGAAAAATCATAAAAGACAATAAAATCCCGTGCCCGAAATGCGGCAAAACAGATTTTACACAGGCTAGATCTTTCAATCTCATGTTCAAAACACATCAGGGCGTCATTGAGGAAACAGCATCGGCGGTTTACCTTCGCCCTGAAACAGCCCAGGGAATTTTCGTAAATTTCAAAAATATTCTCCAGACAACGAGACAAAAAATTCCTTTCGGCATAGCCCAGATGGGAAAATCATTCAGAAACGAAATAACGCCGGGAAATTTCACATATCGCACAAGAGAATTCGAGCAGATGGAAATAGAATATTTTCTTCAGCCCAATGACAAAAAAGCTATAAAAGCCTCGTTTGATGAATGGAAAGAAGTCTGCAAAAAATGGTTTCTGGGCCTGGGAATAAAAAAAGATAATCTTCGCTTCAGAGAGCACACAAAAGACGAGCTGTCGCATTATTCCAGCATGACTTTTGATATTGAATACAAATTCCCATTCGGCTGGGGCGAATTGGCCGGACTCGCATACCGTGGCGACTTTGACCTGAAACAGCACGAAAAATTTTCAGGAAAAGATCTAAAATACATAGATCCTATGACCAACGAAAAATACCTTCCTCATGTTATCGAACCTTCTTTTGGAACGGAAAGAAGTATGCTGACTGTCCTGCTTGATGCCTATGACGAGGACAAAATTGACGGAGAGGAAAGAACAGTTATGAGATTCAGCCCGAAGCTCGCACCGGTTAAAGTAGCAATATTTCCGTTAATGAAAAAAGACAAGCTTGTACCTATGGCGCAAAAGATATTTGACGACCTGAAATCGGATTTTATGGTCGAATATGACGAATCCGGCGCTATAGGAAAACGCTACAGAAGACAGGATGAAATTGGCACACCTTACTGCATCACAGTCGATTTTGACTCTCTGGACGATCAAAAAGTGACATTCCGCGACCGCGACACCACCAAACAACAGCGCGTTGATATATCCACCCTCCCAAGCCTTGTTAAAGAAGCCGTTTTCTGCTAAAATATAGAGAAAACTAAACACAAAAACAAAAAAGATGAGCGCGTTTCCTTTGAACTTGTGGGAGTACATAAAAGCAAAGCCGGTTACATTGCTTATCCTCATAGTGGGATCGGTAATCGCCGTCCTGCTTTTACTGAAAATAGTCAGAAGTATTTATCATTACTCCCAGTCCAAAAAACTAATCTTCTTCAGAATAACACTTCCGCGTGAAGATTCCCCGAAAGATAAGGAAAAAGAGGTTGAAAAGGATTTTAGGGAAAAAATCGCGATAATGTCGCAGTTCTTCAGAAGTATCGGGGAAACAAGAGAGCTCAATCTTTGGAACGTCATCAGAACAAGGCTGTTCAAAAACAATATTTTTAGTTTTGAACTTGTCGCCCATCAAAAGGCCGTGGATTTCTATGTTGCATTCCCACCGTATTATCGCGAGATAGTGGAAAAACAGATCACTTCATACTATCCGGACGCGGACATTCAGCCGATAGAGAGATACGAGCACAGGCCTCCCGGAAACAAAATGAAAGGATATTACGCGTACGAACAAAAACTGAATTGGTTTCCGATAAAAACTTTTAAAGTTATCGAAAACGACCCGCTTAACAATCTCACAAACGTCTTCTCAAAACTCGCCGAGGAGGAAACGGCCGTTATTCAGATTGTCATAAGACCCCGCAGCGACAGATGGACAAAGAAAGCCACAGCCTATGGTGAGGCATATTTCAAGGGCAAACAAAAAGGCGGAATTAAAATTCCGATACTCGGTCCGATTTTGAATGTTTTTAAGGGAATATTTCTCGGTTACGAAAAAATGGAAACTCAGGCACAGGACTCCGGTGGAGGATACGTGCGAATGCTTCAGTCAAAAGAGGAGGTTGCGAAAAGAATGGGTGAAAAAGCATCACAGGCCGGTTTTGACACAGTAATAAGGCTTCTTTCAACAGCAAAAACGGAAACGCGCGCCGAAGAATTAAGCAATAACATAGTTATCAGTTTAAGTCTTTTTAAGGACGCGGGATCAAACTGGTTCCAGACGAGAAGACTCTTCCTGATAGATTCGATCAACGACAAATGGTTCAACTTCAATTTCCGCCATCGTCTTCTTGATACAAGGATTTTATTTCTCGGCGAAAAAAAATCGATACTGGCTGAAGACGAACTTTCGAGCCTTTACCATTTCCCAAACAGTAGAATCAATTACACACCTGTAATCAGATGGCTGGACTACAAAGTTTTATCGGCCCCGATAAATCTGCCGGAAGATGGAATACTGATCGGTCACAATATTTACAGAGGAACCAAAAGAGAAGTCCGGTTCAAAAGAGCCGACAGATCAAGGCATCACTACATCATAGGTAAATCCGGATCAGGTAAATCCGCGCTTTTGTCGTTTATGGCAAGGCAGGACATACAAAACGGCGAAGGCGTCTGTATCATAGATCCGCACGGCGACCTTATCGAGGACATATTAACTTACATCCCGAAAGAAAGAGCAAAAGACGTGATCATATTTGATCCTGCGGACACGGAGCGTCCGATGGGTCTGAACATGCTTGACGCGAAAGATTCAGCGCAGATGGACCTGATTTCAAGTCAGGCCACCGAAATATTCATAAAACTTTTTGGCGATGAAATATTTGGCCCGCGAATCCAGCATTATTTCAGAAATGCCTGCCTCACACTTATGGAAGACAAAGAGGAAGGCGCGACCCTCATAGATATCCCGAGAATTTTTACGGACGATGCATTTTTGAAATACAAACTGAGAAAAGTGGTAAATCCGGTGGTTAAGTCTTTCTGGGAACATGAATATGCCAACACCGGCGACAGGGAAAGACAGGAGATGATTCCGTATTTCAGCTCAAAATTCGGCCCGTTCATCACAAACTCGATAATGAGAAATACTATCGGTCAGCAGAAATCCTCTTTTAATTTCAGGGAAATCATGGATAACGGAAAAATCCTGCTTGTGAGACTTTCGAAAGGTAAGATAGGGGATTTGAACACACAGCTTTTGGGACTTGTGATGGTTTCAAGGCTTCAGATGGCAGCAATGAGCCGCGCGGATATTCCGGAGGAGGAAAGAAAGGATTTCTTTCTGTACGTGGATGAGTTCCAGAATTTCGCAACCGACAGTTTCTGCGCAATCCTCTCGGAAGCTAGAAAATATCGTTTGAACCTGATAATGGCGCATCAGTACATAAATCAGCTCGTCACGACGAAATATGGCGTAACCTCAACTCAGATCAGAGACGCCGTATTTGGTAACGTTGGAACATTGAGTTCTTTTAAAGTCGGCGCGGACGATGCCGAATATCTTGCCAAGGAATACGCTCCGCTTTTGACGGAACAGGATGTTATTGGAATTTCAAATTACAAGATGTACACAAAGCTGAACATAGACAATTCAACCTCAAGACCGTTCTCGATAAATACAATATGGGATACCACAGGCCAGAATCCAAAGATCGCGGAAATCGTAAAGGAATACTCCCGTCTGAAACACGCGAGAAAAAAGAAATTTGTCGAACAAGAAATAACCGTAAGAATCGGCATCGATATGAGCGCCCCGCCTATTGACATAAGCAAGATGCCCGGCCAGCCCGGCCTGAAAGAACCTTCGCAGGGCAACGTCGTAGCCCAGATGATGAACGCGGCCCAAGAACCTGCGGACGCAAAGCCAACCGCCGAAGTTCCTCAACCACCTTCCGACGCAAAGCCAACCGCTACCGTACCCAATCAACCTTCCGAAACTCCTCCCACCGAACCTCCAGCCACGGCCTAAAAAAGCGCAAAATTAGACCCTACTTTTGATTGACAAATATAGATAATGTGATAATATCTAGTACTTTTTGATATAATGTCAAAAGTGTCCATTGACAATGCAAGTAGGGAGTAACCTGTCTCTTTTTTAAATAGCGCGCGCCAGAGGCTTTTGCCCTTGAGCAATCGCTTAGAAGGCGACAGATACTCTCTCTACTTCAAAGGTAGTTTTATAAGGTTACAAAGGCAAAATCACCGGCAGCATTCCCGGCTAAAAAGGCATTTTTTGGAACTTTTTTGGCTCGCGAAAGCTGCCGGTAAAACGGCTTCATATAGATTTTCAGGGCTTGCTGGATTCTCAGATACCCACCCATTCATCAGAAGGCTTCCACGTCGCACTGTGCGCGTGAGAAGCCGAGGAGGACACGATGAAACGCAACAAGCACTTCCGCCCGCCGGCGGCCGCGTTCGCGGCCGCCCTCTTGGCGGGCTTGGCCCTCCTGGCCACGCCCGCCCTCGCGTCCGCCCCCGAACTCACCGACGAGCAGGCCGCGATCTACGCGACCTGCTCCGAGGGGCTTCCGCAGGCCACCAACTTGGTGGCCTGCATCAAGAAAACCCCAAACCAGGAGGACCGGAAGGCCCTTCTGACCTTTCTTCGGGAGGGGCGTTCCCTCCCGATGTTCCTCAACACAGACGACTCCGACCTGGGGTTTGAGGTCGCGGCGGCCGTCGAAAGACGGCTGATCGGCGCTCTGACCCCCGGACAGGTGGCCCAGAGATGGGCCACCATGACAAACCTCGCTCGCCATAACCTAAACTGGCGTTTCCGCGCCGACTTGGTCGAGGCCCTCGGCGACCCCCGAAAGGGGGCCGCCAACCGTCTGGGGATTGAGTACTTCGCGGATATGTCCGAGGAAGAGTTGAGGGATTGGTTGGAGGCCCCAGCCTCCAACCTCGACAATCTCCGGACCTTCCTCCGGCGTCCCCCTGTGGACGCCAGCAACATCTTGATGTACGATAGCGGCGCACGCAAGCGGCCACCGCCGGCGGTGGCCAAAAAGCCCCGCCGCCCCCGCGCCACGACCTGCGCCGAAGAGCACTGTCGGCCGCCCTGCCCGTCCCTTCTCCCCCCAAAGGGGAAGAAGGACGAGCAGCCGCCTCAGGCACCCACCCCCGCCCCGGAAACCCGCCACGGCGGGTACATTATGGTACCGTAGTAACCTTCCAAGACTACCCTCTAGTCGAGAGTCCCGGCCCGCCACGTTCTGTGTGCGGGCCGATAATTCCATATCTTTTTTCACGTACGCACAAAAAACCGTCCTGGGACGGATAGCAAAAAACCGCTTATCACCATGATTGAAATCCATACTAAAAAATCTTTATTTTTCTGTGTCAAATTTCTGCACCGGTCGAAAATTTCACGATATTATACGCAAAAATATCGGTTTTTTCCTAAAACCAAATTTATCTTTTGAAACAACTAAAAAGGGAATTTGGGGCGCGGAATCTCTTGAAAAAGAGTCCAGCGCCCCAGATAGGTTTGTACTACCGGCTAGGGGAATCGGGGATAGACGCAACGCAGGCCAGTTCGACGGGACGGAAGCCGTCGACTGCCTGCACGATCCGACCGCAGAGCAAAGCAGAGGGAGAAACAGTAGGAGCAAGCGGCCCCAAAGCCAGCTTACCATCGACCTCGAGGATGAGCCGGGAGGTCGACGGATCGATCCCCAACATCCACCCAAGTGGGTAGATGGAATGGGAAACGATGCTCCCGTCCAAGAGCACGAAGTCGACATAGGGAGCTTGCGGCTCCTCCGTCGGCTTCACGCCGGGGAAGGTTAGGGTAGGATCTATCTCCATAACGGAGGCTAAATCGTACCCTACTCTGGAGAGACGGGCTTCCACCTCTCCTTTCTTAGCCGCCTCGCTTTCGAGGCGGGCTTGAACCGCGGCCTCAACAGCAGCCTGAGCCGCCGTCGAAGCCCTTTGGTTTACCGCCTCGGCTCGCATACGCGAAGCCTTGGCGGCGCCAACCGCCTCCGTCTGCGGGGACATGGTGGGTTGCCGAACTTCGGCCGCCCCCCCGCACCCCAAGACGAGGCACAACAACGCCAGGAACTTTCGCATCTCTCCCTCACATTCCTAAGACCCGAAGGTCTCGAGCAAGAGAGAAAGTCGTCCGCTTGCGCATTGCGGAGGACCTCCTCAAGAAAACCTTGGATGGGTCGAAACCCACCCAACCGTATCAAACAATAAAATATTATTATCTGATATAGTCGGGTGAGTTTTTCCGCAGTGCGAAACGTAAATACGTTAGTAAATTTCCGGTAGTGACAAGCCAATATTTCTTTCCTCCATGAGATCGTTCGTCCCAAAAGACAAAAAGCCAAAAAGGAAAACAAGTCTACAAATTTGAAGAAAAGAAAGTTAGCCTGCCACGATAATAATTCCCATTAAGTCAAAGATCGATTTTTGGGCGCAAAGCCCCATCAAAACCCAAAAATAGTAATGCATTTTAAG